>WFWG01000098.1 GCA_015491235.1 Ardenticatenaceae bacterium
GACAACGTGTCCCTCGTCGGCGATGGCCCGCACAACGTCGCCCAGCCCTTTGGCGGTATTTTGGCCCCGGTGCTGCCGCCCGTAGCGCCGACGTTGGAAAGCTACGTGGCTATGCTGGGCGACGTTGTGCGGGCCATCGCCGACGAGGGACACGTTGTCATCGTGGGGCGGGGCGCTCAGGTCATCCTTGCTGGCCGCCCTGACGCCTTTCACGTGCGCGTGACAGCCCCCTTTCCAGTGCGTGTGACGCGGGTTCAACAGCGCACCGGCCAGCCCAGACCCCAGGCCGCCGAGCGGGTGCGGGCCAGCGACCATGCTCGCGCCGAGTACCTGCGGCGCTTCTATCACGTGGATTGGCGCGACCCGCTGTTATATGATATCGTTATAAACACTGAGCGCGTCTCCAAGCGCACAGCCGTGCGCCTGATTGCCTTGGGATGGTACGAAACCGTCCACGTTCGCCGGGAACAAGAAAAAGGAGCACAAAGCAGGAAACATGCTGCACATCTATAACACGCTTACACGACAAAAGGAACCGTTCGAGCCACTCGACCCGCCCTTTGTGAAGATGTATGTCTGTGGCCCCACTGTTTACGACAGTGCCCACATCGGCCACGCCATGAGCTACATCGTCTTCGACATGGTGCGGCGCTACCTGGAATACCGGGGCTACCGCGTGCGTCATGTCCAGAATTTCACCGACGTCGAAGACAAGATTATCAAGCGCTCTCAGGAGTTGGGCATCTCCTGGCAAGAGCTCACGGCGCGGTACATTGACGAGTTCTTGCGCCAGATGGACGCCCTCAACGTCAAGCGGGCCCACGTTTACCCCTACGCCAGCCAGGAAATCCCCGAGATCATCCGCATCATCGAGGGCCTGATTGAAAAGGGCTACGCCTACGTGGTGGACGGCGATGTCTACTTCCGGGTGCGTGCCGACGACGATTACGGCAAGCTGAGCGGTCGTCGCCTGGACGAATTGCAGGCCGGCGCGCGGGTGGCCGTGGACGCGCGCAAGGAGGACCCGCTCGATTTCGCCCTTTGGAAGGCGTCCAAGCCGGGCGAGCCGGCCTGGGACAGCCCCTGGGGTCCTGGCCGCCCCGGCTGGCACATCGAGTGCTCGGCCATGAGCATTCATTACCTGGGGCCTCAGATTGACATTCACGGCGGCGGTGCCGACCTTATTTTTCCTCACCACGAGAACGAGATTGCCCAGAGCGAGAGTTTCACGGGGTGCGTGCCCTTTGTCAAATACTGGATGCACAACGGCCTGCTCCAGCTCGGCGGCGAGAAGATGAGCAAGAGCTTGGGCAACCTGGTGACCATTGGGGAAATCCTCGAACGCCACGACCCCAACGCCCTGCGCCTCTTTGTGCTCTCCAGCCACTATCGCCGGCCCATCACCTACACCGACGAGAGCTTTGCCGCCGCCGAACGCGGACTGGAGCGCTTCTACGCGGCCCTGCGCCCACCGCGCGGCCTGCCCGGCCCACAGGACGAGGCCTTGCGGAGAAAGGCGTTGGAAACCCGTCAGGCTTTCGAGGAGGCCATGGACGACGACTTCAACACCGCCTTGGCCCTGGGCCGCCTCTTCGACTTAGCGCGGGCCATCAACGCGGCGCGGGACGAGAGCGTAGCCGGGCCTGGCTTCACCGAGGCCCAGGCCACGCTGCGCGAACTGCTCGAAGTGTTGGGGTTCCGGCTCCAGGGCGACGGCCAGCCCCAGCGGGCCGTAGAGGCAGAGCCTTTCATCGAGCTGGCTGTGGCCGTGCGCTCTCAGCTTCGGGCCCAGAAACAGTGGAACTTGGCCGATTGGATTCGCGACCGCCTCCAGGAACTGGGCGTAGAACTGCGCGACACGCCCGAAGGGACGAAGTGGGTGTGGAGGCCTGCTTCCAGTGATCAGTAAGCAGTGAACAGTGATCAGCAGGCGCTGCTGAGCGGTTCTCTGGAGGTGCCGAGAGCTTCCCTTTTCTACATTCTCGCCACAGAGAAGTAACGACGATTGGGAAGCACATCGAACCTTCGCCCAAAACTGCTCACTGATTACTGACAACTGATAACTGAGAAAGGAGCGGACTATGAAAGTGCTGCGGGCATCCGACCTTCCCATCAACTACAATGCTGTGGACATCCTCGAGCGCAACCTGCCAGACCGAGCCGACAAGGTGGCCCTTTACAGCTACGAGCGGAACCTCACGTTTCAGGAAGTAGCCAACGAGGTCAACCAGGTGGGGAACGCGCTCAAGAAATTGGGGGTGCGGCCAGGCGACGTGGTGGGCATCCTCTGTCCCGACAGGCCCGAGTGGGTGGCGACCTTCTTCGCCACGTTCAAAGTCGGCGGCATCGCCTTGGGCATGAACACGCTCCTCACCCCCCGCGAGTACGACTACATCCTCAAGGACAGCCGGGCGCGCGTGTTGGTGGTTCACGAGTCGCTGTGGCCGTCAGTGGCCGATATCGTTGACGGCCAGCCCTTCCTCGAACACATTGTGGTGGTAGGCACGCCACAGCGTTCGGGTGACGTGAGCTACGCCGAGTGGATTCAGGGTGAGTCCACGGAACTGGAAACGGTACTCACCCACCGGGACGACTTTGCTACCCTGAACTACTCCAGCGGCACCACCGGCCAGCCCAAGGGCATCCTCCACGCCCACAAGGACCTGCCCCTCTGCGCTCATAACTGGGGTGTCAACGTGCTGGGACTGCGCGAGGACGACCGCACTTTCGCTGTGGCCAAGCTCTTCTTCACCTTCGGCCTCGGGGGCAACTTGATTTTCCCCTGGTACGTCGGCGCCAGCGTGGTCCTCTTCTCCGGCCCGCCCCGCGTGGCCACCAACGTGCTGGAGGTGATTGACCGCTTCAAGCCCACCATTCTCTACAACGCGCCCACCAGCTATGCCGCTATCCTGGCCGTGGAGAACTTCACCGAGCAGTACGATCTCTCCTCGCTGCGACTCTGTGTTTCGGCCGGCGAGGCCTTGCCCGCCCCCCTCTGGCACCGCTGGAAGGAGGCGACTGGCTTGGACATCATTGACGGCATCGGCTCCACGGAGAACTTCCACATCTTCATCTCCAACCGGCCAGACGACATCCGGCCCGGCAGCAGCGGCAAGCCCGTCCCCGGCTACGAGGCCCGCATCGTGGACGAGGACTTCAACGACGTGCCGCCCGGCGAAATCGGCAACTTGCTCATCAAGGGAGAGACGGCAGCGCTCTTCTATTTGCACCAGTACGAGAAGAGCCGCAAGACCTTCCTGGGCGAGTGGCTCTTCACGGGCGACAAGTACTACGTGGACGAGGACGGCTACTACTGGCACGCCGGCCGCTCCGACGACATGATGAAAGTGGGCGGCATCTGGGTCTCACCCGTCGAGGTGGAGAGCACCATCCTTTCCCACGAGGCTGTTCTGGAGTGCGCTGTGGTGGGCCAGGCCGACTCGGCCGGGCTGATTAAGCCCAAGGCCTTTATCGTGCTGAAGCCAGGCTACGAGCCCTCGGAGGAGCTGGCCCAGGCAATCATTGCCCACTGCACCGAGCGGATGGCCCACTACAAGCGGCCCCGCTGGATCGAGTTCGTGGAGGAGTTGCCCAAGACGGCCACAGGCAAGATCCAGCGCTTCAAGCTACGTCAGGCCGCGGAGGAAAGCGCCGGCGAATAAGGAGGTGCGCAGACCTGTCAGGCTTTCCGAAGCCTGACAGGTCTGCGTGCCGTTCTGTGCCGGCCGCTACCCCGCCTGTTCTTCCCCCACCACGATGCCGGAGAGGCGCTCCAGCGCCTTCACCAGGGCGTGGTTTCCCTCGTGGCCCAACCCTGCTCGCTGGAGGGTGCGGTAGAGGTTGAAGACCAAGCTGGTGCCCAGCGCCGGCACGCCGAGTTGGTCGGCGGCCTCCAACACCAGGCGCAGGTCCTTCTGCTGGAGATCAATGGTGAACCCGGGGCGCCAGTCTCGCCGGATGACCTGTGGCCCCCGGTGGGTGAGCATCCAACTTCCAGCCGCACCGCCCGATACGGCCTGGAGCGTCTTCTCCAGGTCCAGGCCGCCAGCTTGGGCGAAGAGGAGCGCCTCGCTCACGCCCAGCATGGTCACCACCACGAGGATCTGGTTGACCAGCTTGACCATCTGGCCGGCCCCGTGGCCGCCCACGTGGGTGATGGTTTTGCCGATGGCCTGGAAGACAGGCATGGCACGGGCCACCTGTTCGGCCTCGCCCCCCACCATGATGCTGAGCGTGCCCTGTTCGGCCCCCTCGCTGCCCCCGCTGATGGGGGCGTCGAGCATGTGGATGCCCTTTTCCGCCAGGCGGGCGGCGATCTCCTTCGTGGCCTGCGGGCTGATGGTGCTGGTATCAATGACCAACGCGCCGGGGCGCGCGCCGTGGATGACGCCCTGAGGACCAAGAATCACCTCTTCCACGTCCGGCGTGTCGCTCACGCAAGTAATGATGATGTCGCTCTGGGCAGCCAGGTCAGCGGGGCTGGTGGCCGTGCGGGCACCTGCTTTGGCGAACTCCTCCATCTTGCTGGCCGTGCGGTTCCACACGCACAGGTCGAAGCCCGCCTTCAGCAAGTTGCGGGCCATGCCCCGTCCCATGATGCCCAGACCGATGAACCCCACACGCTCGCTCATAGTCCTCCTCCCAGTGCTGTGTTCCTTTTGTCGAGGCTCGAGATGGCATGGCGGCCCACACCGGCGGACGACGGTAGCATACCATGCTTGAACGACGGCGACAAGTGGGCGGAAACGGAGTTCGCCGTTCGCCCCGCGCTCCTGTGCTTCCATGTGAAGGGGCGACACACTCCACAGGTGTGTCGCCCCTCCAACTGTCGTGTGTCGCGTCAGTAAGCGCCGGAGCGTGTCAGGGCGCCTTCGTGATGAGAGGCAGGTAAACTGGATAAGTGGACGGGGTTGGCGTCGCTGTAGGCGTCGGTGTGGGTGTTGCCCCACCAGATGGAGGCGAAGCAGTCGGCGTAGGCGTCGGCGGCACGGGCGTATTGGTTGGTGTGGGCGTCGGCGGGACGGGCGTGTTAGTCGGCGTTGGCGGCACGGGCGTGTTGGTCGGTGTGGGCGTCGGCGTGCTGGTCGGCCCTGGCTCGCCCCGCGCGTAGATGAGTGAGCCTGGATACAGCAGGTGAGGCCGGCCGTTGCTGTCTACGGCCAGCGAGTGGAACCTGAGGGAAACCGGATTGTTGCTGACCACAGGCTGCCCGGCCCAACCGGAGCCTGTGTTGACCGCGTAGGAGAGGTTATAATAATCGGTCAGATACGCCAGATGCACCTTGCCGGTTGCGTCCACGGCCACGCTGGGCCGGATTCCGACCAATTCCTCCTTAGTCTCCCAGCCGCCAGTGGTCAGGTAGGCATGTCGAATGGTGTCCACAGAGGCATCGTAGCTGTAAAAGATGTGAGGTGTGCCGCCCGAATCCAGGTACAATTTGCCCTCTCTCTTGAGTGGTGGCGTGGTGTCCACGTACTGGATGATCCACCGGCTGCCGTTGTAGAAGGCGTACATGAGGTCCTCGTTGCTGTGGTAGGCCACGTGAGGACGCCCGGCGCTGTCGAGCACGATGGACGTCCACCAGACAGCAGCCAGGCGAGAAGCTATCGTTTGCGTGACCCAGTTGGTGCCGTTGTAGAAAGCGTACCTCAATTCGTCGGAATTGTAATCGGAGTAACTGACGTGCGGCCGGCCGTTCGAGTCGAGTACGATGGACGGTGCTCCGGTAGCCGCGTCGACCGTCTGAGTGATCCACTGGGTCCCATCGTAAAAGGCGTACACCAGCACGGAGCTGGTACCACTCGAGATGTAAACCACATGTGGCCGGTTATTGGCGTCCACCGCGATGTCGGGAAGCGCATTCCACCACCGAATCGAACCGCTGCTGTCTATCACGTCCTCCTTCCAACCGCCGGTGTCGCGGCGGGCGTAGTAAAGGTGCTTGTTCGCCCACGAATCAACGAAAATGACGTGTGGCACACCGTTCCCGTCTACAGCCATCGCTCCCACCACCGGGGTCGTGACGCGAACCGTTTCGGTAATCCACGTCAGGCCGGACGACGGCGTGGGCGTGGGTGTGGGCGTCGGGGTAGGTGTGGTCCACTGGCCCACAAGTTCGAACAGATCGGTCATGTTGCCCGGGTCCGCGAAGAGAATGAGCGGGTTGTCGCTGGCATCCAGGGCAAAGGAGAGGCGTATGTTCGCTCCTCTCGCAATGCCGTCAAGTGCTGTGTACACCTGCCACCCGGACGTTTCCCGCACCGCGTACTCGATCACTCCTGTTCCCCCAAGGGCAGCAGCGTTGAACGCTACATTGGGCCGCCCCTGACTGTCCAGCGCTATCCAGATGCTGTTCAGGTACCCGGCTCCGAAGATGCGCTCCACCTGCCAGTTGGTGCCGTCGAACGTGGCGTAGTTGGCTTCGTCGTTCCAGGCGTCGCCGTACGCAATGTGAGGCTGGTCGTTGGCGTCGAGCACCAGCGAGATGGTCCGGCAGAGGACCGGTTCTATCGTTGCCGTCACCCAACTGGAACCGTTCCAGGCAGCGTATTTGACGCCGTCCTGGGAGCAGTAGGCCACATGTGGCCGATTGTTGCTGTCGAGCGCCAGGGAGGAGGCCGTGATGGTAATGGGGTCGGCTGTCTGGATCTGCCAAGCCGAGCCGTTGTACGTGGCGTAGCGCAAATATCCGTTTGGCCCCCGATAGCTGAGGTGCGGACGGTTGTGGCTGTCCACTTCCAGCGAAACGCTGCTGTCGTCTGCGAAGAGAAGAGCCCCAATGTTTTCCACTGTCTGAGTAATCCACGCACTTCCGTTCCAATAGGCGTACCTCACATCCCCGGTCTCCAAGGCATAGTAAGCAACGTGAGGTCGGTCGTTGCTGTCCACAGCCACGTCCTGCTCGCCGCCAATGAGGTCGTACTGGGAAACGCTCACCGTGTCCACGGCCTGCGCGCTCCACCCGCTGCTCGTCCGCTTGGCGTACTTCACCTGGCCGCTCACCTCGTCGTAGAAGACGGCGTGAAACGCGCCGGTGCTGTCAACGACCACGGCCGGCTGTTTGCCCACGTCACCGCCAATGGTGATCGTCTGCGTTATCCAAGCAGAGCCGTTGTACGCTGCCAATTGAAACCGTCCTAATCCCCTCGCCTCATCATGTGTGTAGACGATGCGCGGATTGTTCCCCGACGCAAGGGCCAAAGCCCCCCAACCGCTCGCCCAATCCGCGTCGTCCACCTTCTGTTTTTGCCAGCTCGTGCCGTTGTAGTACGCGTACCAAACTTCACTGCGTGGGGAAGAGCCAAAGAAGAAGCGATCATAGGCAATGTGAGGGTTGCCGCTGGCGTCCAGGCGCAGGGAAATAAAACTGAAGCCATTTCCTTTGTTGCCGTAACCCGGGTCCACCACCGTCGTGTTCCACGCCGAACCGTCGAAGAACGTGTACAACAAGTGGCCGTAATTGCGGTGGTAAGAGGCGATATGAGGACGCCCGTTGCTATCCAGAACCAGCGAGGCATTCGCGCCTACGGTTCGATACGTCTCAGCATACGCTGTCTCGATGTTCCACGACGTGCCGTCGAAGCTGGCGTAACGGAGTTCGTCGAAGCACTGATAGGCGATGTGTGGGCGGTTGGCGCTGTCCACCGCAATTGAGGAGTATTGTCCACAGTCGGCACCACTCTCCACAGTCATTTTACGCCAAATGGAGCCGTCGAAGGTTGCGTAGCGCAGGTCGTCGCTCGAGGCACTGTAGTAGCTGATGTGGGGGCGGCCATTGCTGTCCAGCGCAATGGAAGGGGATTGCCCCACGTCCCACTCACTGTCTACCACTTGGATCTGCCAGGAGGAGCCGTCGTAATACGCGTACTTGAGGTCGCCCTTGTAACTGTCGTAATACGCAATGTGGGGCCGATTGCTGCTGTCGAGCACAAGCGCCGGAGTGTCGCCCGCGCCGTAGTCATCATCCACGATTTGAATTTGCCAGGAAGAGCCGTCGTAGTAGCCGTAGTAGAGGGGGCCATCCCCGAAGACAACGTGAGGGCGCCCTGAAGCGTCAAGCTGAAGCACTTGCCGGCCGAATACGGGACTGTTGGGGGCCACAGCCACCGGGTTCAACTGCCACGTCAACGTCGTAGCTGTGGGAGCGCTGGGCGCTGCCCACCCCAACAGGACGCCAAACAAGAGCAGGAAGGCCAGTGCAACCGTGAAGGCGACAGAGAACAAGATAAATTGTGCTCCACGCCTTGAGTATCGAACGAACGTCGTTGGCACCATGTTCGCTACCTCCTTTTCGGTCATTTCGTTGTCAACAGCCTCTAACGGACGACCATTGGCTCCTCCCTAAAAATTCTAGAAGGCCGTTGTGAACAAAGTGTGAACAAAACTCCCCCTTTTCCCCCTTGACAACCGGCACACTCTGTCATATAATTCTCCACAGAGAACATGTTTCGCTGAGCCGAACGAACTGTCCGGTGGAGCACGCGCATGGCCGCTACGAAGTGGCAAGGTCCCCTCACCGAGACCGCAACAGCCGCCAACCTCGTCCCCGCCGTTGAGCGGGCGATTCGTATCCTGTTGGCCTTCGAGTCGGGCGACGCCGAGTACGGCGTCAGTGAGTTGAGCCGTATGCTCGACCTCAACAAGAGCACGGCCTACGACATCCTCAATACCCTGGCCCACTTTGGCTTCCTGGAGCGCAACGAGGCCACCAAGAAGTACCGCTTGGGCCCAACTCTCCTTCAGCTTGGTCACCTCGTCCAGGCGCGGGCCACACTGCGGGAAATAAGCCGTCCCCGCCTGCGCGCCCTCGCCGACGAGTTCGGGCAAACGGCCATCCTGGGCCAGTTCACCGTGGAGAACGACATCCTCACGGTGGACGCCGTGGTGCCGGAGGGAACCCTCAGCATCTCCACCACAGTGGGTCGGCGGTTGCCCCACTCGGCCGGCGCCTTCGGGAAGATCTTCCACGCGGCCTTGCCGCTGGAGGAGTTGGACGCCCTCCTGGCGCGCCAGGGGCTGCGGCGCTTCACCGAGCACACTATCGTGGACGTGGCCGCCTACAAGCGGGAGTTGGTCAAAGTGCGCACTCTGGGCTACGCCCTCGACCGTGAGGAGTACTTGGAGGGGGTCTGCGCCGTGGCCGCGCCTATCGTGGACCGGGACGGCCACGTGGTGGCCTCGCTCTGTGTGGTGGGCTTTTCCTCGCAACTGAACGATGAACTGCTCCGCCGGCTGACCCAGGCGGTGCCGGCAGCCTGCCAGCAGATTTCCGTTTCCTTGGGAGCGACGCGCTACCCGGCCTGGAACGGGACCGTGCGCGTAACGGTGTAAGGAAGGGGGAAGGCGCAACGCATCCGAAAGTGCGTCGCGCTGAAAGAACGAGTGGCAAGGAAAGGAGTGTGTGATGAAACAGCTTATCTCGCTGCGGGTCAACGGGGAACTGTACGAGCTTTATGTGCCCGTCCACAAGACCCTGCTGGAGGTCCTGCGCGAGGACTTGGGCCTCACGGGCACCAAGCACGGCTGCGAACTGGGGGAGTGTGGCGCGTGCACGGTGCTCGTGGACGGCGAGCCGGTGCTCTCCTGCCTGACGCTGCCGGTTGAGGTTCAGGGGCGTGACATCGTCACCGTGGAGGGGCTGGCCGAGAACAGCGTTCCTCACCCCCTCCAGGTCACCTTCGCCGAGCTCAACGCGGCCCAGTGTGGCTACTGCACGCCCGGCATGTTGATGAGCGCCAAGGCGCTGCTCGACCGTAATCCCAACCCCACGCCCGAGGAAGTTCGGGAGGCTTTGGCCGGCAACCTCTGCCGCTGCACCGGCTACGTCAAAATCGTGGAGGCCGTGCGGCTGGCCGCGCGCCGGTTGCAGGGCGACTTGGGGAACATCGTGGAGGAAATCGAACGCGCCCTCAACGAGGGGGTGGTGCAAGAACCGGAGAGCCGGTAGGGCAAGGAGGAGTTCCATGTCAACCAACGGGTACGATGACCGCAAAAACCGCACCAACTTGGGCAGTCACTTGAAGAAAGAAACCAGCGTGGTGGGGCGTCCGCTCATGAAGGTGGACGCTATGGCCAAAGTGACGGGCCAGGCCACCTACGCCGACGACATCCACCTGCCCCGCATGGCCTACGCCCGCATGTTGCCCAGCACGCAGCCCCACGCCCGCATCGTGCGCATTGACACCTCCAAGGCCGAGGCGTTGCCCGGCGTGTTGGCCGTCATCACCGGCCAGGACCTGCCCATCAAGTACGGCATCCTGCCGGTGAGCCAGGACGAGACCGCCCTGGCCGTGGACAAGGTGCGCTTCGTGGGCGAGCCGGTGGCGGCCGTGGCCGCCGTGGACGAGGAGACGGCCGAGCGGGCGTTGGAACTCATCGAGGTGGAATACGAGCCCCTCAAGCCCATCATGAGCATCGAGGAGGCCCTGGAGGAGACGGAAGTCCGCATTCAGGAGTACGGCCACGGCGGCAACATTCACAAGATGGTCTCCCTTCAGTTCGGCGACGTGGAGGAGGGCTTCGCCGAGGCTGACTACGTCCGTGAGGACCTCTTCTTCTACCAGGGCAACAACCACCTCGCCATGGAAGAGCACAGCGCGGTGGCCTACTACTCGCCCGACGGCAAGCTCACCCTGTGGAGTTCCACCCAAACGCCCCATTACGTCCACCGCGCGCTTGCCAAGGTGCTGGAACTGCCGCCCAGCCGCATCCGCGTGATCGCCTGCCACCCCGGCGGCGGTTTCGGCGGCAAGTCGGACCCTTTCCACCACGAGATCTGTGCCGCCAAGCTGGCCATGATCACCGGCCGGCCCGTCAAGATCACCCTCACCCGCGAGGAGGTCTTTTACGCCCACCGGGGACGCCATCCGGTGCTCATGTGGGTGAAGACGGGCGTCAAGAAGACCGGCGAAATCACCGCCATGCACTTCCGCTCCATGCTGGACGGGGGCGCCTACGGCTCCTACGGTGTGGCCACCACCTACTACACGGGCGCCCTGCAGACCGTCACGTACAAAATTCCCCGTTACAAGTTCGAGGGCTTGCGCGTCTTCACCAACAAGCCGCCCTGCGGCCCCAAGCGGGGCCACGGCACGCCCCAGCCCCGCTTCGCCCTGGAGATCCACTTCGACAAAATCTGTGAGGACATGGGCTGGGACCCGGCCGAGTGGCGCAAGCAGCAAGCCTGCGAGCCCTTCAGCCTGACGGCCAATTACCTGCGCATCACCACTATCGGCCTGAAGGAGTGCATTGACAAAGTGGTGGAAGCCAGCGGCTTCAAGGAAAAATTCCGCAAGCTGCCCTACGGGCGGGGCGTGGGCCTGGCCTGTTCCGCCTACCTGAGCGGCGCCAACCTGCCCATCTACTGGAACGACATGCCCCACTCCGGCGCTATGGTCAAAGTGGACCGGGGCGGCGGCGTGACAGTCTACTGCGGCTCCACCGACATCGGCCAGGGCTCCAACAGCGTGCTGGCCTACGTGGTGGCCGAGGTGCTGGGCGTGCGCCCCCAGGACGTGGCCGTCGTCACCGCCGACACCGACCTCACGCCCGTAGACCTGGGGAGCTACTCCAGCCGCGTCACGGTGATGACGGGCAACGCGGCCATCGAGGCGGCCCAGAAAGTGCGCGACCAACTCTTCCAGGCCGCTGCCGACGAGTTGGGCACCACGCCCGACAACCTGGAGGCGGCCGGCGGGCGCATCTTCCGCCGCGACGACCCCGGCGTGGGGTTGCCCTTCGCCAAGGCGGCCCAACTGGCGGAGGCCCGCTTCGGCACGCTGGCGGCGGTGGGCAGCTTCACCCCGCCCAAGACGCCGGGGCGCTACAAGGGAGCGGGCGTCGGCCCCTCGCCCTCTTACAGCTACACGGCTTGCGTGGTGGAGGTGGAAGTGGACCCAGAAACCGGTTGGGTGCGGGTGCCCAAAGTCTGGATTGCCCATGACATTGGCCGGGCCCTCAACCCCATCCTGGTGGAGGGCCAGGCCGAGGGCAGCGTCTACATGGGGCTGGGCGAGGCTCTCATGGAGGAGCAGGTCTTCCGCCGCAACCTGCACAAGATTCCCTCCATGCTGGACTACAAGAGCCCCACCTTCCTGGAGACGCCGGACATCGAAACCATTCTGGTGGAGACCAACGACCCCCACGGCCCCTTTGGCGCCAAGGAGGCCGGCCAGGGACCGCTGCTGCCCGTGCCGCCAGCCCTCTGCAACGCCATCTACGACGCCGTGGGCGTGCGCATTGACGAACTGCCCGTCACGCCGGACAAAATCCTCAAGGCCCTGGAGCGCAAGGCCAAGGGGCAGGAGCCGCGCGTGGGGCCTGAGCGGATGCCGGAAGTGGAGTGGGTCGAACCTATCTACGTGGAACCGCCCAGCCTGGAGCACGACCCAAGTCTGGTTCCGAGTGCAAACCCGTAATGGCAACAGTTGCGGGGGCACAGACTTATTGTGTCCCCGCGTCCCAGAAGAAGGAGGTCGGGTATGCTGCGATTACCGCCTTTCGACTATTATGGGGTTCAGTCGGTTGAGGAGGCCGTCAAACTCCTGAGTGACCACGGCCCCGAGGCCACCGTGGTGGCCGGGGGAACGGACCTCTTCCCCAAGATGAAGCGCCGCCAGATGGAGCCCCGTGTCCTCGTGGGGCTGCGGGGCATCCGTGAGCTTTACGGCATTCAACCCCAGGAGGACGGTGGTTACCGCCTGGGACCCATGGCCACGCTGACGCAGGTGAGCCTGCACCCGGCGCTGCGGGCTGCCTATCCGGGTCTGACCTACGCAGCCGGCGTGGTCAGCTCGCCCCAGTTGCGCAACGCGGGCACCATCGGCGGCAACCTGTGCGTGGACACCCGCTGCACCTACTACGACCAGAGCTACCACTGGCGCAAGGCCATCAACTTCTGCATGAAGAAGGACGGCGAGATCTGCTGGGTGGCTCCCGGCAGCCCGCGCTGCTGGGCGGTCTCCTCGTCCGACACGGCGCCCGTCTTCGTGGCCTTGGGCGCCCGCGTGCGCCTGGTGGGGCCGGAGGGCGAGCGGGTCATTCCGGTGCGCGAGCTTTACGGCCGCGACGGCATCAATTTCCTGGCGGGCAAGCGGCCCGACGAAATCATCACCGACATCCTGCTCCCCCCGGCCGAGGGGTGGGAGAGCGTCTACCTGAAGCTGCGCCGGCGGGGCTCCTTCGACTTCCCCATCCTGGGCGTGGCCGTGGCCCTGCGGCGCAACGAGGACGGCACCGTGGCCGACGCGCGCATCGTGCTGGGCGCGGTGGAGTCCTACCCGCTGGAGGTGCCGGATGCGGCCGCGCTGCTGGTGGGCAACCGGCTGGAGCCGGAGGTCATCGAGGCCGCCGCCAAGGCCTGCTTCAAGCCGGCCCGCCCGCTGGACAACACGGACCTGACGCTCTACTACCGCAAGAAGATGGTGCCGGTCTACGTGGCCCGCGCCTTGCGCCAGCTCGCCGGCCAACCGTCCGACCAGGCACGCACGGCCTGACTCCCTCGAGCGCCCATGAGTTCCAACGAGTTTCCACAAGCCAACACGCCCGAGGGGAACTCAAAACCCAACCAGGAGGAGAAGCTCATGGAGGTCCTCTACTTCGACCGGGAGATCGAGTGTGCCGACCGTGAGATCATTCAGGCACGCCAACTCGAACGGCTCCAGGCCATGCTGGACGAGGTGCTCGCCTCGAACCCCTTCTACGGCCGCAAGCTGCGCGAGGCCGGGCTGGAGCGGGGCGCTGACGTGCGCACACTGGATGACTTGAGCCGCCTCCCCTTTACGCGCAAGCCCGAACTCATGGCCGACCAGGAAGCCACCCCCCCTTTCGGCACCAACCTCACCTACCCGCTCAAGGCTTACACCCGCCTCCACCAGACCTCGGGCACCACGGGCAAGCCCATGCGCTGGCTGGACACGGAGGACTCGTGGCAGTGGTGGGGGCGCTGCTGGGGTGCCGTCTACCGCGCCGCCGGCGTCACCGACGAAGACCGCGTCTACTTTGCGTTCTCCTTCGGGCCCTTCATCGGCTTCTGGGCCGCCTGGGAGGGCGCCCGCCAGATTGGCGCGCTGGCCATCAGCGGGGGCGCGCGCAACTCGCAGCAGCGGGTGGAGAACCTGCTGGAGTTGGGTGCCACGGTTCTCTGCTGCACGCCCAGCTACGCCCTCCACCTGGCCGAGGTGGCCCGCGAGATGGGACTGGCCGGCGAGATCCAACGCTCGCCCGTGCGGGCCATCATCGTGGCCGGTGAGCCGGGCGGCAGCATCCCCTCCACGCGCAACCGCATCGAAAGCCTCTGGGGCGCCAAGGTCTACGACCACACTGGCGCCACCGAGGTGGGCGCCCACGGCTTTACCTGCGTTTACCAGGCCGGCGTCCACCTGAACGAGGGCGAGTTCATCGTCGAGGTGCTGGACCCCGCCACTGACGAGCCGGCCGACGAGGGCGAGTTGGTCATCACTAACCTGGGGCGGTGGGGCAGCCCCATCATCCGCTACCGCACGGGCGACCACGTGCGCCTCAACCGGGAGCGGTGCGCGTGTGGCCGCACCTTCGTGCGCATGGAAGGCGGCGTCATCGGCCGCATTGACGACATGCTCATCGTGCGGGGCGTCAACGTCTTCCCCAGCGCCATCGAGAACATCGTGCGCGAGTTCCCCGAGGTGGACGAATTCGCCGTCGAGGTCTACCGGGTGGAGGAAATGGACGAGATGGAAGTGAAAATCGAAGTCGTCGGAAGCGAGCCGGAGGCGGTAGCGGCGAAGTTGGCTGACACCTTCCACCGCCGCCTGGCCCTGCGCGTCAAGGTCACCCCCGTGCCCGCCGGCACGCTGCCTCGCTGGGAGCTCAAGGCGCGGCGCGTGCGGGATTTGCGAAAGCAGCAGGGGTAGCGCTTCGCCACCGGTGGCTGCTGTCGAGGCGCTGTCTTTGTTGAGTTTGTCGTTTGACAAACCCGAAAATCGCGGTATACTAGTGTAACGAAAAAATTACGCTCGCTCCAAATTCGTTACAAAAACGGCAGTGGGAGAGGTTTTAGAGGCGAAAGGAGGCACAAAGTATGGCAGCCACAGCCGAAGCTCTCAAGCAACGGTTGACGAACAACCAGCTCGTTGAATCCCCAGAGCACATGACGGAAGATTACCGGCAGACCCTCATTCGTGTGTTGACCGTCTCCGCTGACACGGAGTTGGCCAGTGGCCCGGCCTACTTCCTCGCGGCCCAAAAGGCGCCTTCCATCAACTCCTTCATTTCGGCCATGGCCATCATCCAGGACGAGTTGGGCCACGCGCACATCGCCTATCGGCTGCTGGAAGACTTGGGCGTGGACCGGGACCAGCTCATCTACCACCGGGACCCGCGCAAGTTCAAGTATCCCTACGCCTTCGACGTTCCCCTGGAGTCGTGGGCCGAGTTGGCCGTGGCCAACTGCTTCTACGACCGGGCGGGCTTCATCCTGCTGGGCGACATTTACAAGCACACCAGCTATGGCCCCTGGAAGCGAGCCCTGGCCAAGGTGGACCGCGAGGAGAACTTCCACCTGCGCCACGGCGAGGCGTGGATGCGCCGCCTGGTGAAGAGCGCCGAGGGGCGCGAGCAGGTGCAGCGCGCGGTGGACTGGATGTTCCTGCTCACCGTGGAGTGGTTCGGCTTGCCCGACGAACTGAAAATCCACAAGGAGCAGCTCGATTACCGCATCAAGGGCTACACCAACGACCAGCTCCGCCAGCAGTGGCTCAGCCAGGCCGTGCCCTTCTGCGAGGAAATCGGCATTAAGGTGCCGGCCCGCTACGACGAGGAGCAGGGCAAGTGGGTCATCACGCGCCCCTTCCCGGCCGACTTCGACCCCGAGGAGAAACGGTGGGGTGACGAGCAGATTACGTGGGACAAGGTGCTCGAGCGCTGGAAGAAGCGCGGGCCGCTCAACGAGTACATGGTCGAAATGCTGCAAGACGGACACAAGCAATGGCATCGCCTGTTGGAGAGGGCCGCATGACAGTGCGTGAGGGAACGGAACACCTGTGGTCAGCCCTGAAAGAGGTCAACGACCCTGAGTTTCCCATCAGCTTGGTGGACATGGGCCTTGTCTACGACATCCGGCGGGAGGGTGGCCGGGTGGAGGTGGACCTCACATTCACGGCCATGGGGTGCCCGGCCATGGAATTCATCCTGGAAGATGTGCGCGAGCGACTGTTGCAGGAGCCGGACGTGGACGAGGTACACATCAACATCGTCTGGAGTCCGCCTTGGACGGCCGACCGCATGACCGAAGAGGGACGCGAACAGATGCGCATGTGGGGAGTCGTGGTATGAACACACAGGAACCAAACAGCAACAAACAAGTCTACGAAGTCTTCGCCCGCCGAAAGTACGAGGATCCACTCTATCACGTGGGCATGGTGACCGCCCCGGACGACGAACTGGCTGTCGTCTACGCCCGGACCATTTACGACGAGTGGAACTGGCTGGAAATGGTGGTCGTGCCCCGGAAAGCCATCGTCCACGTGATCGAGCCGGAGTAGTGTCCGTTGTGACATTCTGGAAACGGTGAGGAAGAAACGATGAGCGAACCCCGACGATTTCAGTCACCCGATGAGTTGGACGCTGACGCCCGCCAGGCGTTGGTCAACTTGCTCTGGGCCATTGCGGACAGCAAAGTGGTGCTCGGCCGGCGATATGCCGAGTGGGCCAACCGGGCGCCCGTCCTCGAATCCGGTGTGGCAGCGGCGGCCATGTCACAGGCTGAGCTGGGCCACACGCGGGCCCTCTACATGCTGCTGCGCGCCTTCCCGGAGGTGCCGGCCGACGTGACCGACGAGGAGCAATTTCGCGACCACTATAACGCGCCCTCCTTTCTCGACGAGTTCTTGCCCACGTGGGTTGACTTCGTGGTCGTCAACCTCATCTTTGATGGCGCGCTCACGGAGGTGATACGGGCTATGCGCGGCTCCACCTACGAGCCGCTGGCCCAGCGCATTGACAAAATGCTAGAAGAGGAGCGCTTCCACCAGATGCACGGGCGCGATTGGTTGCGACGGCTAGCTGGCCAGTCGGAAGAAGCGCGTGCCGAATTGGAGGAAGCAGTGCGCCGGGTTCTGCCCGAAACGTTGTGCTGGTTTGGCCCAGACGACGACCAGGGAGCGCTGGCCCTGAAGCGGTTGGGAATCGTTGATGCCACTCCCGCCGAGTTGCGCGAACGTTTCCTGGGCTGGCTGATGCCCCTTCTGGGACAAGCCGGCGTACATGTGGCTGTGGGGGCCTTGCCGTGGGAGCAGTACGATCCGGTTACCCGCCGGGTGGAGCAGGCCGCATGAAGCGCAACAAGTGGTTGACCGAGCCGGCCATCGGCAAAGAGGAGGCCGAAAAACCGGTGGCGTGCCCCTTCTGCGGGTCCACTGACACAGAATTGTTTGGGCTCTTCGGACAGATGCACCTGGCCTCCCAGTACTACTGCAACGGATGCCGTACCGTGTTCGACTACGTTGTGTGGCGCGAGGACCAGGACGAGTGAGCCTGTCCCCCGTTCAAACGAATAACGGATCAAGGAGCAGGACAACTTCGCTGTCCTGCTCCTTTTCTCTCCAAGAAACTGATGAAGTAACTGTCACTTTTTGGGACTACGGGCCTATATTGCGCTTGAGTGATTTGCTATATAATAAAGAGGTAGAATTACACAGAAGTAGAGACCGTTACTTGCCAGCTTGCTCTCTCCGTTGGATGAGGAGAGCACATTTCTCTATAAACAGACCAGGAAGAGGGCGGTATGTCTCAGGCGACTATCCTGTATATCGAGGATAACCTGGCGAACCGAGAACTAATCAAACGGGTTCTGGAAGTGGAAGGATATCAAGTTGTAGAAGCTGAAGACGGAGCGACAGGTCTTCAACGAGCCCTCGAATGTAAGCCGGATTTAATTCTTATGGACATCAATCTTCCTGAAATTGACGGCCTGACCTTGACGGCCCGACTGCGCCAGATAGAAGAACTCCAGAATGTGCCCATCATTGCTCTTACGGCCAACGTGATGAAGGGAGACCGCGAGCGCACGTTGGCAGCCGGTTGCGACGGCTACATACGAAAACCAGTGGACATTGACGAGTTACCGGTGCAAATTGCTCGTTACTTGGCCGGTATGCGTGAGCGCATATAAACGTGAAGGAGCGCTCCTGCTCGTGAAGACCACTCGTTTGAAGGGAGAGCCCAACCGACAACCGAAATGGCAATTCCATCGGTGTTACTGGCGTGTTGTCACGTTGACGGGACGGTCGCCCCAGGGTGACGGTGAAGTAAACAGGGCGGAGGACGCACCATTCAACTCAACAAGATGCGCGGCGGTCTGGGCCGCACACTCCTTACAGTGTTTCTCGTGCTGACGATAGGTCCCTTGAGCCTGGTCAGCTTTTATGCCATCACACGCACCCGGCACGAAATCGAGCAATTATCCCTTGAAAACCTCCAGGCCGTTGTGCAGTTTGTGAGAAGCGAGGCTTATTACCAGGTCGAACGGCACCGTGCGTTGCTCCTTCAAAGTGCCTTGGGCCGAGAAGTCGCTCCCGAGTTGACGTATTGGATTCTCGACGGGCAGGGCCAACTGCTTAAAAGCGCACGCGCAGACGGCTCCCTTCCCCAGCATGTGCTGAACATGCTGCGCTCGGAGGATGTGCTTCTCGGCGAGCAAGAAGGTGGACTCTATGTCTGGATCAAGGTGCCAGTTGGAAGTGAGAAGCTGGCTGTGGCGGCGGTGCCCGTGACGGACATCTTTCCGGTGTCTTCCGTAAGCACGTCTCAGGGTATGGCCCTGTTTCTCGTGTGGGAAGGGCAGGCGTGGCCTCTGCTCACCCCCCAGGAGCCGCTGCCCTCCGACGTGGCCGCAACAGTGGCATCCCCCACTGGCGGGACAGAGATTGTAGGGAAAGAGGCACCGTGGATGGTAGCGGCCGTGCCGTTCCGGGACGGCGCTGTTCTTGTGGGCGCACAGCCCACTCGCTCTGCGTTGGCCACCTCGGATTCGCTGGCGGGAGCGCTCATTGCAGCCACGTTGGCCGTCGCTCTGTTGACAACTGTAGCCGCTGCCGTTATGATTCGCCGGATTACCCGTCCGGTCTTCGAACTCACCCGCACAGCCGTGCTCATTTCTCAAGGCGATTTGAACCGCCGTGCACTGGTCAACAGGACCGATGAGTTGGGCATTCTGGCCTTCGCCTTCAACACGATGGCCGAGCGTCTGCAGGACCTTTTGGAGACGCTGGAGCAGCGTGTGGTCGAGCGCACGGAGCAACTGGCCCGCGCAAACGCACTTTTGGAGCGGCGGGCCCGCTACCTGGAACTGAGCGCCGAGGTTGGGCGGGAAATCGGTCGGCTGCCCTCATCGGGGGCCGTAGTCGAGCAGGCTGTGAGGCTCATCCGGGAGCGGTTTGGATTCGAGGCCGTTCACATCTGGTTGTTCCGCCGTCAACCGAGTGATGGCCAGGAGCCATCGCTTGAAGAGCGAGGGAGGGCAGGACAACCTCCGTGGCCGGATCGAATCGCTGAACTGGCACAGGCGGTGGCTGCGCGCGGAAAGCCACTCTGGCGTGAGGTGGAAGGCAAGGCTGTTTTGGGGTTTCCCCTCCGCCTGAGCACCCAAATTATTGGGGTGCTGGTCCTCGTGTCACAGGAGTCGTTCGTGGAAGGGGACCTCCAAACGTTGCAGGTGCTTGCCGATCAAGTAACCGTTGCCCTGGAAAATGCGCGTGCCAGTGAAATGGAGCGGGCGGCTCTGGAAAAGCTTCAGCAACTCGAGAGGCGGCGGTCGGTTTTCCTGGGCCAAATGTCCCACGAGTTGAGCACGGCGTTGAATTCCATAATAGGCTTCTCCACACTGCTGTTGAAGGGGGTAGATGGACCGTTGACGGAAAACCAGAAGTCCGACCTGACATACATTAACCGCAACGGTCAACACCTGCTGGCCTTGCTGGATAGGATGCTGGAATTGCTGGACGAACAATCCGACGAGCGCTCCGTACAGCCGCCAGAACTGGTCGTGAAGCAGGAGTTGTAATTATGATGGGGATTTTGAGTGCTATTGCCGCCCTGGTTCAACTCGCCTTTGCCGTGTACTTCATTAAAGCCAAGCCCTTTCGGGAAGCTTGGCTCTTCGCGGCGGCCATGCTTACGGCCGCCCTGGCAAACGGCAGCGCCATGATCCTGACTCTTGTTGAATCAGGGGCTCCCTTGTTCAAGGGGGCAGCGTTCATTTTCCTCTTCTCACTCGCCTTGGTTGTGCCCATTTCCCTCTACGCGGCGTTCACCTTTCTGCAACGCATTGGGGTGGCGGCTTGGCCAGCCCGCGCGATGGGAGGCGTCGCCGCTCTCGTTTTCGTGTTCGTGTTCTGGGCTTGGAATGCTGGCGTGGGGAAGACGCTTTTGGATGCCCAGCGTGTAACCGTGGTGCTGGACACGGTCAATCGTCTCTTCGAGATCGGTCGGGAGGCTGTTCCCGTCCCGCTGCCCACGTTTGGGCAAGTGGTGCTCGCTTTGGCGGCTCTCACCGCATATCCCATTCTGGCCGGCTTCCGAAACTGGTACCGTGGCCGCGGGAACCCTGTAGATCGCAATAGCGCAGCGTATCTCTTGCTCTCGATTCTGTTCATGGGCCTCATCGCCCTTCCGGCGAAGGTGTGGTTTCGCACGGCCCAGCTCATTCTGCTGGACGCTATGCTGTTTACCATCGCCATCGCCTTTTTGCTCCTCGAGCGGCAGAGTGAGCGGGTGCACCACTTCCTGGCGCGCCTGCCGATGGGGCAAAAGCTGGGATTGGGGTTCGGTTCTATTGTGGCCGTGGTGGGAGCGCTTTCACTTGTCGGCGTGGTGGTCTTCAGCTTTGTCAACCAGCAGGTTCAGTCCACGATAACAACCAAGCACTTTATCTTGACGTACAGCCAGGATTTCCTCTCCAACGTGCGCGCCGCCCGAGCGTCCGAATACGAAGCCCTCGTCTTGAACCGCCAAAGTCTGTCATCGGTGGTTGTCGGCCCGTTGGACCGGTTGCAACGGCATGTCTGGAAAGCCGAGCAGATGCTGAAAGCCCTTGAAGCACAGCCCCTTTCGCCACAAGAACGCAAGCAAGTTGAAGTGCTCAACGCCACGCTGAACGACTACAAAGAGAGCCTCGAACGGTTTTCCGCGTATCTGCTCGAGATCGGTGATCAGACGACCGGCCTGTGGGGCAAA
>WFWG01000099.1 GCA_015491235.1 Ardenticatenaceae bacterium
CCG
Source organism: Ardenticatenaceae bacterium (assembly GCA_015491235.1). GTDB lineage: Bacteria > Chloroflexota > Anaerolineae > Ardenticatenales > Ardenticatenaceae > WFWG01. Next base: position 4 of record WFWG01000099.1, read on the forward strand.
TGGCCGTGGGAGTGACGGGCGGCAAACGGGTCGGCGAAGGGGCGGCCACGCCGGCCGCGGTGATCGGGGGCGCGGGCGAAGGGAGAGGCGCGGGGGCGCGCCAACAGGCGAGCGTCAGCAGAAGGAGGGCCAGGGCAAAGGCCCACCAACGGTGCCCCTTTTCCTGCCTCGGCGGCTCTTGTGAGGCGTTCATCTTTTTGCCCCCAGTCGCAGCCTTCTAGAAGCGCGGCACGCCCAACCGCTCGGCTACCCGTTCTGCCAGCTCCCGGAAGGCCTGGCCGGCCGGAGATGTGGGGTCGGCAGCGGCCGGCTTGCCCTCGTCGCTCCCACGGACGACGGCCGGGTCGAAGGGCAGGCGGGCCAAGCACTCCAGGCCCTCCTCCTGAGCTTCGGCCTCGGGCCGGCGGGGGAAGAGGTCGGTGCGCGCGCCGCAGTTGGGACATTCGAAGTAGGCCATGTTCTCCACGTATCCCACCACCGGCACGCCCAACCGGCGGAACATGGCGGCCGCCTTCAGCACGTCGTCCCAGGCCACAGCCTGGGGCGTGGTCACCAGCAGCGCGCCGTCCGGCCGGGCGTGGCGCGTCAAGGCGATGGCCACGTCGCCCGTGCCGGGGGGCAGGTCCACGACCAGCAGGTCCAGTTCACCCCACTCCACATCGGCCAGGAACTGGCGCACCAGCTTGTCCGTCATGGGACCGCGCCAGACGACGGCCTGGTCCGGCTTCACCATGAAGCCCACGGAGATGAAGCGCACGCCGTAAGCCTCGGCCGGGGGGATGCGCCCCCGCTGGCGGCGGGGCGGCAGCTCGGCCACGCCCAACATGCGGGGCGTGTTGGGGCCGTACACGTCGGCGTCCAGCAGGCCCACCCGGTAGCCACGCTGGGCCAGGGCCACCGCCAGGTTGACCGCCACGCTGGACTTGCCCACCCCGCCTTTTCCGCTACCCACGGCCAGCACGCGGGCCACGCCAGGGGGACGCGCCGATTCCGTGGTGACCCGCTGTGCCGGCGGCGTGGGCGGGGCCGGCTCCACCCGCACGATGATGTCGTCAGGCAGGGCGGCCAAGGCTTGTTGTGCCCGCTGGATGACCTCCTCTTGGACCTCGGCCGGCAGGTGGCCCACGCGGAGCCGCACCGTCACGCGGCGGTCCTCCACGTCAATGCGCTCCACCAGGCCGAGGGCCACGATGCTTCGCTCCTCGCCCGGATAGGGGACGCTCTTCAAAGAGTTCCAGGCGGCCCGTCGCAGTTCCTGTTCGTTCATGCTCGGTCTCCTCTACCGTCGTTCGTAGCGGCCCGTGAGCCGGGCCGAGGCCAGCACGTGGCCCTGCATGGCCACCTCGACCTGGTCTCGCGTGGCGCCGGGCGGCAGGCCCGTGGGTTCGTCCAGGGCGTAGAGGCGGAAAAAGTAACGGTGTGGCCCGTGACCCCGTGGAGGGCAGGGGCCGCCGTAGCCGTAGCGACGGAAGTCGTTCACGCCCTGCTTGCCGCCGATAGCCGGTTCCGGGTCAGGCGGAATGCCCTCTGGAGTGCTCGTCACCTCAGGAGGAATGTCGTACCACACCCAGTGAACCCACGTGCCCCGGGGCGCGTCCGGGTCGTCGCAGATGAGGACGAAAGCCCGCGTTCCGGCTGGCGGGTCACTCCACTCCAGCGGCGGTGAAAGGTCAGGGCCATCGCAGGTGTGACGCACCGGAATGAACTCTCCGTCGCTGAAGGCCGGGCTGCTCAACCTGAACATGGCACCTCCTCCTCCGTGTTGCTCTATACTCCCAAAAGCCCCCTGCAAGAAAGCCGTGCCGTCTTCGACTTATTGATATTATACCCGCGCCACAAATTTAGACGAAAGGTGCAACACACCCCAAGGCGCGCCGTACTCCGTCACTTCATCCCGAATTTGACAGGTGGAACGGATCAGCTATACTCCGCCTACTGTTAGTTAAATTAATTAACTGTCAGGGGGAACCGTGGACAACCGGACAGAAGCCATCCCGGACGAAACCTACCACTTGGCGGAACGACTGCTGCGCGTCTTCGTGTCGTTGGGCAAGCTGGCCCAATATCGCATCCCGGAGGGGGTGAGCGAGCGGCTCAACGTCACCCAAATTCGCATCCTGCACCAGTTGGCGCACCACCCTGAACTTTCCCAGAAAGAACTTGCCGCGCGCTTGGAAATCACGCCAGCGGCCATCTCGCAAGCTGTGCGGGCGCTCACGGAGGCCGGGCTGGTGGAGCGCCAGCCAGACCCGGCCGACACCCGCGTGTGGCGCCTCTCCCTCAGCCCCCGCGGGCGGGAGTTGATCGCGTGCGTGCAGGAGGCCCGACGCACGGCAGTAGCACGCCTGTTGAGCGGGCTGCCGTTGGACGAGCAGCGCACGGTGGTGGAGGCGCTGGAGCGAGCTTTGCACAACTTGAAGAATCACAACCAGGGGGAACACTCATGAGGGCGCTTACAGAACGCGGAACGCAACCCGTGGTGATCGTGACCGGAGCCAGCTCGGGCATTGGGGAGGCCACCGCGCGCCTCTTCGCCCGCCGGGGCTGGGCGGTGGTGCTGGCGGCCCGTTCGGCCGAGTCGCTGGAAGCGCTGGCCGAGGCCATCCGCCAGGAAGGGGGCGAGGCGCTGGCCGTGCCGGCGGACGTGACCGACTACGCCCAGGCGCAGCGGCTGGTGGAGCAGGCGCTGGAGCGCTACGGGCGGGTGGACGCGCTGGTGAACAACGCCGGTCGGGGCATGTTCGGCACCGTGGCCTCGCTGGACCTCAGTCAACTCGAATACCTCTTTCGCCTGAACGTCTTCGCGCCCGTAGCGCTGCTCCAGGCGGTGGTGCCGGTCATGCGCCGGCAGGGGGACGGCGTGATCGTCAACGTCTCTTCGGTCATGGAGGCCATGCCGACGCCCCTTTCCGCCGCCTACACGGCCAGCAAGGCGGCCCTGGCCCACTTCAGCGACGCGGCCCGCGCCGAGCTGGCTCACACGGGCATTGCCGTGGTGCGCGTGATCCCCGGCATGACGCGCACGGCCTTCCGCGAGAACATCGTGCCCGCTGGCTCGGCTGACGACATTGACATCGAGGCCCTCAACTGGTTGCGCCAGCGGGAAGGGGGGGCCTCTCCCGAGCAGGCGGCCGAGGCCATCTGGCAGGCCGTCCACGAGCGCCCCCGCGAGCAGTACGTCACCTTGCCCGACCGCTTGCTGGTGGCCGCCCTCCGCCTGACCCCGGGCCTTTTCAACCGGGCGATGACCTTCCTGGTAGGCCGCTACGCCCGCAAACCGCAGGCCCAACCGGCCGTTTGCCCTCCCTGTCGCTTGGGGGCACGGCGGACTTCCGCGTTGCTGGCGGTCGGACTGCTGGCCTTGGTTGGACATTTGCTCTACCACCGGGGTCTCCGCCCCAGGTGGACACTGGTCTATTCCGAGGGGGGAAGCTCATGAGCACGCCTATCATCCTGGTGGACAACCTGACCAAGCGCTTTGGTGACTTCACGGCTGTGGACCACGTGAGCTTTGAGGTTCAGCCGGGCGAAATTTTCGCCTTCCTGGGGCCCAACGGCGCCGGGAAGACCACCACCATCTCCATGTTGGTCACCCTCATGCGCCCCACCGAGGGGCGCGCCCTGCTGGCCGGGCATGACGTGGTGAGGGAGCAAGGGGCCGTGCGGCGGAGCATTGGCATCGTCTTCCAGGAGCCCAGCCTGGACGACCGGCTCACGGCCCTTGAGAACCTGGAGTTTCACGCCGTGCTCTACGGCCTGTCCGCGGCCGAGCGCAGGCGGCGCATCCCCCAGGTGCTGGAGATGGTCCAACTCGCCGACCGGGCCAACGACCTGGTGGAGCGCTTCTCCGGCGGCATGAAGCGGCGGTTGGAGATTGCCCGCGGCCTGCTCCACACCCCGCGCGTGCTCTTCCTGGACGAGCCCACCATCGGCCTCGACCCCCAGACGCGCCGCCACATGTGGGACTACATCCTGGGCCTGCGCGAGCGGGAGGGCATCACCATCTTCATGACCACCCACTACATGGAGGAAGCCGAGTTCGCCGACCGCGTGGCCATCATGGACCACGGCCGCATCGCGGCCCTGGACACGCCGGAGGCGCTGAAGCGGCAGGTGGGCGGCGACGTCATCACGGTGCGGACGACCGACATGGAGAAGGACGCGGCCTGCATCGAGGAGCAGTTCGGGGTGAAGGTGCAGCGCTACAAGGACGAGTTGCGCTTCGAGGTGGAGAACGGTGAGGTCTTCATCCCCCGCTTCGTGCGCGAGTTCCCAGGCACGATCCTGACCATCAGCCTGCGCCGGCCCACCCTGGACGACGTGTTCCTGAAGCTCACTGGCCGCACCATTCGGGACGCTGAGTTGGACGAAAAGGACCTGCAACGCTACCGGCTGCGGTCGCGGGTCGTGCGACCACGCCGTTAAGGGAGGAGTTACGCGGTGCCGGGGGGCGTGGGAGGTGTCCCCCCACTCCTTCTTTTTTCCCGTGAGCACAACACCCAACCGCGTAACTCCTGTAATGATGAGGGGAGTTACGCGTAACGGCGTAAATCCTGTAAGATGAGGAGGTACAAATAATGTGGCACACGCTTCAAACGGTCTACATCATCTGGAAGCGGGACGTGAAGCGCTGGTGGCGAGACAAGCCCCGCATTATCGGCGCACTGACCTTCCCCGTCATCTTCCTGGTCGTCTTCGGCAACGGGCTGAGCGGCGCGATGGGACCGCTGGTGCAACCCCAGGCGGCCTCTGCCCTGCCCGTGGGCGCTGGAGCTGTGGACTACAAGCAGTTCATCTTCCCGGGCATCATCGCCATGAACGTCTTCTTCGCCTCCATCTTCGGCGGCATCTCGGTGGTCTTCGACCGGGAGTTCGGCATCCTGAAGGAGGTGCTGGTGGCCCCCATCAGCCGTGGGGTGGTGGCCCTGGGCAAGACACTGGGCGGAGCCTCGGTGGCCACGGTGCAGGGCACGCTGGTGTTGCTGATTGCGCCGCTGGCCGGGGTGAAGCTGACGCTCGGCATGGTGGTGCGCCTCTGGCCCCTTATGTTCCTGGGCGCCTTCGCCATGACCTCGATGGGCGTGGCCCTGGGCTCGCGAATGCGCAGCGTGGAGGGCTTCCAGGCCATCAACCAGTTCATCGCCTTTCCCATGATTTTCCTGAGCGGGGCCTTCTTCCCCCTGCGCAACCTGCCGGCGTGGATGGAGTTCATTGTGAAGGTCAACCCGGCCAGCTACGCCGTGGACCCCCTGCGGCGGGTGGTGCTGGAGGCCCAAGGAATGCCGCCAGCCATCCTCGACCGCCTGGCCGAGTTCGGTTTGGGCCTGGAACTATTTGGCCGACAGCTCACCATCTGGCATAATGTGCTCATCGTGGTCAGCTTTGGCATCCTGATGAACGTGCTGGCCATGTACCTGTTCAGCCGTCAGGATTAGCACCGGGCGACGTGGAGTCTCAAACTATGTCCCGTTTCCAGGCCGACATCACGCTGGTCTTCATCACGCTCATCTGGGGGTCCACCTTCGTGGTGGTCAAGAGCGCCCTCTCATCGGTTGGCCCGCTCACCTTCGTGGCCTGGCGATTCACCGTGGCCACGCTGGTGCTGCTCTTCCTCTTTCGACGTCGCTTACAACGCCTTGCCGTCCGAGAGGCCAGAGCAGGAGCGGTCATTGGCGTGTGGCTGGCGCTGGGCTACATCCTCCAGACGATTGGCCTTCAGTACACCACCACGGGCAAGGCCGGCTTCATCACCGGCCTGAGCGTAGTGCTGGTACCGGCCCTGGCGGCCCTGCTGCTCCGCCAGCCGCCGGGCCTGGCGGCCACGCTCGGCGTGGTGCTGGCCACGGTGGGCCTGGGATTCCTCACTCTGGACGCCTCCCTGCGTCCCGCCCCCGGCGACCTGTGGGTGCTGGGGTGCGCCGTGGCCTTCGCCCTCCACATTCTCAGCGTCTCCCACTTCGCCCCGCGCTACGACCCCCTGCGCCTCACCGTGGTGCAGATTGCCACCGTAGCCCTGCTGAGCCTGGCGGCGGCCTTCGCCTTCGAGGTGCCCAGCCTGCGCCTGCCGGCCCCCACCTGGGGAAGCATCGTCTTCACGGCGCTGGCGGCCACGGTGCTGACCCTCAGCCTGCAAAACAGCGTGCAGCCCTTTACGACGCCCACCCACACGGCCCTCATCTTTAGCCTCGAGCCGGTGTTTGCGGCCCTCTTCGGATGGTGGTGGGCTGGCGAAGTGCTGGGTCCCAAGGAGTTGGTGGGGTGCGCCCTCATTCTGGCGGGCATGGTGGTGGCCGAGTTGGGAGGCGTTGTGGGCGCTTCCAGCCCACAACCGGCTGAAGCTGAAGTGTAGGGGCAATGCCGTTGACGGAAACCCCTCTGCGCGTATAATTCCCGTGAAGAACACGCACACTGGGAAGTGATAATGCGCCGCTTTTACATTGACATAACTGTGCGCTTTTCGGAAACCGACTTGCAAGGGCACGTCTTCTTCGCCAACTATCTGGACTACTTCGACGTGGCCCTGTTGGAATACCAGAAGGCGGTGGGATACCCGTACCAGCGCATGGTGGCCGACGGGGTGGACATCGTTTACCTGGAGGCCCAATGCCGCTACTACGAGGGAGCCAGGTTTGACGATGTCCTGCGGGTCTACTGCGCGGTCGAACACCTGGGCAACACCAGTTTGCGGTTTGGCTTTGAGGTCGAACGCTTGTCGGACGGGGCGCGCATTGTGACGGGAGCCATTACGGCTGTTACCGTTGACCGCGAAACGCGCCGCCCTGTGCGCGTGCCCGAAGCGTTTCGCCAGGCGATTGTTGGCTCGGTAAGCAATGGGGCAACTGATCACTGAATACCGATCACTGCTTACTGACAGGACGTACGCGGTGGTGCAGGGCTGTATTTGGGGGAGAGAAGGAGCTGGGGGGACACCCCCCATGCCCCCCGGCAGAACGCGCCGGGCTAAAGCCCACCGCTACGCAGGGTCAAGCCCCCTTCAGGGGGCTCCCGATCCTGCTCCTGCAGCCTGCTTTAGCAGGCTTGTTTTCACAGTAGCCTGAGGCTGAAGCCTCAGGCTCCCCTGCACCCCGGCGACAGATTGCCCAAGGCAACCGCGCAACTCCTGTCACTGAATACTGATCACTGCTTACTGATCACTGAAAAGGGAGGGAAAAGCGTATGAGAGTCGTTGTGATTGGTGCTGGCGTTGCTGGCATGGCGGCTGCTCGCACGTTGCACCACAATGGTGTTGAGGTGGTTGTGCTGGAAGCCCGCCAGCGCCTGGGCGGGCGCGTGTGGACCGACACGTCGTTGGGCATTCCGGTTGACTTGGGCGCCAGTTGGATTCACGGGTTCGTCCCCGAGAATCCCATCGCTCGCGTGGCCGAGGAGTTGGGCGTGAAGACCTGCCCCACGCCCCTCGAGCAGATTTTGTTGCGCGGCCCTGGCGGCCAGGTTCTGACCGAAGTGGGCGGTTGGATGTTCTCCCTCATGGGGCTTCTCTCCATGCGCTCGGCCGAGTGGCTGCGCGAGGGGAAGAAAGATGTGCCGGTTTCGGCCTGTGTGGAGGAGGTGTTCGAGACCCTCTCCGTCCCCGAGGACCTGAAGGAGCGGCTGCTGCTGTGGACGCGGGCCACCTTTGCCAACTACATGGCCGCCGAAATGGACGAGGTCTCCCTCAAGTACTTCGACGACGACGAGGAGTTTCCCGGTGAGCACCGCGTCTTCCCCGAGGGGGCCATCCAGCTCGTGGAGCGGCTGGCCGAGGGACTGGACGTGCGGCTGGGGCACGCCGTAAGCGCTGTCGAGTACGACGGTGACGGCGTGCGGGTGATCTGTGCGCAGGAGGTCTTCCGGGCCGACGCCGCCATCGTCACACTGCCCCTGGGCGTGCTGAAGGCCGGCGCTGTCACCTTCGACCCACCCCTGCCGGACTGGAAGCAGAAGGCCATCCAGCGGCTGGGCATGGGAAGCCTGGACAAGGTTATCCTGCGCTTCCCGCGCCAGTGGTGGCCGGACGAGGCCGTGCTGGCCATCCAGCCCACGGACGAGTTGCCCGTTTTCTCGTCCTTCATCAGCCTGACCCACTGCTTCGACGAGCCCATGCTGATGACGTTCCTGGGCGGCCAGCGGGCGCGAGTGTGGACCCGTCGCCCCAACGAGGAAATTGTGGCGCGGGCCATCCAGGACCTGCGAACCGTCTTCGGCGCCGAGCAAGTGCCCGACCCCACGGACGTGTTCGTGACCCGCTGGGACCATGACATCTTCTCCCGGGGGGCCTACTCTTTCGTGCCGGCCGGCGGTACCCCTGAGGACTTCGAGCAACTGGCCAAGCCAGTGAACGACCGCCTCTTTTTCGCCGGCGAGGCCACGATTCGCCCCTACTACGGCACTCTCCACGGGGCTTACGTGAGCGGCCTGCGCGAGGCCGAGCGGGTTCTGGCGCTCCTGACCGACCGAACGGCCGTCTCTGTGTAGGCGGAGGCCCGGCAGGTTTGCAACCTGTCGGGCCCTTGTTATACCAATTTTAGGTGGGTGGGCGGGATGGCGGCGCCGCACCACTTCTGTGAGCAGGCGACGTTACCAAACGCAATTGGTATAAGACCTGTCAGGTCTCTAACAACCTGACAGGTCTCCCAAATGGTATTCAACAGGAGGTAAATCATGACCTACGTGTTCGACCCGTCAGAGCGCGCGTCCCGGGAGCTGGCGCCGGGCGTGATGGCGCGCACCTTTTGGGGGGAGCGCATGTTGATGGCCGTGGTTGACCTGGAGCCGGGCGCGGAAGTGCCCCTCCACAGCCACCCGCACGAGCAGTGTGGCATCGTGCTGGAGGGGCGGCTGGAGTTGACCATTGCGGGCAAATCGCGCTGGCTGGAGCCGGGCGCTGTCTACGTCATTCCAGGGGGCGTGCAACACAGCGCCCGCGCGGGCGACGAGGCGGTCCGCGTGCTGGACGTGTTCAGCCCGGTGCGGGAAGAGTACAAATATTAGGAGGGGGGCCGGTGAACGAAGATAAACTCAACATGGACATTCGCGCGTTCCTGAAGCGGTTTGGCGTGACCGCTCAGCGGGAGATCGAGAAGGCCGTGCGGGACGCTGTGGCCGCGGGAAAGCTACAGGGAACGGAGACGCTGCGGGCTCGAGCCCACCTCGAGGTGGAAGGAGTGGACCTCTCCCTGACAATCGAAGGTGACTTACACCTGGAGTGAGAAGGGGCTATAAGCGTCTGGAATTGAGAGGCTTTCAATGGATGACTAGGCGCTCGCTGCTCGGCTAGGCCGGCCTGGACATCAAGAGTACGGGGTGCGGCGCACTTTGCTATCCACCGTCTAAATGCGACTGCCCTGGACTTCAGCATGTTGCAATAACTTGCTCAAAGTGATAAGATAAAGCAACGGGAGGGCTGGGGAGGCAAATTGGTAGGCTACAAATGACTTTCGAGCAATTGCTTCGTATTGTGGGCGATGAGCCCCTTTTTGAAAGTGGGCTACTTTTGGCCGGCGACGAGGACCCGGAGGCGCTGCGCGTTCAACTTTCACGTTGGGTGCGGACGGGCAAACTCTACCGCCTGCGCCGTGGGCTCTATGCGCTGGCTCCCCCTTACCAGCGGGTCCGACCGCATCCATTTCTCGTCGCCAATCGCCTGGCGCGTCCCTCTTATGTGAGCCTTCAGGCCGCTCTTGCCTATTACGGCCTTATTCCCGAAGCTGTCTATGTCACGACAAGCGTCACTACCAAACGGCCTGGTGAGTGGCGGACCCCTTTGGGCACGTTCCTCTACCGCCACGTACGTCCCACTTTTTTCTTCGGCTATCGTCTAGAAGAAGTGGCTCCTGGTCAACATGCCTTCGTCGCATATCCTGAGAAGGCACTCTTAGATTTGCTCTACCTGCAACCGAGCCAAGAACTGGAGGCCTATTTGCACGAATTACGCCTCCAAAACCTTGAACGCCTGGACTTCACGCGGTTGCGCGAGTTTGCTGAGCGATCCGGCACGGCGAAGTTGCGTCGGGCGGTGGACCTGATCCTGGCACAGCGTGAAGAGGAGCAAACGTACGAGTTGCTAGAATGAAGGACTACCTTGCCGATCTCGTGCGTCAAACCACCTCGCCGTGGCAGGCGCGCAATGTGGTACGCGAATACCTGCAAGCCCGCATTTTGGAGGCGTTTCAGCGGGAAGGGGCCATGCTGGCCTTGGCCTTTCACGGTGGTACAGCCCTGCGGTTTCTTTACCACATTTCCCGCTACTCGGAAGACCTGGATTTTGCTTGGGAACGGAAGGACGCGCCCTACAACTTCCGTGGCTACCTACGAGCTGTTCAGCAGATGTTGGTCGCGGAGGGATACACCATTACGCTTAAGGTCAACGACCGCAAAGTTGTGCACAGCGCTTTTGTGCGTTTCAGAGGCCTCCTTCACGAGTTGAGGTTGTCTCCCCATTTAGATGAAGTCCTGGCCGTCAAAGTGGAAGTGGACACGAATCCGCCCGCAGGCGCAGGTTTGGAGGTGACCCTCGTGCGGCAGCACGCGACACTGCGCCTGCAGCATCACGACAAGGCTTCTCTGTTGGCGGGAAAGCTTCACGCTATTTTGCAGCGCCCGTACTTGAAAGGACGGGACGTGTACGACTTGCTCTGGTTCCTCAGTGATCCCACGTGGCCGCCGCCAAATTTGGTTATGCTGAACAACGCCCTTCGTCAGACAGGTTGGGAAGGTCCCCAAGTGGACGAGTCAAACTGGCGGAACCTGGTGTGGCAGCGGGTTTCTTCGGCCTCCTCTTGGGAACGCGTGGTTGATGACGTGCGCCCGTTTCTCGAACGGGAGGCAGATGTAGCACTATTGACCCGTGAGAACGTGGCGCGGGTGTTGCGCGTTGAGACTTCTCCCTGACCGGTCAACCTGTAACCTTTCACCGGTTGGTCATTCCTCTTCATCATATTGAAGTTGGCGGCGCACTTCCTCGATGGCTCGCTCGGAGACGCGCACGTAGCCCATAGTGGTGCGAGGGTCGCTGTGGCCCATGAGTGTCTGTACCACGGGGAGGTTGCCGCCCGTCACGTCGGTGGCCCGGGTGCCAAAAGCGTGGCGAAACTGGTGAGGCGTGACGTAACGGTCCAGCCCCGCGAGTTTACATAAATTGCGAAAGAGCAATTCCACGCTGCGCGTGCTTAGGGGCTTCCCCTCCCCCCGCTTGTCGTGGCGCACGAAGAGGCGGTCGTCGGCGCGGAGCGCGCGACCGCGGGCGCGCAGGTACTCCCACAGTGACTGCCAAGCCTCGGGGCTGAAGAAGACCAGCCGCTCCTTGTCCCCCTTTCCGATCACGCGGGCGGCCTTGCGGGCCAGAATGAGGTCACCATATTGCAGGCTCACGAGTTCACTGACGCGCATTCCGGTGGCCCAGAGAGCGTGTAAGATAGCTCGGTTGCGGAGGCGAAGGAGGCGGGCCCGCCGGCCGTCACCGGGATGAAGCTGCTCGGCGGCCTGAAGCATGGCCCGGTACTCCTCCTCGAGAGCCGGGTTGGGCAGGCGCTCCATGCGCGGCGTGAAGAGGCGGTACTGGTGGCGCAGGCGGGCCACGTCCACGGGCAACCATCCCTCGGCCGCGGCGGTGACGGCGAACTGGCGCACGGCCGAGAGGTAGGTGCTCAAGGTGGCCTTGGAGGCGTTACGCTCTTCACTTAGCCACACGGCCCAGTGGATGAGGGCCTCGGTCCAGTCGGTGAAGCGGCCGGCGTGCTCCTCCAGAAAGCGCTCCACAGACCCCAGTGCCTGGGCGTATGTCTCCACCGTGCGGGGCTGTCGAGCCGTGCGCAGGAAGCGGAGAAACTGGTCGCGTGCCGCTCTAAACTCGGCTGGGTCAAGGGAAGGTGAGGTGGGCTCACGTTCTGCACGGTCGTGGGAGGATGTGGGCGGATGGTTTGGCTGATTTTCAGTTGACATAACTAGCCCCAAGTTTAGCCGATTGCTCAAAGGAGCGTTGAGGTGCGACGCACTTGGGCAAGTGCGTCCCACCTTTGCCCTTCATTACTGCGCGGACTTGGCTCTCGCTCACCAGATGTTGACGGCACTCTGCGTTGTATTATAGGACAAAGGAACGCTTTTTCAAGGGGCGGGCGCTTTAGAAGTGGTGATTCTTTCCGTGGCCGAATACGAGCGGCTGCAGCGGTTGGCCGCCTGGGCCCGCCTCCAGGACCTTAGCCGGCAGGCCGGGCGAGAAGCAGAGGAAGAGGGCCTCACCGAAGCGGACCTCCAGGCGGAACTTGAAACCATCAAGCGCCAGGTCTTCGCGGAGCGGTATGGACATGGCTGAACGCCCCCTGCGCGTCATGGCCGACTCCAAC
>WFWG01000100.1 GCA_015491235.1 Ardenticatenaceae bacterium
GGCTTGGCGACGACGGCGACGGCGGCGGCATCTTCATCCGGCAACTCCCACCAGTGGGCCACGTGGATGCGGGGCACAATCAGCGTGTGGCCGGGAGAAGCCTGGTTGATGTCGAGAAAGGCCACCACGCGCTCGTCCTCGTAGACGAATGCGCCGTGTTCCTCACCGGCGATGATGCGGCAGAAGGTGCAATCCTGCTTCATGAGTCGGCCTCCAGAAGCATACCATCGGCACGGCGCACGGCTTTGACGAAGGCCCGCACGCGGGCGTGGTCCTTCACCCCTTTGGCGCGCTCCACTCCGCTGGACACGTCCACCCCCCACGGTCGCACGCGGCGAATCACCTCGCCCACCGTCTCCGGCGTTAGCCCACCGGCCAGCAGGAGGCGCACGCGCCGGGCGATGAGCATGGCCACGGCCAGGTCGGCCATGATGCCCGTGCCGCCGAACTGCCAGGGGTGATAGGCGTCCATCAGAAATTGGGGCACGGCCTCGTCCTGCGGCACCACGTCGTAGTAGAGGGCCAGGTTGGCCTCGGCCTCGCCCCTGGACTGGGGGCGAATGGCCTTGAAGGCTCGCGGCTGCAAGGCTCGCACCTCGGCGGGCGGCTCGCTGCCGTGGAGTTGGGCCAGGTCGAGCCCCACCGTGTCGAGCACGGCGCGCACCTCCTCAACGGGCGCGTCCACGAAAACGCCCACCAGCCGGGGACAGCGCGGCCCCAACTCGGCCCGCAACGCACTGACAATCTCAGCGGCCCGGCCCGGCGGCACAAAGCGGGGACTCTGGTTGTAGAAGACGAACCCCAGGAAATCGGCCCCGGCTCTGGCCGCCACCAGCGCGTCCTCCAGGTTGGTGATGCCGCAGATTTTCACGCGCGTCATGGCGCTTGGTCCGGCGTTACAGGCCCAGCAACTGGCGAACGGGCTCCGCTTGTGACGCGAGCAGGAGCGCCACGATGCAAAGGGATGTGCCCACGGCCAGCGCAATCACGCCGGCAATGATGCCGGCCAGAATGCCCGAATTGTTCTCCATTTTCTCCTCCTTCGGTTGCAGGTGGTCTCCCTCATTTGTGTTGATACTCGGCGTCCTCCAGCGGCAACCACTCCTTTGCCGTCGAGGATGGGAGGAGAATGGTCGGGGGGACACCTCCCGTGCCCTCCGGCAGGGGGCAGAGCCCCATGCACCCCTTACGACGGCGTTGCAACACCGGCCTGCACCAACTCCCGCACCTGAGCAGCCACATCCTTCGCCCGCACCAGCGCCTCGCCCACCAGAACGGCGTCCACCCCCACCTGGGCCAGGCGCTGCACGTCGGCGGCCGTGTGGACGCCACTCTCGGCCACCACCACGACGCCGGGCGGAATCAGGGGGCGCAGGTGGGCGGTGGTCTCCAGGTCCACCTGAAAGGTGCGGAGGTCCCGGTTGTTAATGCCGACGAGAGGCGGGTCGAGCCGCAGGGCCCGCTCCAACTCGGCCTCGTTGTGGACTTCCAACAACACATCCATGCCCAACTCGCGGGCCAGGTCGTAGAGGGCGCGCAGGGCCTTGTCGCCCAAGATGGCCACAATGAGCAGCACAGCGTCGGCGCCGGCCGCGCGAGCCTCGTAGACCTGGTACGGGTCGAGGATAAAGTCCTTGCGCAGCACCGGCAGGCTCACCGCTTGGCGCACGGCCCGCAGGTGGTCCAGGTTCCCCTGGAAAAAGTGCTGGTCGGTGAGCACGCTGATGGCGGCTGCGCCGTTGGCCTCATAGGTGGTGGCCAACTCAACGGCGTCGAAGTCGTGGCGCAGCAGCCCCCTGCTGGGCGAGGCCCGCTTCACCTCGGCGATGAGTGAGAGGCCGGGGCGCCGCAGGACGCCCACGAAGTCGCGCGGCGGCGGGGCCACCGCGGCTTCGGCGCGCACCAGCTCCGGCGGGCGCTTGCGCTTGTGGCGCTCGATTTCGTCGTGCTTCCAGCGGACGATGCGCTCCAGAATGGTCTTGGCGCCCATCTTACCCTGACCTGGACGGAGTTGCCTTCTGACTGAACTCGATCAGTTTTGTAAGTGTACGCAAAGCGGCGCCGCTGTCAATGCTTTCGGCCGCGCGGGCCACGCCCTCCTCCAGCGTGGCGGCCACTCCGCCAGCCACCAGCGCGGCGGCCGCGTTGAGCAGCACCACGTCGCGGCGTGGGCCACGGTCTTCGCCGGAGAGAATGGCGCGCATGATGCGGGCGTTCTCGGCCGGGCCGCCACCCCGCAACGCCTCCGGGGGAGCTGGCTCGAAGCCCAACTCGCGCGGGTCGAGCACTTCGGTGACCACCCGGCCGTTGGCCGGCGCCACGCCGAAGTAGCTCACCTGGTTGAGCCCTGACGTGGTCAGCTCGTCCAGGCCAGCGCCGTGGACGACGTAAGCTGCCCGGCTGCCCAGCGCTTTCAGCACGCTGGCCATCACGCCGGTGAGGGCCGCGTCGTACACGCCCAGAAGTTGAGCCTTGGCGCCGGCCGGGTTGGTGAGCGGCCCCAGGATGTTGAAGACGGTGCGCACGCCCAACTCGCGTCGTGGGCCAATGGCGTGGCGCATGGCCGGGTGGAGCCTGGGCGCGAAGAGGAAGCCGATGCCGATTTCGTCAATGGCCTGGGCCACCCGTTCGGGCGGCAAGTCCAGGTTGACGCCGACGGCCTCCAGCACGTCGGCGCTGCCGGACTGGCTGCTGACGCTGCGGTTGCCGTGCTTCGCTACGCCCAGCCCGGCTCCGGCCACCACGAAAGCCGTGGTGGTGGAGATGTTGAAGGTGCCAGCGCGGTCGCCACCTGTGCCGCAGGTGTCAATCACGTCGGAGCGGGAAGGGCGCACCGGAATAGCCGCCCGGCGCATGGCGCGCGCGAAGCCGGCGATCTCGTCCACCGTCTCGCCCTTCATGCGCAGGGCGACCAAGAGGCCAGCAATCTGGGCCGACGTGGCCTCACCGTTCATGATGCACGCCATAACGGCTTCGGCCTCTTCCTGGGAAAGTGACCGCTTTTCCAAAAGTGCCACCAATGCTTCGCGAATCATAACATCCTCCCTCAGAATCTGGTCAGAAAGTTTTTCAGGATATCCCGGCCATGTTCGGTCAGAATGCTTTCCGGGTGGAACTGCACGCCCACCAGCGGCGCCGACTTGTGGCGCACAGCCATAATTTCCCCCTCGGCGGTGCGAGCAGCCACTTCCAGACATGCCGGAAGCGGCTCGTGGATAATCAGGCTGTGATAGCGCGTGGCCTCGAAGGGCGTGGGAATGCCCTCGAAGATGCCCTGCTGGTCGTGGTAAATGGGGCTGGTCTTTCCGTGCATGAGGCGCGGTGCCCGGTCAACCCGGCCGCCAAAGGCCGCGCCGATGCACTGGTGGCCCAGGCAGACGCCCAGAATGGGCACCTCAACGTGAAGGGCTCGAATGACCTCCAGGGAGATACCCCCGTCGTCGGGCGTGCCCGGGCCCGGCGAAATGACGATGTGGGAGGGCGCCAGCGCCCGCACCTCCTCCAGCGTCACGGCGTCATTGCGGAAAACGTGCACCTCGGCGCCCAGTTCGCCCAGGTATTGCACCAGGTTGTAGGTAAAGCTGTCGTAGTTATCAATCACGAGCACCCGAGGAGTGCCCCCCATTCCCTCGCCCATATCCCACCTCACCCACTCATCACTCGTCACGCATCACTCATCACACATGATGTTGCAGTTCCTCCGGCAGGACGAAGCCCACCCGGTGTTTGGCCTGCGTCAGCGTGGGTTCGGAGCGACGGCGGGCCTCTTCAGCGCCACGGCGCAGAATTTCGTCAATGTAGCCGCGCTCGGCGCGGATGGCGCGGTAGCGCTCCTGAATGGGGCGCAGGGCCTCGATGACCACCTCGGCGACCTCCCGCTTCAGGTCGCCGTAGCCCTTGCCCGCGAAGTGGGCCTCGATTTCCTCGCGGCTCTTGCCGGTGAAGGCTTGGTAGATGGTGAGCAAGTTGTTGACCCCAGCCTTTTCCGGCGCGTCGCTGAAGATAATCTCGCGCCCGGAGTCGGTCACCGCGCGGCGGATAGCCGTGCGGATGGTGTCCGGGTCGTCCAGCAGGCGAATGGCGTGGTAGCGCGAGGTAATGCTCTTGCTCATCTTCTTCGTGGGGTCGTCCAGCCCCATGACGCGCGCGCCCACCTCGCTAATCAACGCCTCTGGCAGCTTGAAGGTCTCGCCGAAGAGGTGGTTGAAGCGCCCCGCGATGTCCCGCGTCAACTCGATGTGCTGGCGCTGGTCCTCGCCCACGGGCACCAGGTCCGTCTGGTAGAGCAGGATGTCTGACGCCTGGAGCACCGGGTAGTCCAGCAGGCCCGTGCTCACGCTTTCCTGGCGGGCGGCCTTTTCCTTGTATTGTGTCATGCGCTCCAGCCAGCCCAGGGGCGTGATGCAGTTGAAAATCCAGGTCATCTCCGCGTGGGCCGAGACGTGGGACTGGACGAAGAGCACACAGCGCTCCGGGTCAATGCCGCAGGCAATGAGCAGGGCGGCCAACTCCAGCGTGGTTTCGTGCAGCACTTTGGGGTCGTGGGGCACCGTGATGGCGTGCATGTCCACGATACAGTAAATACAGTCGTACTGATCCTGCATTTCCACCCAGCGCTTGATGGCGCCCAGGTAGTTTCCGATGTGCAGGTTGCCACTTGGTTGGATTCCTGAAAACACAATCTTTCGCTCGCTCATCTTTCCCGCTTTCCTCTTTTTCTTTACTGTTCACTGACAGGAGTTACGCGGTGGCGGTGCAGGGCGGCATTTGGGGGAGAGAAGGAGGCTGGGGGGACACCCCCCACGCCCCCCGGCAGGGGGTTCCACCCCCTGCACCCCCGGAA
>WFWG01000101.1 GCA_015491235.1 Ardenticatenaceae bacterium
CCCCACACGCGCTCGAACTCGGCGCCCATGCGCTCCTCTGTGCGCTTCTGGGCCTCGACGAGCTCAGCTACGGTGGCCTCGAGACGGTCCAGGCGCCCCTCGGAACGGCGCTGGGCTTCGGCCAGGGCGCGCACTTCGGCCTGGGTCTGCTTCTGGGCCTCGGCCAGCTCGGCCACGATGGCCCTCAACTCGTTGAATTCCGCCTTGGTGACCTGGTCTTCCAGGCGCTGGAACTGCTCCTCCAGCACCTCCAACAACGACAGGAAGGCTTCCCGCGAGGCGGGGTCCATCTGTTCCAGTTTGCGCAGCAGGCGTACTTTGAAGGCCATTGTCCTACTCCTGAGGTGACAGGGTGCAAGCCATCGGTGCCGGAATTGTACCCCGTTTGGGGGCCGGTCGCAAATGGGGGGCGCGGCCCCTGGGCGGAGGCGCGGTGCGATGCCCTTTGAAAGTGCGTCTTGGACTTTGGCAGGCAATTTCTCATAGGACACGGATTTACACGGATTTTACAGGTTCACACGGATTTTCCCAAAAATCCGTGTGCGAAGCCCGTGTACATCTGTGTCCGGTTCAGATGGGCGGGGCACATTGGCCTTTTGCCAAACTCCAGTTCTTACATTCAGTTAATCCGTGAAATCTGTGAAATCCGTGGTTAGAAAACCAGAAAGCCCTGGCCAACGAGCTTTCCAGGTTGTGGCCGACATAAAAGTGTGGTACCCTTACTGTGACGTGGTACACGACATCTCCAGGAGGCGATCATGCGCTCTTTTCTTGACATAACTGACCTCTCGAAGGAAGAGTTCTGGCATGTGCTCACCCTGGCCCGCACGTTAAAAGAGGAGTATTCCAAGTGGGGCCAAAACGCGCCCCTGTTGCGGGGCAAAATCCTGGGCATGGTTTTCCAGAAGCCCAGCTTGCGGACGCGCGTCTCCTTTGACGTGGCTATGCTTCACCTGGGCGGTCACGCCCTCTACCTGAGCCCTAACGAGATCAAGCTGGGCGAGCGCGAGAGCGTGCCCGACGTGGCGCGTGTGCTGGGGCGTTACGTTCACGCCATTATGGCGCGCGTCTTCGCCCATGAACACGTGCGCCAGCTCGCTCAGCACGCCGGTGTGCCGGTCATCAACGGCCTCTCCGACTACAGTCATCCCTGCCAGGCCCTGGCCGACTACTTCACCATGTGGGAGCGGTGGGGCTCGCTGGAGGGGCGCACGCTGGCTTGGGTGGGCGACGGCAACAACGTACTCCACTCCTTGCTCCACGGTGCTCCCCACGCCGGCCTCCGCGTGCGCGTTGCCACGCCGCCGGGCTACGAACCGGACGAGCGGGCCGTTGAGGTGGCTCGCCGGAGAGGTGCCGAGGTCGTGCTGACGCACGACCCCCAAGAAGCCGTGCGCGGCGCCGACGCCATCTACACCGACGTGTGGGCCAGCATGGGACAAGAGGCCGAGCGGGCCGAACGCTTGCGTGTTTTCCCGCCCTATCAGGTGAACCAAGCGCTCGTCGAGGCCACGGGGAACCCTGACGTGATCGTGATGCACTGCCTGCCGGCCCACCGGGGCGAGGAAATTACCGATGAAGTGGCCGATGGCCCCCACTCGGTCCTGTGGGACCAGGCTGAGAACCGCCTGCACGCCCAAAAGGGGTTGTTGGTCTGGCTGCTGGGCGAACGGGCAGCGTAATCAATCGCAGGTGTGAGGGCAGCCCATGAGGAGGAAAAAGAAGCAAAAGAAGCAAAAGAAGCAAAAGGACGACAGCGCAGAGCTTGCCGCGCAGTACGAAGCGCTGCTCCAGGAAGGGCACGAGTTGCTGTGGGCTGGTGAGCACTACGCGGCCGCTGAGCGGTACCGTCAGGCGGCCGCGTTGCGCCCCAACGATCCCACGCCGCAATTGGACCTGGCTTACGCGCTCTATCAGGCCGGGCAGAAGGAGGATGCGCTGCGGGCTTACCTGCGGGCGGAGGAGCTCGATCCCGGAAATCCGGCCACCCTGACCAAAATCGCCGAAATCTACGGTGAGCTGGGGCGAACGGCCGAGGCAGCCGCCACCCTGCTCGTGCTGGCCGACCGTTACCTGGCCCTTCGCCAGCCCGCCGATGCCGTGCGCACCTGGCAGCGCGTGTTGCAGTACGACCCCCAAAACGTGACGGCCTTGCGCCGCTTGGCCGAGGCCTACCGGCGTGGCCGGCGGCCTCGCCTAGCCGCCAAAGCATTAGTCGCCCTGGCCCGCGCCTACATGAGTGCAGGCGACGTCAACAGCGCACTGGCCGCGTGTGAACAAGCGCTGGCCCTCTACCCGTCCAGCCGGGAAGCCCGCGACCTGCTGGACGAACTAAAGGGGCGGACTCGGGAGGGCGGCGAGGAAGGCTTCGCCCCCACCCAGGAAGCGGCCCAACGGGCCCTGGAGCGCCTGGCCGAATCCTTCTTTGAGCAAGCCGAGCAGGATGACGTGGAGCTTGGTGTGGAAGCGCTCCGCATTCGCGCACTGGACTTTCAGACGCGGGGCCTGCACGAGGATGCCATTCGAGCCTACGAGGCGATCCTGGAGCGCGGGCACCGCGAGCCTGAAGTCCTCTACAACTTGGGCTTGCTCTACCAAGAACTCATGCGCTACGACCAGGCTATCGCCTACTTTCAAGAGGTGACCGGGGTCCCCGATTACGCGGCGGCCGCTCACTTTGCCATTGGCCAGTGTTATCAACGTCAGGGGCGCGTTGACGAGGCGCTCAACCACTTTCTGGAAGCACTCAAAATCGTTGACTTGCAAACAGTGGACCGCGAGCGCGCCGACGAATTGATCCAGCTTTACGAGAGCCTGGCCGAAAGCTACGAGGCCAAGGGCGACCGGGAAATGGCGGAACGATTCATCAGTTCCCTGACGGAATTTCTGAGCGACCGGGGCTGGGAGGACAAACTGCTGGAAGTGCGCCATCGCCTGGGTGTCCTGACCGGCGACCAGGTGACGTTGGCCGAGTTGCTCGAAGTAGCCGAGTCCGACAAGGTCCTGGAAGGATTGGCGACCAGCCAGGAGTACGCCGAAAAAGGCTTCGTGCTGGCGGCACTGGAGGAATGTTATTGGGCACTGAGCTATGCCCCCTATTACCTGCCCCTTCACCTTCAGATTGGTGAGTTCCTGGTACAGGCCGGGCAGTTGGAGGAGGCCGTTCAGAAGTTTCAAATGGTGGCCGAAGTGTATCTGGTGCAGGGTAACCCCGGCAAGGCCATGCGAACCCTGGAGCGGGCGCTGGAGTTGGCTCCCCTGGACACAGGCGTGCGCAGCAAACTCGTGGAGCTTCAGGTCCGATACGGGGAAATTGACGCCGCTCTGGAGAACTACCTGCACTTGGCGGACAGCTACTACCAGCTCGCTCAATTCGACCGGGCCGTTGAAGTTCTCAACGAAGCCTTGCGCCTGGCGCCGCGCGGTACCCCGGAAGAGCAGTGGACCTTGCGCTTGCAGCGGAAGTTGGCGGACATCCACCTCCAGCGCTTGGACTGGCCCAGAGCGGCGGCCGTGCTGGAAGACATCCTGCAACAGAACCCAGACGACGTGGAAACGGCCGCCCGCCTGGCCGACATCTGCTACAAAATAGGGCGCGCGGACCGGGCCCGCCAAGTGCTTCAAGACGTGACCGGCGTGCTCGTCAGCCGGGGGGAAACAGGGACCGCGCTGGCCCTTTGGG
Source organism: Ardenticatenaceae bacterium (assembly GCA_015491235.1). Lineage (GTDB taxonomy): Bacteria > Chloroflexota > Anaerolineae > Ardenticatenales > Ardenticatenaceae > WFWG01. Next base: position 3,683 of record WFWG01000101.1, read on the forward strand.
AGCAGGAAGCAGGCCAGCACCCGGAGGACCTGGAACTTAAAATCGCCCTGGGCGAGCGCTTCCTCGAAGCAGGCCAGAAGGAGCGGGCTATCGAAGTGTGGGAATCGCTCCTCGAACCGCTCGTCAAGAGCGGAGAGCGGGCCAAGGCGGCCGGCCTGTTGCGCCGCATGATTTCCCTCCACCCACCGCAGGAGGCCCGGTACCGCAAGATGTTGGCTGTCCTGTTGCGAAAGAGGTGAACGATGGCGTCGTTTCAGGATTTGCTGATGACGCTCACACGGCTGGCCGACCCGGTTGCCATCATTGACGTGCTGCTGGTAGCGGGGCTCATCTACGCCTTGCTTTACCTGATGCGCGGTACCCCAGCGGTCCAGTTGGTGCGAGGCATTATCGTGGTGGTGGCCATCTTGTTCTTCCTGGTGGCCATTTTGCCCCTGCCCGCTTTCCGCTGGCTCGTCGAGCGCTCTATACCGGCCATGCTGATCGGCGTGCCTGTCATCTTTCAGCCTGAAATCCGGCGGGGCTTGGAACGGCTGGGGCGCACCGGCTTTTTGCTCTGGCACACCAATCACCAAGGTATGCGGCAGGTGGTCCAACAGGTAGCCCGGGCGGCCGAACGGCTGAGCGAGCGCCGTCACGGCGCCTTGATCGTCTTCGAGCGCACCACTGGCTTGCAAGAATTGGTCGAAACAGGGGTGGCACTGGACGCCAGCGTCACCACCGAACTGCTGCTGACCATCTTTCACCCGGGCACAGCCCTGCACGACGGTGCCGTCGTGATCCGGGGCGGGCGAATAGCGGCTGCCGCGTGTGTGCTTCCCCTGGCAGCCGAAGTGCCCGACCCGCAAATGGGCACGCGCCACCGGGCCGCGCTGGGGGTGACCGAACAGACGGACGCGGTGGCCGTGGTGGTCTCGGAGGAGACGGGCAACATCTCCCTGGCCTACGGGGGACGCATGATTCGCAACCTGGACGAAGGCCGCCTCACTCGCTCGCTGTTGGCCTTCTTCGAGCCGGGCATTGGCGTCAGGCGAACAACCTCTCACACGGTGACGGCAGAGGCAGATGGAACCGGTGGGCTTTGACCGCGTGACGGTGCGCTTGCGCACCTTTTTCTCCAATCTTTCCTCCTTCCTCTTGGCCCTTTTCCTTGGCGTGGTGATTTGGGCGGTCGCCATCAACAGCGAGAACCCCCTTGTGGTGCGCACGTTTCCCGAAAGCGTCTCCGTAGATTTGGAGAATATACCGCCAGGGTTGGTCCCCCTTTCCGGGGAAGGAGAAACGGTTCAACTTCAAGTGCGGGCGCCCAAACAGTGGTGGGATCAGGTGGACCGCAGCAGTCGCCAGGCCCGCATGAGCCGGTTCCGGGCTTGGGTCGACCTGAGCGGCCTCTCCGCCGGGCTGCACGAGCTTGAGGTGCAGGTGGAAATGGCCGCTCAGGCGGACCGGGAAGTGCGCATCCTGGCGGTCACGCCGGAGAGAATTCCCGTCCGGCTCGACCGTATCGAGGAGCGGGAGATGTCCGTCGAGGTTGAGGTGATTGACCGCTCCAGCGTGCCCACCAGCTACGAAATTCGGACGCCAATGGTCGAGCCGGCCGTGGTGCGAGTTCGGGGTCCCCGGTCTCGCCTGGACGAAATTGACCGCGTGGTCGCTCAAGTGGAAGTCAACGGTGCGCGCGCTACCGTTCAGGTGGAGGCGCCGATCGTCTTGCTGGACCGCCAGGGAAAGCGGGTGGCCACTGGACAGCGGTCAGTGGACGTGCAGGTTTCCCCCAAACAAGTCGTCGTCACCGTTCCCGTCCAACAACGGCAGGGGTATCGGGAGTTAATCGTGCGCCCGGTGGTCGTGGGAGAGCCCGCCGCCGGATACTGGATCAGTGACATTGACGTGACACCCCAAACGATTAGCGTGGTGGGGCTGCCAGCCGCCGTCGAGCGCCTTGATCCCATTGTGGAAACGGAGCCCATTGATGTCACGGGCCTGACGGCGGGAACCCTGACGAAGGACGTGGAGGTCCTGTTGCCCGAGGACATTTCGCCCCTCCAGGGAAATCGGTTGGTGCAGGTTCGCATCGTGGTCGAAGCCCTGAAAAGCAGCGCCCAGGTGGCCGTGGAGCCCACCTGGAGCGGGCTTTCGGCCGGGTTGGCGGTGGAGCGGGTCACGCCGGAGAAGATTGACATAATAGTCGAGGGTCCGGTGAACGAACTGGAAAAGCTGCGACCCGAAGACGTGGTTGCTGTGCTGGACCTGACCGGCTTGCAGCCGGGAACACACCTGGTACAACCTCGCGTTGCCGTAGCCGGTTCACTGACCGTCTCCTCGGTGTTGCCACAGCAAGTCGAAGTGGTCATCGGCTTGGTGGAAGGGAGCCGCGAACTCGTTCGACCTGTTCAGGTCGTGGGGGCGGATGACGTGGCGGGCCGTCTGATTGTGTCACCGGAAACTGTCACTGTAACGGTGAGTGGCCCCTCGCTGGTGCTGGAATCGCTGGCCACAGACGCCGTTACCGTAACCGTTCGCCTGACTGATGCTTCTCCTGGGACGTATGTGCTGACTCCCACGGTGGCTGTGTCCACGCCCTTGACCGTCACGCAGGTTGTCCCCCCACTCGTGGAAGTGACGATCGAGCCACCCATCTCCACCTTCACCGTTACGGAGCGGTTGGTGTGGCGGGGATTGGAGCGAGGGCTCATCCTGCACTTGGAGCCGCGCGAAGTGACGCTCGAGTTGCGAGCCCCGGGCAACCCGGACGAAGCGCGGGAGGCACTGCTCAACGACCCGGCCTTCCGCGTGCTGGTTGACGTGAGCGACCTGGACGTGGGTGCCTACATCCTCACGCCGCAAGTTAGCCTGCCGGCGCGGTACGAACTTGTTCGGGTGGTGCCCGAACAGATCAAAGTTCGGTTGACAAGGGCCAGGTAACAGGCACTCCCGGGCGGTGCTAGCTTTTGGTCTTCCTCCAGGGCTTTCCGTTTATCCAACAACTTCTGGGGAGAGCAAGGCCACGGCCGGGGCAAGCGGCCATAACACGCCGGCTGTCGGGAATGGAGAGGCGAAGGTGCGACGCACTTGCCAAGTGCGTCGCACCTTAACGCCTCCTTACATGCCTCCTGCCGAACTTTAGCACGGTGGCCCCGGCACCGTGTGCTAATTAAGGAAATTTCTTCAATCCGTGAAATCTCTGAAATCCGTGGTGAGAAAACCGGAAAGCCCCGGTCTTCCTCAAGAGAAAATTTGTCACCCTTACGTCCATGTGTTATAATCAGGCGAACTGTAAGAATGGAAACCCGGCTGAACTCCTCAGGATGTAAAGTTGTTTGACGTCAGAAGGAGACCGGTCATGCGTAACTCCAAGGTTATTGTAGCACTTGTCGTTAGCAATGTTATGTTGATGATCGCTGTGGTCTCGTTGCTCAGCATGAGGCTTTCATTTGCAGGAAGTCAGGCCCAACGGACGGTGCCATATCTCATCAGTTATCAAGGAAATTTGAGCGATAACAATGGAAATCCAATTAGCGGAACGGTGGACATTACTTTTACTATTTTTACGAGTGTCACCGGCGGCACACCGTTGTGGCAAGAAGTTCACTCCAATGTTCAGGTGAACGATGGGGCG
>WFWG01000102.1 GCA_015491235.1 Ardenticatenaceae bacterium
GTGGAGAACTGGGGCGGCAAAGCCGCCCCAGTTCTCCACAATTCCTTCTTTTACGGCGGCGCCGAGCCATTTCGGTGAATACATGGCATTTGTAGACCCAATTGGTATTACCTGACCACGAGCGGCAGGTACACCTGCTTCTTTGGGGTTACAGCCTGGGTAACATCCGTAACAGTGGCTTTCACGCTGTTGTCCGCCTGGGACGTGGCGGTCACAGTAGTGGTTTCGGTCGTGCCGCTGAGGGCGTTGGCCGGCACGGTGACGGTGACCTTCACCGTCGTGGTGGCACCGGCACTCAGGGTGATGAGGCCGGTCGGCTGCACCGAAGCCCAGCCCTGGCTGCTGGAGGAAGTGATGGAGAAGGTGTCGGTGTAGTTGCCGGTGTTGGTCAGGATGTGAGTGTAGGTGATGGTCTCGCCCGGCTTTGCCTGGCCGCTGTGGTTGGGGGCCAGTTGCACGCCAACCACCCGCTTCACCGTGGTGGTGTCAGAAGCTGTGGCCTTGACGCTGGAGTCGGCCTGGGAAGCGGCTGTGACTGTGGTGGTGTCCACCGTGCCGCTGATGGCGTTGGCCGCTGCGGTAACGGTCACGTAGACGGTGGTGGACGCACCCCGAGCCAGGGAAACGGAGGAAGGAGCACACTGCACACTCCACCCCTGACTGCTGGCACAGGCAATAGTGAAGCTGTCGGGGCCGTTGCCCGTGTTGGTCACAGTGTGGGCATAGGCGATGGCCTCGCCCGGCCTTGCCTGGCCGCTGCGGTTGGGGGCCACCGCCACGCCGGGCACGTGGCCGGCCGTGGTGGTGTCGGCGGCGGTGACTTTCACGCTGTTGTCCGCCTGGGAGGTGACGGTGACGGCGGTGCTTTCCACCGTGCCGCTGATGGCGTTGGCCGGCACGGTGACGGTAACCTTCACCGTCGTGGTGGCACCGGCACTCAGGGTGATGAGGCCGGTCGGCTGCACCGAAGCCCAGCCCCGGCTGCTGGAGAAGGTGATGGAGAAGGTGTCGGTGTAGGAGCCGGTGTTGGTCAGGATGTGGGTGTAGACAACGGTTTGGCCGGGCTTGGGGGAAGCGCTCTGAGCGCCGGTCAGCGCCACGCCGATCGTCCTCCCGAAGGCGTACTTGAGGTCGCTATTGATATAGTCGTAGTAGGATATGTGGATGTTGCCAGCATCGTCGAGGGCGATAGAGGTGTACATACCCACGTCACCGGTGCTATCCACCGTCTGGGTGATCCACTTGGTGCCGTCCCAGTAGGCGTACCTCAGGTCCTCGTTGTTCCAATCATAGTAGCTGATGTGAGGCCGATCCTGGCTATCCAGCGCCAGCGAAGTGTACCTGCCCACGTCGCCAGCGCTGTCCACCGTCTGGGTGATCCACTTGGTGCCGTCCCAGTAGGCGTACCTCAGGTCCTCGTTGTTCCAATCATAGTAGCTGATGTGAGGCCGATTCTGGCTATCCAGCGCCAGCGAAGTGTACCTGCCCACGTCGCCAGCGCTGTCCACCGTCTGAGTAACCCATTTTGTACCATCCCAGTAGGTGTAAAGCAGGTCCCCATTGTCAACATTGTAGTAGCTGATGTGAGGTGTGTAGGGAGCGGTGGGTTCCAGGGCCAGGGAAGGCTCCCAAACCCGGTCACTTGTAATGGTCTCGGTGACCCATTTCGAGCCATCCCAGCGGGCGAATTCCAGGCTGTTATAGTAACCGATGCGAGGACGACCGTCTCCACCCAAGGCCAGTGAAGTGTCTCCCTTCCCACCGGTGATGGTCTGGGTGATCCAGGCCGTGCCGCTCAGCGAGGCGTATTTCAACTGGTCGTGCGTGAAGTCTATGTAGCTGATGTGAGGATTCCCCTGAGCATCCAGGGCGATAGAGGTATCCACTCCTACGTCGGAACCCTGGTCCACCACCTGAGTGATCCACTTGTTCTGGCTGCTGTCCCAATAGGCATATTTGAGTTCTCCGGTGCCGCCGTCGTAGTAACTGACGTGCATCGTGTAGGTGCCCGAAGGGGCGATGGCGATGGAGGTGTAGAGGCCGCCGCCGTCCACCCGTTCCCTGTTCCATCCAGTCCCGCTTTCGTAGAAAGCATGGTACATCCCATAATCGTAATGGCTGATGTGGGGGTCTCCTGCGGCATCCAGCGCGATAGAGGTCCAGAGATCGGAAGCGAGGCCTGAGGCGACCGTATCCGTGACCCAGTCGTTCGCATTACTATCATAGTAGGCGTACCTCAAGTCGTAGACAGGGGACAAGTCCCCGCTTTCGTAGCGGTAGCTGATGTGAGGGTCGTCGTTGCTGTCCAAGGCTATGGAGCAATAGGCCCCCGCAGCACCTGAGGAAGGCTGATCCACAGGCGTTCGATACCAGGTGCCGGAGGCCTTGTAGGCGTAGTAGAGCACATCGTTCCACCAATCGTAATAACAGATGTTGGGGTTCCCGTTGCTGTCTATGGCGATAGAGGAGTACATCCCCACGTCGTTGTCGCTGTGGGCGATTTCGGTGTGCCACTGGCTGCCGTCCCAGTAGGCGTACTTCAGGTTCTTGTTGGTCACGTCGTAGTAGCTGATGTGAGGGCGGCCTTGCTGATCCAGGGCGATGGAGGTGTACTGGCCCACGTCCCCGGCGCTGTCCACCGTTTGGATGGTCCACTGGCCGTTGGCGTCCCGGCGGGCATACTTCAGGTCGCCGTTGACGGCGTCGTAGTAGCTGACGTGGACGGTGATGGCCGTGGTGCCGGTGACGGCGATGGCGGCGTGGGAGCCGACGCCGGGGCTGGCGTCCACCGTCTCCTTGACCCAAGTGGAACCGTTGTAATGGGCGTAGTAGAGGCGGTCACCCCCGTAGGCGATATGAGGGCGGGCGTTGCCGTCCAGCGCCAGGCTGCGGTCGGTCATGTTGGCGAAGTACTTGGGCGCGTCCACCGCCCGCACCGTCCAGACCCGTTTGGAAGCGCTCACCACGGGAGGGGCGGAAGCCGCGGCCCTGGAAGGACCGGTCGCGTTGCCCGGGGAGACGGCACGCGGGCGGGCATTCCCCTCGAGTTGGGGCGAAGCGGGCAAGCGCTCATGGGCCAGCGCCCGGCTGCTTCCCAGCCCCCACGTCAGCGCCCCCACCGTGATCGTCGTGAGCAGGAACGCCAGGACAACAGCAAACAAGAGTCGTTTCCACCGTGTTATTGCGTTCATTGTGACTGACTCCCTTGGTGATAACGTTCAGGACACGTTTTCGTTTCCTCATTTACAGGACGGACGCCGTTGAATCGTGTGCCGGTCGTGACGGGGGCGCAGCAACGCTGCGCCCCCCAGGGGAGCCCCCCACGCTCCCCGGCCTGTCAAGGACCCCTCAGCACGAGGGGCAAGTAACTCCGAACGCTCCCGTAACGCACGATTGTGCCCCCACCTCCGGCCACGAAAACCCAGTTGTCCGTGCCCCACATGCCGTAGGGGTCCTCGTTGTGAGGCATGGGGATGTGGGCGAACTGCTGTCCGTCATAGCGCATCAGGTGACTTTCGAAGGCCGACCGGCCGGCGATGTAAACCTCGTTGGCCGACCGCCCCCACACAGCGTACCAATCCGCGCTAATGTCCAACGTGGGCGTGCGTGTGGGAATTTTGACCCACTGCTGGCCGTCGTAGTGGAACAGCACGTTCCCGCTGGCAGTAACGAAGACGTTGTTTGGAGAGGTGCCCCACACGGCGTAAAGCGGCCCCGTGGCACCAATGTCCACCCGTGTCCAGGTCTTGCCGTCGTAGCGCAGGACGGTGCCCTTATCGGTGTCGGGGTTGACCTCCACGGCGAAGAACTGGTCGCCTTGGCCCCACACGTCCACCAGGTCGTAGGTGGAGCCGCTGTTCATCGGCGACCAAACGCGGCCATCGTAGCGCCGGACGGTGCCGTTGTTCCCAACAGCGATCACGTTGGTGGGCGAGGTTCCCCACACGCCGCGGAAGTTGGCGGTGGTTCCGCTGTTCATCGGCGACCAAGCGCTGCCGTCATAGTGGAGGATGGTGCCGCCTTCGCCCACGGCAAAGAGGTTGTTCTTCGCGCTCCCCCAAATGGCGTACAAGTCCTTGGTGGTGTTCGTCACCATTCTCGTCCACCGGTCGCCGTCGTAACGCAGGAGCGTGCCCTGTCGGCCGGCGGCGAACGCCTCCCCGTCCGAGAAGCCCCAAATGTCGAGGATGTCTTCCCGCGCACCGTAGGACAGCTCTTCCGCCTTGGTGCCATCGTAACGGAAGACGTAGCCCTGTTCGCCCACGCCGTAAAGGGCAAGGGTGCCGCTGGGGGTTCCACTGATTGCCCGTATGGTTTGGGGCACAGTGATGGCCTGAGTCCAGGTGATCCCGTCGTAACGGTAGAGCGTGGCCTTCATGTACCCGTTGCTCACCACGTAGAGGTGGTTGCTTGCCCGGCCCCAGACGGCGGTAAAGTCGCCACCCCGGTCGGGGGATACGTCACTCCAGGTAGAGCCGTCGTAGTGGAATAGAAAGCCGTCATTGGCGGGCGCGTACACATCGGTCTCCGACCCTCCCCACAGGTCGTTAATAGGCCAGGTGCCCGTGAACACCTGAACCCACTTTGTGCCGTCGTACCGGATGACGACGCCCCAGTATCCGGCGGCGTACACCTGATTTGCGGAAGTCCCCCAAACGGCGTAGAGGTGAGAGGCAGGAACATTCTGCATAGGAGTCCACTTAGAACCATCGTAGTGAAGGATGGTTCCGTACAAGCCGACGGCAAAAACGTTGGAGGGCGAGGTGCCCCACACGTCGAAGAGGGTGTTGTTATTTCCGGTCTCCACGCGTTGCCACGAAGAGCCGTCATAGGACAGAATGAGGCCCCCATTTTCACCTACGCCCACAGCAAAGACCCGCTGGTCGTTGTACGCCCACACGCCGTAGAGGAACTCGTCCGGGGGGCGGGGGAATAATTCCCACCGGGACGTGTCAGGATCATAGCGGAGGATCGCGCCGAATTTTCCCACGGCGAAGACCGAGCCGGAGGGGGTCACGTCCACGTCAAAAAGGGGAACGCCCACGGGGAGCGGATTCGTCCACACCCACCATGCGCCGGCAGAAGAGGATACAGCCCGGTACAACTCCCCCTTCCGCGGGCCTGCGGCCGGCATTTCCCTTTCCTTTGGGGCCACAGTTGGCTCGGTTGGCCCGCCGGCCATCCCCACACCGACCAGCCCGGACAGCAGCACTGACCAGGCCAACAAGCCCAAACCTATCCTCACAGCCCAAGAGCACATCGCTGGCTTCTTCATCCCTTTCGGCTCCCCATCTGCTCAAGGATGCGTTTTTGCCGTTACTCGGCCCCAACGGGCCTTATCTCAAGGCAGAGAGCGAAGCGTAGACGACGGCGATGAGTGCCAAGAGCACCAGGATTCCCTCCCGCCGCCGGGAGAACCCCAGACGCCCCTACCGCCGGACCAGGGGCAGGTAGATGCGCCCTATGACGGTAATGGTGCGCGTGGCGGTGGCGCTGCCGGCCGCGTTGGCCGCCGTCACTGTGATCGTTTTGGTTCCGGCGGTCGTCCAAGTGAAAACGACCGTGTCGTTTACCCCACCGGTGTGGACGACGGACGACTGTCCGGTGGCCTGCCACGTGTAGGTGATGGGTGTCGTGCTTGTGGTGGGCACGGTGGCCGTGAACGTGGTCGGCGTGCCCACGGTGGCCGTCGTCGGGCCGGAGAGGGTCACGCTGCCGGGCGGATTGGCCGTGGCTGCTGCCTCGACGGTAATGGTACGCGTAGCCTGCACCGTGCCACAGGCATTCCACGTCGTCACGGTGATCATCTTGGTACCGGTAACGTTCCAGGTGAACAGAACAGTGTCCTTGGGACTGGTGCTGTTCGGATGGGTGACGGAGGATTGTTCCGTTGCTTGCCACATGTACCCCAGGGCCGGACTGGTGTTGGAAGGGTCAACTGTCGCCGTAAAGGCGGCTGCCGACTTCACCGTTGTGGTGACGGGCCCTGTGATGGTTACGGAAGTTGGGGGTGTACAGGAAGCCGGATACTCATCCGCTCCCAGGTCTGGAGACGCATCGCGGGTTTGGGCATCTATGTCGGTGGTGACGCCGGCGTTCGTCCCCCGATCTATGGCCGCGCTGCCCGCCTTGATGTGATAGTCGTAGCGTTCGGGCGCTACGAACTTGGGATCACCACCGTAGTTGGCGATCGTGTTGATTGTGCCCTTGCCGGCCCAATCGGTGAGATTCGCCCAGGCCGTGCCGGTGGCCCACAGGGTGTTCTGCAACGTGGCCTTGCTATTTGGAGCCACCGTGATGCCGACGGTGTGGCTAACAATGATGGTGTTGGACACCTGCACGGTGCTGGTCATGGCGACGTGGATGCCACTGCCGTCACCGCCGGTGTTGCGGGCGATGGTAGCGTGCTTCACTCGGATGTCGCTCGATCCGTCGGCGTTCAGGGCCATTCCGCTGCCGAACCTGCCGGCCTGGTTTCCGGCGACGACGTCATTGGTGGAGTTCAAGTCAGCCAAAACGAGGGAAGAGAAAATACCACCTCCGTCCCGCCCAGCCTGGTTGCCGTAGACATAGTTCCCATACAGATCAACCGTCCCACCGAAGTTAAAGAATATTCCTCCCCCGTCCCATCCTGCTGAGTTACTGTAGACATGGGTGCCCGTTAGGGCGGAAGCGGAAAAACCGCCAGAAAGGTAGGCACCTCCCCCGCCTTGCTGGGCCCGATTGTCGTGAAGGCGGACGTCAACCAGATTGGCAACGCCCAAAATCATCGCTGCGTGGAGGCCTCCGCCGGTAATGGCCTTGTTGGCGTAGATGGAATCGCCGGAGAACTGAGCAACACCGTACACTGCCAAAACATCTATTCCACCTCCGGCGGTTCCGGCCACGTTGTCGTGGACGAGGTTGTTAGTGGTGGAGACGAAAGTGCCGACGGCGGCTATGTTCACTCCCCCTCCGTTTCCGTTAGTGGCTTGATTGCTGTAGACGTGGTTGTTCCGGAAGTAGTAGCTGCCACCAGTGCCGAGGGATACCCCGCCTCCATTGGTACCTGCCCGATTATCATATATTTTGTTCCCTTGGATAGTGACGGTAAGCCCACCAGAAGCGGCAAGCCCGCCTCCCAACTCGGCCACATTGCTGTAGACCTCGTTGTTCACCAGGATGCTCTGGTCAGCGGCGGACATAAAGATGCCGCCGCCCGTGCCGCTGATGGCCGCGTTGTTGTAGATGACGTTGTCCTGAAGCGTTGCCGTGGCGGAGAGAACGTAGATGCCCCCACCTGCGCTGATGGCTCGCCCGGCGACAATCTGCAATCCCTCTACGGTGGGGGTGATCTCCCCAGCGATGACCATCCCCCGCCCCTTCTGCTGGGCGTTCAGAACCGTCGGGTTGGCTTGGGGGTCAGAGGTGTTCCACTGGCCTGGAGAATAGCCTCCCCGGATGGTCACCGACTTGGTGATGTAAACGACCTGAGTGATGACCCCGCCCGGAGCGACACCGCCGTATCCCGGCGGCGCGGGGCGAGCAGAAAGGTCAGTGTAAGTGCCGGCTGCCACCCGGATTTCGTCCCCCGGCTGGGCCACATCCACGGCGTGCTGGATGGTACGGCAGGGGTTGCCGGCGTTGGTGCAGTCGTTGCTTGCGTCGTTGCCCGTAATCGCCACGTAGCGCACCGTGCCGCTCCCTTGGGCGTGGGCGGTGGATACCCTAATTCCCCACATTCCCGGCACCAGCAGGGCGGCCACCAGCCCTACTATGCCTCCCAAGGCCATGAGCACGGGGAGCACCACACGGCCGATACGGTTGTGGCGCATTTTGACCTCCTTGATGCTCAGACACGAGTTCACTTGGGGGCGCTTGCCCCCTCATCGTCTTCCGGTGACTGGACCATTGCCCGCAGGAAGGCGACCAGCGCTTCCACATCCCTGAAGCGCCATTGCCGGCCCTCCTCGCCAATTTCCTGGAGGAAGAACCGCCATTCTCCTCCCTGCTCCGCCGTCGGCTCTTGCCAGCAGCGGAGCAGGAACGAATGGGTCAGGGAGCGGGGGATGGACATATTCTTCTCCTCAGTTCCACAAACCGGTCTGTCGGCACCTTCGCGCCGCCGCTCGGTGCTTCCATTTTACCCGGCGAGCGTTCGCAAATCGTTCGGACACGCCTGTGACAGGAAGTCGCACAAGCGCAGCGCAGAGCAATGAGCCTCTATCGGAGCGTCAGTGGCAAGAAGACCGCATGGCTCAGCTTCTTGAACACCCCGTTGCCGTGCGTAGCGGCGTACAGCGTCTCCGGGTTCTGGGGGTCAATGGCCAGGTCACGAATTGAAAGGTTGAACAGGCCGTTGTTGATGGGGCTCCACTTGGTGCCCCCATCGGTGCTCACGTACACGCCATACCCCGGCACCGCGGCGTAAAGGGTCGTAGGCGTCTTCGGGTCAATGACGACGGCGCCCACGTACTTGTCCCCGAAATAGGCGACGTGATTCCACTGGTTGCCGCCATCCGTGCTCTTGAACATTCCGTCTCGTGTGCTGACGTAAAGGATACTCGTCGCCTGCGGGTTTATCGCCAGGTCGTTTATATAGTAGTGGTCCACATCGTCGAAGCCGTTGTTCATCGCATTCCAGGTTGCGCCCCCGTCGGTGGTCTTGTACACGCCATTGCCATCCAGCCCCGCATACACGACGTTGGAATTCTTGGGGTCAACGGCCAGGACGTTGACCTGGCCCGAGTAGGACCAGATGGAAGACCAGGTGGCGCCGCCGTCGGTGCTTTTGGATATGCCCTCCTCGAACACCCCCGCGTAGAGGACGTCGGGGTTCTGCGGGTCAATTGCCAGGGAATCCACAAAGCTTCCGGGCAGGCCGTTGTTGGCCTTGCTCCAGTGAGCGCCGCCGTCGGTGCTCTTGTAGACGCCGCCCCCTCCCCGCGTGGCGGCGTAGAGGATGGTCGGCGTCACGGGGTGGACGGCTAAATCATAGATGCGGTACGTGTCCAGGCCCTCGTTTATGGCGGCCCAGGAGTTGCCGCCGTCGGTGCTCCTGTAGACCCCACTTCCGAGTCCTGCCGCATAAATGGTTCTGGGCGAGCGAGGCGCGACAGCCACGGTAGAGAGCCACACGTTGGTGATGCCGTCGTAAGTGGCCACCCAATTCGCGCCGCCGTCGGTGCTCTTGTACACTCCCGCCCCAGCGGTTCCCGCGTAGAGGGTGCTGGGCGATTGGGGAGGAATCGCCAGGGAGATGGTGTGAACGGACATGCCAGTCCAGAACCAGCTCTGCGCGCCGTTGGTGGTTTTGTATATCCCCAACTCCGTCCCGGCGTAGAGAATGTTGGGATTTTGGGGGTCTATGACCAGCGTTTTGATGCGCACGGAGGTGGAGGGGAGGCCGGTGCTGGCGGCCTGCCAGCTCGCGCCGCCGTCGGTGCTTTTGTATATGCCTTCACCGTAAATGTACACGTAAAGGATGTTGGGGTTCTGGGGGACGATTGCGATAATGTAAACCCAGGGGCTCGAAGGCAGGCCGTTCTCCACCTTGCTCCAGTGGGCGCCGCCGTCGGTGCTCTTGTACAATCCCCCAACGTGTACCAGATTCTGCCACCCGCTCACACCGGCGTAGAGGATGTTGGGATTCTGGGGATCAATGGCCAAAGCCGAGGCGTAGGGGGCGTCCGGGAGCCCGTTCTTCATTTCGGTCCAGGTGCTTCCCCCATCGGTGCTCTTGTATATCCCGCCGCCTGCGGCGTAAATGGTCGTCGGCGTTTGCGGGTCAATGGCTAGGCAAACGATCTCGTATCCTCCGGTGAGACTCGTGCTCCAGGAGGCACCCCCGTTGGTGCTCTTGAGCACACCTTCGTCTTCGGTGCCCACGTAGAGGGTGTTGGGATTTTGGGGATCAATGGCCAACGTACTAACGTCGAGATACGAAGTGAGGCCATTGTTGATGGGACGCCACGTTTGGCCCCCGTCCGTGCTCTTGTACACCCCTCCCTCGAAGGCCCCGGCGTAGATGGTGGTGGGCGTCTGCGGGTCAATCGCGAGAGCAGTGATAAGGCCACCATCGGGACCGACGTCGGCCCAGGTGTAGTGATCACCAGAACCGGCAGCAATGGCCGCGCCCGAAAGGCCGGTGACCGTCCAGGCCGCCGTGATGAGGAGCAGAACGACCACAATGTGCCTGCCCTTTTCTTTGGTCCCCTTCAGAGTCGGCGAAGCAACGAGTTGCGCAACTCCTGTGCGCCCTGTCATATCCCCTTCCTTTGCCGTATTACTCTCCTTCTCGCGTCACCACCGGCAGGTACAGTTTGTAGCCCACGCTGATCGGCCGGGCCGCCTGGCGGGCGTTGCCACACGCGTCGCGAGCCGTGACGCGCACGGTGCGCCGCCCGCCGCTGTACCAGGTGACCTGCACCGTGTCGCTGATGCCGGCCGTGTGGGTGATCACCCGCCCGTCGCCCAGGTCCCAGACGTACTCCACCGGCGTGGTGGCCGTTTCCGGGCTGACCGTGGCGGTGAAGGTGGAAGGCACGCCCACCAGGCTTTCGTCAGGCCCGGCGAGGCTCACGTCGCTGACGGCGGTACAGGCGGCCGGCCCGGTGACCACCACTTTGCCCGTGTGGCCGGCGGCGTCGGTGTAGGTGTACTCCCCGGGCCAGGAGAACTGCCGGCGGTAGCCGCGCCCCGGCTCCAGGTAGCCTGCGTCGAACCCTTTGGCGTCCTGGAGCGGGTCCAGGTCGCTCCGCAGGCGCAGGATGGGGTTCTCCGTCCAGCGCACCACGTCGGTGATGGTGTCCGTCTCCCGCACCTGCGACACCCACTGGACGGCGCTCCCCACCGGCACCGTCACCACAGCCGGGTCGGGGCCGTCGGGCGTCAGGGTGACCGTCGCCGCTGCGGTTTCGACCCAAGGGGTGTAAGGCACGTTCACGTGTACCACCTGTGTGACCACCTGAACCACCGGGCTACGCCAGCGCTGGTAGCCGGGGATGCCCTCCACCTCCAGGTAGTAGTAGCCCGGCGGCGTGAAGAAGGCGAAGTAGCCCGTGGTGGTGATGCCGTCGGGGTATTTGTCGTCGGTCACCTGCGGGTTGGTCTGGCCGTAGAGGTGCGCCGGCCAGGGGACCCAGCCCCCCCATTCCGGCACCGAGACGTAGGCCGTGACCGTAACCCCGGGAATGGCCTCGACAGGCGAGAACATTCCGGTGTTGGGGTCGTAGCTGCCGCCCTTGTCCACGTTGAACACGAACCCGTCGGGGTCAATGAGGATTTGGCCCCCGTTGACCTGCTCGCTCATCACCTTGCCGGTCTTCTCGTCCACGCAGCGGCTCTTGATCTTCACGTCGTGAGCGCTGCCGGTGACGTCAACCCTGAACTGCTTCAACGACTCAATGTACTGTCCCTTGTACTCCACCCCGTCGGCTTCGATCACGATTTCCTGCCGCTGGCCTGCGGGACAGCCACAAGGGGTGATGTACACCGTCGTGTCCCAGAAGCCGTAGACGCCGGGCATCTGCCAGTCCTTCGTGGAGTATTCCCCGTTCTTGTCCCTGAACGTGAAGCGCCGGAACTGCCCTTTGAGCGGCCCCGCTTTCACCGTGCCGACCCACTCCGAGGTGTGGGGGTCCCAGTGCACGTCCCGGGAATCCAGTTTGAGAGGACCGGAAGCCTTGGCCTCGCCATCGGGAGCGTACGCCAGGGCATAGATGAAGATCACATCATTTTGAGGCATCTGGATGTTGGCTTCGAACAGGCCGTTCTGATCCGTCTTGCCCTGGGCCAGCAATCCCAGCGATCCGCTCTTCACCTGGACGGTGAGCCCCGGCTGGGCCTGCACCTTGACCGGCACGGGGCCCGGGCAGACCTGACCCCGCTCCGGCTGAATAAACCTGGGCGCCAGCAGCGGCACCTCCACCGTGCCCGTGCTCACCTGCTCGGTCATCACGCCGATGACCTCGTTGCCCGACTTTATCGTGCCCGTCGTCTTGGCCACGTTGGTGATCGTCTTCCCGGCCTGGAGGCTGTAGGCCGGCGCATCGCCGTTGAGGCGCCCGTACACCTGGCTCCCCTCCACGATGGCGTAGGAGTTCTCCCAGGCATAGGTGGTGGTTATACCGGAAGCGCGGCGGCTCTGTCGTTTCATTTGATACAGAAAGTAAAGTGGCCCACCCCACTTCCACTCGGCCCGCCGCAACCGGAACTCATTCGGCCACTCATCCCGCACCCGCATCTTGTCCATCGGCGGTTTGTCCGGGTGGGCGTTCTCGTAGCGGCCGTAGATGATCCACTCCACCCCCAGCGTGGGGCCGTCCTTGCCGTTGGGGTTGTACCAGATGCGCCCCTTCTTGTCCAGGGTCACCCGCGCCGGGTAGGTGGTGCCGACCGCGCTGTTGTCGTTCTGCTTGCTCTGGCACTCGTACCACTCCGGCGCGGTGTCAATGCCGATGGAGATGGGATAGCCGTTGTTGTCCCACTGCTTGGCCCGCACCAGGATGCGGAGCTGGTTGCCGGAGAGCGGGTCCAAGTCCCCGACGTCCCAGTGCCACTGGAGATCGTTGGGCTTCTGTGAGGGCAAGGGGTTGGCGGAGACGAACTTGCTGCTGTCCCTCTGGAGGTTGGCGACGATCCGCGTGCCGGGGGCCTTGAGATCGCCCCGGTTGTCGTAGCTCACCACCACCTCGTACTCGTGGTAGCCCACCGGCCTGAAGATCACGTTCTTCGGGATTTGCGCCTCCACGCGCAGGTCGGGGCACTTGACGATGGTCTCCGCCTGGGCCGTCCACTGATACGAGACCCCCTGCACCACCGCCGTTGCCACGTTGCGGATGCGCCCGCACTCCACGCCCTCGCAGGAGACGACCAGGACGCGGAACTCGATCATCGCCGACTGCCCGACGGGCACCACCCCCTCCCAGATCACCTTGCCGGAGGAGTCGTACCGCACGTTGCCCCCGCCCTGGAGCACCCGGGCCGAACCGGCCACGTACTGGGTCCCCTTCGGGATGGGGTCCTCCATCGTGACGTTGGCGTCCACCTGGCCGGTGTTGGCCACGGTGACCGTGTAGACGATCTCGTTGGGCAGGCTCTGGCCCGAATACGGCGTGGCCTGCGGCGTGGCCTGCTTGTTCAGGACGATGTTGACGCCGCCCAGTTGGTAGATGGTGGTGGTCGCCACATCGGTGTTGTTCACCGCCGGGTCGCCGCCCGTGGAGGTGGCGATGCCGGCCGTGTTGGTGATGACGGTGCCGTCGGCCAGGCCGGAGTTGGTGGTGACGGTGATGACGTAGGTGCCGCTCATCCCCGCACTCACCGTGCCCAGCGTCCAGGTGAGGTACCGCCCGTTGCGGGTCGGATTGCCGTCGGCGGCCCCGAAGGTCACCTCGGCGGGCAGCACGTCGGTGAGCACCACGTTCTCGGCGTCGGCGCCGCCCTGGTTGCCCCACCGCACGCTGTAGGTGATGACCTGGTTGGGCTTGGCGAACTTGGGAGCCGACTTGCTCACCCACACGTCGGGCTTGGGCGGCGTGTAGGTGACCGTCGTGGTCACCGGCCCGGCCACGTTGTCGGTGATGACCGGGTCGTAGGCGTCCAGCACCTCCAGCGAAGCCGTGTCGGTGATCACCCAGGAGACCGTCTGGGTGAGCGGCGATTGCAGCGTCAGCGTCAGCCCCCACCCGTTCAGCGTGCCGGTGTCCGCCGAAGCACCGTCGCAGACCCGCAGCGTCCAGTTGCCGTTGGGGTCCTTGCCGTCGAAGGCGCTGAGGGAACCCTCCGGCTTGTAGCGCCCGGTGAAGGGGGCAGACCCGGCAGTGATGGCAGTCGCCGCCTCGTCGTCGAAGACGGTGTTGACGTAGTTAGCGCCGCTGCCGCCGTTGCCGGTGGAGAGGTCCACTTGCGTGCCGTCCGGCCCCCTCACGTAGATGTTCAGGTCACTGTCGTAAGTGTGGGTGATGCTCTTGACGAAGACATCCACGTCCGCAATGGTGCCGGACCCGTTCACGGCGATGGTGTGCTCGGCGTAGCTGTTGCTGCCACACCCGTTGTCGGGGATGGCGATGTTCAGGTTGTCGGCGGAGGCGAAGCCCTGGGTGCTCTGCCGGGTGGGGATGGCCGGCGTGACCACCACGGTGGCGACGTAGGCGGTGTCGGTGGGCACGTTCTGGTAGGTGCAGGTGACCACGTTGCTCCCCGCCTGACAGGAGACGTTGGCGTTGCCGCCGATGCCCTGCACCCCCGCCAGCGGGTAGGGCGAGGTGATGACGTCCACCACCCGCACGTCGGGCCGCCAGACGGATGTGGTGGCGTTGGAGACGGTGAGCACGTAGGAGATGGGCTGCCCGGCCTGGGCGGTGCCGCTCTCCTGGCGGGCCTTGGTCAGGGAGACGGTGGCGGTGTAGGGCCACTCGTCGGCGCCGATGTCGGTGGCCAGTCCCATCAGGCGGGGCTGATCGTCCACGTCGGCGTAGTCGAAGCCGCTCCCGGTGCCGGCGTCCCTGGCCGGGGAGCCGGCGGCCAGGTGGTAGCCGTCGGCCAGGAAGAGGGGCTCGGAGTAGTACATCCCTGCCCCCAGCGTCACGTTGCCCGAGATGTTGGTGGTGTTGCTCAGGAGGGAGTGGGCCACGTAGGCCGCGCTGTTGGAGGCGGCCTCCACCCCCAGGGCGTGGCTGTAGACGATGGTGTTGGTGATGTAGGCGGTGGCGGGACAGTTGGTGTTGGACGGGGCCGGAACGTTCACGGCGGTCACGTTCCCGTTGCGGGCCACTGTGTTGTGGACGAAGCGGTAGGTGCGGGCATCATTGGTGCCGCAGTTGGCGTTGGTGTCCGGATTCAGCCGCACGGCGTCGTAGCCGGCGCCGGGCTGGTTGTCGGCGATGAGGTTGTTCTCGAAGACGACGTTGCCCCCGGCGTAGACGGCGTAAGCGCCGGTGTTGCCGGTGATGACGTTGCCCCGCACGGTGAGGGAGCCCCTCGCCGTCAGGCCGCTGGCAGCATAAGAACAGGAGCCGTAGGCGCAGGTATGGGAGTTGTTGGTGATGACGTTGCCGCTCACCAGACCGCTGCCGGAAGTAGGGATCTCGACGTACAGCCCGCCGGCGGTCTCATAGGGCCCGGAACTGTTCCCCCACACCTGGTTGTCGTTGACGGTGGGGGAGTTGCAGCTCACGTAGAGGCCGCCGGTACCGGAGTTCTGGGCCACGACGTTGCCGGTCACCGTGCAGGAGGCACCTGCCACATAGGCTCCGCCACCGTAGGCCTGACTGCCGCCGCTGGCGGTGTTGCCGGTGATGACGTTGTTGACCAGGATGACATTTGGATTGTAGTAGGCGAAGACGCCGCCACCGCCGAACGTCCCGCCGGCGGTGTTGCCGACGATGCGGCAGTTCTCGATGCGTACCGTGTAGCCGCTGTTGAGTTTGGCGTAGATGCCGCCGCCCTCGTTGGGGGCGTTGTTGTCGTGGATGTAGCAGTTGCGGATGGTGGCGTTGATGTCGCAAGCCTGGTCGAGTTGGCCGCAGATCTGGATGCCGCCCGTCCCGTTGGTGATCTCCAAGTTCTCGATGGTGAGGTCAATGCCCGAGGTGGTGGCGGCGATCACCCGCCCCGCCCCGCCGCCGTTGAGGACGGTGGGGTAGGAAATGGGGTTGGCGACCGTCCAGTCGGTGGTGGTGTAGCCGCCCCGCAGGGTGAGGGTCTTGTTGATGGTCACGTTCTCGTTGTAGGTGCCGGTGGCGATGCGGATCTCGTCGCCGCCGTTGGCGGCGTCCACCGCCGCCTGCACGCTGCTGTAGCAGGGCGACGCCGAGCCGCAGCTCCCGCCGGGGGCCACGTAGCGGACGGTACCGCCGCCCTGAGCTTGGGCGACGGAAATGTCCCGCCCCCGGCTTACCAGCAGGGCGCCCACCAGCCCCACCTGGAGGCCCAACACCAGGACGAGGGCCAGCGTGCGCTGGCTCAACGTCACCCGTGCCGGCCGGAAATCAAGGCCAGCGGGGCCGAGGGCCGCCAACGCCAGCCCCGAGGCCAGCAGGACGGCCAATCCCACAAGAACTTGCAAAACAATGCCGAGCAAGGCCCCCACCGCCAGCAGCAGGAGCCCCATGCTCAACATCACGGGCAACGAAAGCCGTTTCCACGCAGACCGCATGACAACCCCCTGTTCGCGTTGCAAAGCTTCTTCTGCTCGCCCCTTCCATTGTACCCACCAAGCGTTCGCAAATCGTTCGGAAAAGGGGACTTCGTGGAGGAAGAGGGGACGAGTGCCGGTTCGTGTTGCGGGGGAAACGCGAGGGGCTGAAAGGATTTGCTCTCAGGCTCGGGAAGAGATACAATCAGGGTGAAGAGACCTGCCTCGCCCTCCAGGAGTGGAGCAATGGCCTTCAAAGTACGCTTGCTGCGGAAGCTGGAACAGATGGACCCCGCCTCGCGGGAAGCCTTCCTGGCATTGCTGGAAGTGCTGGAGGAACAATTCCAGCGCCTGGAAGAGCAGGTCACCAAGGCCGAGTTCAACGAGTTAAAGGAGGCGGTGGTCCAACTCGTTGAGACCCAGAAGCAGACCCAGGCCGAAGTGCGCGCCCTGGCCGAGGCTCAGCGCCGCTCCGAAGGACGCTTGGAGCGCCTCGAAGCCACCGTGGCCGACTTGACCGAAGCCCAGAAGCGCACGGAAGCCACCGTGGCCGGCCTGGCCGAGGTCCAGAAGCAGACCCAGGCCGAAGTGCGCGCCCTGGCCGAGGCTCAGCGCCGCTCCGAAGGACGCCTGGAGCGCCTCGAAGCCACCGTGGCCGACTTGACCGAAGCCCAGAAGCGCACCGAGGAGGAACTGCGCCAACTGGTCGAAGAGCACCGGCTCACCCGAGAGCGCGTGGAGGGCGTCTCCAACGCCGTGGGCTACACCCTGGAGGACCGGGCCATGCGCGCCTTGCCCGCCCTGTT
This sequence comes from Ardenticatenaceae bacterium, assembly GCA_015491235.1. Classification (GTDB taxonomy): domain Bacteria; phylum Chloroflexota; class Anaerolineae; order Ardenticatenales; family Ardenticatenaceae; genus WFWG01. Next base: position 16,924 of record WFWG01000102.1, read on the forward strand.
GGGCGA
>WFWG01000103.1 GCA_015491235.1 Ardenticatenaceae bacterium
CAATGTAGAATTCCGCGCACTGGGGAATCGTCTTGCCCGCGCTGTCCTTGGCCTGCACAATCCAGATGCACTGGGGCGGGCACACTTTGGCGCAGATGCCACACGACGTGCAACGGATGTCGCCGGTGTCCTCCTCATAGATGAGCATGGGATTGAAGCGAAACCGTTCGGGCACCGGCAACTTGACTTCCGGATACTGCACGGTGATGTAGCCGGCTGTGTCGGCCGGGATGCTTGTTGGCGTGTTGGCCCCCGGCGGCACCCACTTCCCCAGCGTTTTCAGGTCCTGCACAAAGGTGGAGACAAAGTGACGAAACGTGATCCACATGCCCTTCAGAGCGCCCGTTCCATACATTAGCGGTCCACCTCCCCCAGCACGATGTCAATCGAGCCCAGAATGCCGATGACATCAGCCACCTTGTGTCCCTTGGCAATGTGACTCAAGGCCGTCAGGTTGATGAAGCAGCCACTGCGCACGTGGTAACGATACGGGTTCGAGCCGCCGTCGCTCACCACGTAGAAGCCCAACTCGCCGCGCGGGTTCTCCACGTGGCCGTAGGCCTCGCCGGCCGGCACGCGCACGCTCCACTGCTTGCGGCCAGCCAGAATTTCACCTTCGGGAATCTGCTCGAGGGCTTGCTGCAAGATGCGCAGGCTCTGCCACATCTCCAGCACGCGAATGTAGTAGCGGTCGAAGATGTCGCCGCCGTAGAGCACCGGCACCTCGAAGTCGAAGCGGTCGTAGATGCTGTAGGGGTCCTTCCGGCGGATGTCCCAGTAAACGCCGCTGGCGCGCAGCATGTGACCCGAGACGCTCAGGTTGATCGCCAAGTCCCGGGGCAACACGCCGATGCCCTTCGTGCGGGCCTGCACGATTTCGTTGGTGGTCAGGTAGCGGTCCAACTCCTCGATGGCTCGCGGCAGGCGGTCGTAGACCAGCTTCTTCGCCAGGGGCAGGAACTCCTCGGGCAGGTCCCAGGCCACGCCGCCAAAGCGGAAGTAGTTGACCATCAAGCGCGAGCCCGCCACCATCTCGAAGAGGTCGAGAATCATCTCGCGCTCTTCGATGCAGTAGAGGGATGGCGTGAAGAAGGCGCCCAGGTCGTTGAGCAGGAAGCCGATGGACCACATGTGGCTCTGGATACGGTTCAACTCGGCCATGATGACGCGGATGTACTCGGCCCGTTCGGGCACCTGGACGCCGAGGAGCTTCTCGACGGTAATAGCGTAGCCGAAGTTGTTGCCCATTTGGGCCAGGTAGTCGAGCCGGTCGGTGTAGGGGAAGTTCATCAGCCAAGCGTTGCGCTCGCCGATCTTCTCGTGGTTGCGGTGCATGTAGCCCATGACCGGCTCGAGGTCCACGATGGTCTCGCCGTCCAGCAGCACGCGCATCTGGAAGACGCCGTGGGTGGAGGGGTGCTGGGGCCCCAGGTTGATGATGATCTTCTCGGTGCGGATGTCGCCGATGTTGGCCAAGTCCTCGGGCTGGAGCACCATCACGTCCTCGCGAGCCGGATCCCACGCGGTGGGGTCCCAGTCCGGCGGGTAGCGCACGTTCTTGCCCCAGATGTTGCGGTCCTCGGCCGCGCGGTGGTGGCCTTCGGGCCAGCGGGAGTCGAAGGGCTTGTGTTCCTGCTCGTAGTAGGCCTCCAGCCAGTCCTTGCGCAGCGGGAAGCCCTCGAACCCCTCCCACAACAGGATGCGCTTCATGTTGGGGTGGCCCAGGAAGCGCACGCCAAACATGTCGAAGACTTCGCGCTCCTGGAAGTCGGCCCCGCGGAAGACGGGCACCAGCGAGGGCACCTGTGGGTCTTCGCGGTCCGTGTCCACTTTGAGGTAGACGTGTGGACCGCCGGTCTCGATGTTGTAGATGTGGTAAACGACCTGGATCTTGCCCTCGTCAATGTAGTCCACCGCCGTCAAGTTGGCCAGGTAGTTGTACCCCAGCTCGTCGCGCAGCGTGCGCGCGATGTCCTGAAGATAGCGCGGCTCGACGATGAGGGCGTTGTCCTTCTGGGTGAAGGCCTCGTCGCCGAACTTGGCCCGCAGCGCCTGAGCGACCCGCTCGGTGACCTCCAGCTCCGGCTGCGGAATTTGGGCCACCTTGACGCGGTGCTTCTTCTTGGGGGCGGCCCGCTGGGGCTCCTCCTGCTGGTCAAGGCGCTCCGAGATGACCGGAATCTGGCGCGGATCCACGATGTCCGGCCCCAACACGGGCACCGGGATAGGATCGCTGGCCGGGCTGCGGTACCAGGGGGCATCTTTGATGGTCTGCCCCATGATTTTGGCCTGCAACGTGAGCAGCCCCTGGAGCAGGGCCTGGGGCGTGGGCGGGCAGCCCGGCACGTACACGTCCACGGGGATGTACTTGTCAATGCCGCTGACCACGTTGTAGCCCTCTTTGAAGGGACCGCCACCCGTGGCACAGGCGCCCATGGCAATCACGTACTTGGGCTCCGGCATCTGGTTGTAAAGGCGCACAATCTGGGGCACCATCTTCTTGGTGACCGTGCCGGAGACGATCATCACGTCGGCCTGGCGGGGCGACGGGCGGAACAACTCGGCGCCAAAGCGGGCGATGTCGAACCGCGAGGCCGCCGTGGAAATCATCTCGATGGCGCAGCAGGCCAGCCCAAAGCCCAAGGGCCAGAGGGAGGACTTGCGCCCCCAGTTGTACACCTGGTCCAGGTTCTGAATGAGCTTGTTCCACGTGGTGACCAGGACGGACTGTTTCAACAGTTCGTCTTCCGCAAACTCAGCCTCGTAGTCGGGTATCACGTCACGGACTGGATTCCGTGGGCCTCTGTCGCTCATAGGACTCTTCCTCTACCCCTTACCCTGTTGGGCACTGGTGTTCAAACAGCCATCCGTTTAGGTTTTACGTTTACCTGCTCCTGTCCTCACTGCTGAAGCAAGAATTGCACCAGAATGTCCAACTCCTCCTCGGAGAGCAGGTCGCCAAAGTTCTTCGGCATCGCATCCGGATAATCGGGCACGACGAAGGCGCTTGGGTCGAGAATGGACTCGCGGATATACTCTTCGGCCGTGGTGGCCTGGCCGGTGTACGCCGCGTCGGCAATGCGCTCGGCTGCCCTCTGGCCTAACCCGTCCAAGGCTGGGCCCACAGCGCCCGTGGCACCGGGCACGCTGGAAAGGGTATGGCAGCCGCCACATCCCTTCTCGATGAAGAGGGCGCTAGCACGGGCGGCCACGTCCTCCTCACCCGGCGGCCCAGCCGGGGTGGGCGTGGCCATTTGCTCCAGCAACTCCGGCGGGAACTCCTCAAAGTTCTCCAAGAAGTAGGCGATGTCCTCAATGTCAGCCGGGCGGAGCGGACCACCATAATCCTCTAACCAAGGTGGCATCACCATGGCGTTCGGATCGCTGGCCTTGGCCCCTTGGTACTCCGGCCGGGTCGACACAAGACGACCTCCAGAGATGGTGCGCACCAAATAAGAGTGCAGCGATCCCGGCCAACCGACTTCCTTCACGCGCTCCTCCAACATTTCGCGGCTGTTCAAGGCCGGCCCCAATCCCGGCACCCCTTGGGCGTTGATTCCGTGGCAAGTGTAACAGTTCCGCTCGAACAATTCAGCGCCACGCTCGATGCGGCGAGCCAAGATTTCACGGTCACGTTGCGCCAGGTTGGCATCCTCATTGACCCCCACCCAGGCAACTATCAGCAAGCCTACAATGGTGATGATAATCCCCAGTGCCAATTGCAGTCGGATCATGGTCGGCTCTCCGTTGCTCAGTCTGGTTGTGAGTCGAACGACCGAAGCTGCAGCTCGCTACTCGCGTTCGTATCCCGAATCCTCGTGAATGAAGAACACCTTCTCGTACTGATCGCGTACCGGCTGCCCCTTCTCGTCCTTCAATATGTTGCCCTCTTCGTCCACCTTGGTCCACGAAATCTCCATCTTTACCCGCTTCAAGTTGGGCTGGAGCAGATCAATCTCCCACACTCCCCTGGGACTGGCCAAGGGGGCGTTCTTTACCCGCTTCTGGAACTCGGCAAAGAGGACGTCGAACTCGTCCGGGTTCTCGGGCAACACGAACGTGTCGGTGTCGAAGGTGCCCAACTTGATCCTTTCGTAGCCCAGTTTGCGGAAGGGTCCCACACCTTCCTGGGGCACAATATCCTGGATAATGCGCACGGCCGGCGGTGTTTCGATGCCCCACTTCGGTGTGCCCATGTAGGAGAGGATGATGAGCACGATTACGCCCAGCACCCCCATTGAAACGGCAATGGGACGATTCTTCGCCAGCCGGCTGGGGTTGTTGTCCATGTACGGGATGGCCGCCAACAGGAGCACAATCAAGCCAGGCAGAATCACGCCCATCCACGTGGGGTCACCCAGCTTCAACATACCCTGAAGCCAGAGGAAGTACCAGGGAGCCTTTGTGTCGAGCGGCGTGATCTGCGGGTTGGCTTGACTCTCCAAGGGAGCGTCGAACCAGAAGATCACAGCTACGACCATGGCCACCAGGACCAGCACGGAGAGGAAGATCTCATGGGTCAACAGGTCAGGAATAAAGTCAATGCGTTCCTTGGCCCAGCGCCGGCGGTCCTCGTCCATCTCACCCTCTTCGACCACCGCCGGCAGGGAGATGCCGTGCTCGCGCGACACCTTGTAGTAGTGGACGCTGATGAAGAGGATGGCCAACAACGGCAAGAAGAGCACGTGGAGCAGGTAGAAGCGCAACAGACCACCCGCGCCGATGTCGGGCGCACCGCGCAACAGCAGGTTTACCTCGCGCCCGATGAGGGGCGTCTTGTCGGCCATCGAGGTACCGATGGTCACCGCCCAGTAAGCGAGCTGGTCCCACGGCAACAGGTAACCGGAGAAGGAGAGAAACAGGGTGATGCCCAGCAGGATAACGCCAGTAAGCCAGGTGAACTCGCGCGGTTTCTTGTAAGAGCCGGTGAAGTAGACCCGTAACATGTGGAGGAAAACAGCGATCACCATGAGCTCCGCGCCCAACCGGTGCAAATCCCGCATGAGCAGCCCAAAGCGCACGTTCGTCAGGATGTTGAGCATGTCGCGGTAGGCCGTGTTGGGCGTGGGCGCGTAGTAGATCATCAGGATGATGCCCGTGACCAACTCGATGAAGAACAAGTACGTGCTCAACCACCCCAGGCGGAAGGTGTGGGTGAACCAAGTGGAGGCCCGCTGGTAATAGCGGGGTCGTATGTGAAAGAGAAAAGAAGTAGTGTGCACCTTCCAGCGGGGGTTGGGTTTTTCGGTAGGCGGGTCACCCCGGAAGACGGCGCGCAACTCCTCAAGGTCCAAGCCGGCCGTGATGGTGCGCACCCGCTCATCAAGGCGATCACGCACCACCTCCTCCAGGTCCTGGTTGAGAATCTCGCGAACTTTGCGCTCGAAATCCCTGGGCAGATTGCGGAGGTCCTGCAGTCCCAGCATGGTCAATCTCCTGTGCTCATAGTTGCAAGCCCTTCCAACCAGCACACCTCCGACGAGACCGCCTGACGACACCTTATCGCGGGTCACCGCGGATCAATGCGCCCGTGTCCACGGCAATGATATAATTTTCTCCCGGAATCGGCACAGGCCCTTTGGTGGTGGGATCCGTTTCCGCCACGACCTGGCCGGTGGCCGGATCAATCACGCGCACCACGAAGCGGTCCAGGCTGCGCGGGGCAGGCCCGGTGATGTACGTGCCATCCCGCTGGAACTGGGAGCCGTGGCACGGACAGATGAACTTGTTCTCGGCCTCCTGCCAGTTGTAGAGGCATCCCAAGTGAGTGCAAACGCGGTACAGAGCCAGAATTCCTTCCGGCAAGTGCACCAGCCAGAATTTACCTTCGTTGTTGGGTACGGGCGAGCTACCTACGGACGGCAACTGGCTGGCCGGTCCCAGATTGAAAACGCCACCGAATTCACCCTCGCGGAACCGCGGGAACGCGAAGATGATGCCCACGCCGGCAAATTCGGCCAGAAAGACGCCCAACGACCCCAGCCAGATGTAGTTCAACAACTCACGTCTGGTAAGCGGCTTGACGGTCGGCGATTGGGTTTGCTCTTGTGCAGCACTCATAGGCTCCCCCCACAGATGGTGCTTTCCTGGAGATGGTTCACGTCACTCGGGTCTGGCTGCCTTTTCACGACCTGGCAAGGCCATGTGAAATCAGGCACAAACTCGCCGCTATAATATACCAAACTCGGAATTTTATCAAATAGAGGTCATTTGTCCTGTGCTGCCTGCTTCACACAAAGCGCCGCCCGCACAGACAGGCTGCACGGGCGGCACTCTGTCACTTTTCCGGCTTTAACCCCGCTGCTCGACGGGAATGTAGTGCTCGTCAACTGGCCCGACATACTCAGCGCGCGGGCGAATCAGGCGATTGTCCGCGTACTGCTCCATCAGGTGCGTGGTCCAGCCAGCGATACGACTGACGGCAAACGTGGGCGTCATCAGATCAACCGGCACGCCCACACTGTAGAGCAACGGTGCGGTGTAGAAGTCCACGTTCGTGTAGAGCCCCTTGGAGGCCAAGCGCGAGACGGCCGCCTGCTCGAGAGCGTGGGCAATCTCGAACCACTTTCTGTTACCCGTTTCCTCGGCGATGTTCCTGGCCATCTCGCGCAATATCTTGGCGCGGGGATCCCACGTCTTGTACACCCGGTGGCCGATGCCCATGATGCGCTCGTGGCGCTCCAGGGCCTCTTCCACGAATCGCTCAGCGTTCTCCGGCGAACCAATCTTCTCCAACGTGGCCATCACGCGCGGCGGAGCCCCCCCGTGAAGAGGCCCCTTCAACGAAGCGATGGCAGCAGTAATGGCACCGTACATGTCGGCCTGGGTGCCAGCCACCACACGAGCCGTAAAAGTGGAAGCGTTCATGCCGTGATCAGCCAGCAAAACCAGGTAGGCGTTGACGCCTTCCACGGAGCGGGGTCCCGGTTCTTCACCGTTGAGCATGTAGAGGTAGTTGGCGGCATGAGTCAGGTCTTTGCGTGGTGCCACCGGTTCCAATCCCTGGCGTAGCCGGTGGAAGGCGGCCAAAATGGTGGGGAAGCGGGCCAGCAGTCGGGCAGCGATGCGGCGCAGGTTGTCTGGAGAAAGGTCATCGGGGTTTTCGTCGTACATGGCCATCAGTGAAACCGTCGTGCGCAAGACCACCATTGGGTCAGCAGAGCGGGGGTATTCGCGAATAGCTTCCGCGATTCCCTCTGGCAAAGGTCGCTCCTCTGCCAATTGGGCCATAAACTGGTCCAGTTCACTGCGCGTGGGCAGCCGACCGTGCCAGAGCAAATAGACGACTTCTTCGTACAGCGCATTATTTTCGACAAACTCCTCAATCGGGACCCCCCGATAGAACAAGCGTCCGTTCTGCCCGTCAATTTTGCTCGAGGACGTCTGGGCGACAATGACACCTTCCAGTCCTTTGATAAGCTGGTCAGCCATGGGATCCTCGTCCTCCTTTCTGTATTTGCGCTCCTTTGCGCTCCTGCTCCACAATTCAGTTGAGCGCGCGGTGGGCAGGATAAGCAGGCCTCTCGTGTTCCACGGACGTGCTCTGACCGAATTGTAACACAAGGTGTTCTGCCCGACAACTCTTTCACAAAACGTAAAAGCCTCTCACACTCCTTATACCAATTGCGTTCTCGAACACCATGTCTCAATCCTGGTGTTCCCTCGAAAGCGTGGAACGACGGCATGTCATTCCAGCGGCTTGAGCAGAGATACGGCTCGGCGCCGCCGTAAGAAAGAAGAAATTGTGGAGGGAGAACTGGGGCGGCGAAGCCGCCCCAGTTCTCCCTCCACAATTTTTCCC
>WFWG01000104.1 GCA_015491235.1 Ardenticatenaceae bacterium
CCACAGGCTGAGGGCGGTGAGGTTGAAGGCCAGCGGCCCCACCCCTTCCGGCACCGGCACGGGTTCCGGCAGGGCCCACCCCAGCGCGGCCAACGCCACCTGCGCCTCACCGGCCGAGAGGGGCCAGCGCCCCAGCGCACCCAGGCGCACCAGCGCGGCCAACCCTAGGACGGCCAACCAGAGCACCTGCTCCAGCGAAAGAGCCAACTCGCGCTCGCCGATGACCGTCGTCGGCTCCGGCTCACGGTGGCCGTCCTCGCGAAGGGCTTCGACCGCCCGTTGTTCGACTGTCCGCTCGAACGCCATTCCCCTCAGCCTCCTCACCGCGCGAACAGGACAATGCCCTCCAATTCCAGCACCGGCTTCATAAAGGCCCGGAACTTCTCCACCTGCTCCTGGCTGAGCTGATAGGCCTGCCGTTCCAGATCGCCCACGACCACGTAGCGCACGCCGAACTCCTCCATGAGCTGTTGGGCTTCTTCGGGGTCAGTCGTCTGGTAGATGCGCGCGATAATGGGCTCGCGGCGGCCTGGCTCATCGTAGGTGCCGCGCCACTGCAACTCGTGGCCGCCCCACCCCAGCAGCGTGGGCAGGCCGGTTGTCGTCGAAATGCGGGCGTACTCGCTGTACTGGGGGCCCGTGGCCTCGAGAATGGTGGGCTGGCCCACCACGTTGGCGTTCAGCCATGCCACCACCGCCGCGTCGGCCGGACGCGCCTGGCGAAACCAGGCCAGGCCGTCAAGGGTGGCGGGTCCGGCGAAGCGGTTGGTCTTGCTCCAGGTGGCGGCCACCGGGTAGAGCAACGAAGCGGCCAGCAGAACGCCCAGCCCTGCCCCCCACACCAGGCGAGGACCCAACGGCAGGCGGTGCACCAACCACACCACGCCGAAAGCCGAGGCCACCGCCAACAACATCCACGCCTGGTAATAGAACTTGAAGACCGTGTTCATGCGCGTGCCGAACACGTCGCGCACGAAGACCAACTCCGTGCCCACCGTGAGGGCAATGGCAACACCCCCCATGAGCAGGGCGAACATCAGGCTCGTGGCGTCAGGCAATGCCGTGGCCGCCCCACCGCTGCCGCCCACAATGGCGGGTTGAGGCGCCTGTTGAACCTGACGTTGCACGCCGACAGCCACGTCCAGGTAGGCCCACAAGGCCCAACCGGTTCCCCACAACATGAGGAGCGCAAAGAGAAGCGTCTGATTGCGCAACAACACACCGACCGCCAGCCCACCCAGCACACCCACCGTCCAGAACAGGTGAAAGCGGCTAACTCCCCGCCGCCAGGCCACCGGAACCAGCGCCGCCAGCAAGGCGCCCCACACCCAGTAGAAGAGGCCGTGGATGATGAGATACTGGTGAAGCTTCGTGGCAATGCCGATGACCAGCCCGACGCCCTTGGCCTGGGTTTGAAGCCCAATGTAGAAGGGCAGGTAGAGGAGCAACCCGCCCAGGGGCACCAGCACCAGCGAGGGCAACACCTGCCACGCCCACTTGGCCAGGGGCCACCCGCGCACTCGCCCCACCAGGGCCGCGCCGAGGAACCAGGCGGCCATCAACACCAGGCCATACGTGGGAAAGTCCCAGGCGTTCAGGAAACCCAACCCACCCACCACCCAGACGGAGAGCAGCAGCACCACGATTCCCCAGGCACGCCCCAGCACCCAGCCGTCAAAGGGCAGCCATCCGCCCGACCAGGCGGCCGGCTCAGCCGCGCCCACTTTCCAGGCAGAGCGCCACACGTTGAACGCCACCGTCAGCGCCAGGAGCACGAAGGGCAGGGCCAGCACGTGGGGGTGCAGGTCGCCCAGCAAAAAGCTGAAGAAGGGAAACTCGGTAATCACCTCCTGGTCGGCCCCCGTCAGCGGCATCCGGTCGCGGATAACCCGCGAGGCTCGCCACCACCACCAGAACTCCGTCGGATACCAGGTGCCCGTGGGCGGCGCCTTCACCAGGTTTTTTATGTCAAGCCACCGGTAAAAGGCTGCCGAGCCGTACCCGTTGGCGTTGAGCACCTCAAAGAACCCCTCCAAGTTGCCGATCACGCCCACGAAGAGCAGGCTCAGCAGGCCACCGACCCGCGCGGCCACCTCGCTGGCCACCGTGCGGGTCAGGTTGTAGCCCAGGCTGAAGGCGCCCAGCAAGGTCAGGGCAAAGAGCAGGGCCAGCGCCAGGTTGAAAGCCACCGCCGAGGGCACACCAGCCATGTGAGCCAGCAAGCCCACCAGCAGGTAGCCGAAGTAGTAGTAGCTGACAGCGTAGCCAGCCAACCAGGGGTCGGCCGGGGGCACGGTGCCGCCGCGCATCACGCTGCTCAAGAAGGCCAACTCCATGGGCTTCTCGGTGCCCGCGATGGCGCTGTCGTGGGCCCTGACGAGCGTCCAGAGGAGGAAGGCGGCCAGGAATATCCCTTCCTCCAGCGCGACCAGCCGCCAATGGGCGCGCAGCCAGCGTTTCCAGGCTCGCCACCCGCCCCCCCAGCGGTCCAACACCGCCCAACTCGCCAGCGCCACCAGCAACAGCGCTCCAAAGCCGACACCACCGCTCACGCGGGCCATGTCAAAGTAGGCCAGCAGCCACACCGCGTAACCGGCCAGCATCCACCCCAGCGGGCGACTTACACCCCACCCCCGGTCGGGCATGTGGCGCAGCCAGGTGAACGCCAGGGGCGCAGCGGCTAGCCCAAAAGCGGTGATGAGGAGATACCACACCAGCGCGCTCACCATAGTGCCCGTCACTCACCCAGAACCCGGTAAATCACCGTCCCCTCGTTGGCGTACACCCGTTCCCACAACACGCCCTCCATTTGAGCAAACTTGGCAATGCCCTCGGGCGCCGCGTAGGCTCGCTCCAACCCGCCCACGATAAGGTACTCAACCTCGTAACGGCGCAAAATCCGGTAGGCTTCGTTGGGGTCGGGCGTGTTGTAGAGGCGCTTCACGTCCTCGATGCGCCGGGTGACCACTTCGCCCGGCAGGAGAGCCCGCTGCTGGCGCTGGTGCCAGTCCCACCCCACGATGGCCGGCAGGCCGGTGAACATGGCGTAGCGGTTTCCCCAGCCGTAGAGGGTGGGATGGGTGTTGATCTCGGCGATGACGGGTGAGCCCTGCACGTTGTCCTGTAGCCACTCGATGGCTTGCTTGTCCCACACCAGGGGCAGGGCCTGTCCTTGGTCGTAGTGAACCGCCTTCTCCATGAAAGCCATGCCGTTCAGCGTGGGACCCACGGACGTGTCGAAGCGGTCGTTGATTTTGGCGCGCGTGGCGAACACGGGGTAGAGGAGCGTGGCGGCGAAGAGGAGCACAAAGCCCCACTTCCACGCCAGGCGCGGGCCGGCCGGCCAACGGGGCAGGGTGCGCCAGAGGCGCGCCAAGCTCACGGCCGAGGCCAGTGCCAGCAGCACCCACACCTGGTAGTAGAACTTGAAGACCGTGTTCATGCGGCTGATGTCGCCCTTCAGGACCACGAACTCCACCAGCACGGTGAGCCAAACGCCCACTCCCACCATCACGAGCGTCATCTGCCAGAGGGGATCAGGACGCCGGCGCAGGGCCAGCAGGGCCACCAGGGCCAACAGCCAGACCCCCACGCCCGGCACGGCCACCCGCGCCAGCACGAGCACCGCGCCGACGGCCACCGCCACGAAGACGGCGTACACCCCCATGCCGTACCCCAGGCCAGGCCGCACCAGCGCTCGGTGGAGCCGGGCCAGGCGCCCGGGGCGGTACCAGAAGCGCCACCCCAGCCGGAGCAGGCGAGCCACGCCGTTGTGTCCCCGCCCAAAGCGCAGGTCGGCCAACAGCGCGGCCACGAGAACGAAGAGGAAGAAGCCGTGAATGACCAGGTACTCGCTCAGCGGCGTGCGCGACCCCCGCCACCGTTCCACGCTGCCGTAGGCCGAGCCGTACCAGGCGTGGAAGGGGCGGTAGAGGGCGTAGCCAAGCGCCAGGAGCACGGCCCACCGCCAGCCCGCCTGCCAGAGCCCCTCGAGCGTCAGCCGGCCGCGCTGCTGCCACTCGCGCAGCACCAGCGCCGCCAGCACGAGGAGCGCGTAGGTGGGAAAGTCCCACGTGTTGGTGGGCCACAGCATTCCCACGGCCAGCGCCAGCAGGCCGTAGTGGAGCCAGGATGCCAGGCGCGGCCGCCCTGTGCCCGCACCTTCCCGCAGCAGTGCGACTGCCAGCGCCACCACCACGATGGTGAACGGCAAGGCCATCATGTGGGCGTGCAAGTCGGCGTAGAGGAAGGTGAACCAGGGGAACTCGGTAATCGGCCCGGCCTCGGTGGGCGGGTGGGAAATCACGCGCGTGGGGTTCCAGTACCACCACTCAATGCGAAAGGGAAGCGGTTGGCCGGCCAGGAAGCCGGTTACGAAGCCGTGGGCTGCCCGCACCAGGAGGGCCACGCCCGGCAGGCGAGTCTCCACGTTGAGGGAACTCAGCTCGGCCAGCCCGTTGAGGATGAGCTGAATCTCCCCGAGGTTGCCAATCACGGCCACGAAGAGGGCTCCCAAAAGGGCCACCCCCACTTGGCGGCCGGGAAGCCCCTCACCTTCACCCCAGCGTGCCGTGTTCTGGAGGGCCAGCACAGCGCCAAAGGCGCTCAGCGCCGTCATGGCAAAAAGGGTGGGAATGGCCAAGTTGTAGGCCACATAGGGGACCACGCCCGTTAGCTTGATGAGCGTGGCCATCAACACGAAGCCGAAGTAGTAGTAATTAATGTAACCACCCGCAAACCAGGGGTCGTAGGGCGGGAAGTAGGCCGACTTGATGACGGCGTTCAAGTAGGCGAAGTCCATGGGCTTCTCGCCGCCCAGCACCGGGTGCCACAGGTCCGGATTGGCCCAGCGCACCCCCAGCACCAGGGCGAAGAAGGTCCAGAAGAGCCCCTCCTCCAACAAAACGAGCCCGCGCCGCGCGCGCCAGAAGGCCGACCACTCGCGCCGCTGCTGCCACGCCAACAGCCCGGCGCCGGCGGCCAACATCACGATGACCAGGAAGATAGCGCCACGGGTGAACATGACCAGGCGCAGGCTCGCCAGCAGCCACACCAGCCAGCCCGCCAGCAGTAGCCCCACCGCCTTGCTCAGGGCATACCCCCGGTCGGGCAGCGCGCGGGCCGCTGCAAAGAGGTACGGCCAGGCAATGAGCCCCAGCAACACCAGCGCCAGGGCCCACACCGGCACGGGCAGGCGGTTCGCCAGGCCATGCCGGTCGAACATGGCCGACCAGGTTCCGTTCTGGCGGTAGAGGTCCCACAACTCGTCCGGCAACATCAGCGCGGTGGGCGCCTTGGTGGCCTGCTTGGGCCACAGGCGCACGATGCCCTCCCAGTCCACGTTCCCCAAGATTTGGGCCGCCCGCTCGCGGCTGTAGGCGGGCGTCTTCTTGAAGATAAGCACGCGCGGGTGGTCGTAGACGGTGAAGGCTTCCTCGGCGCTCTGGTCGGGAATCTCAATGCCGAAAAGCTGTGGGTAGGAAGTGAACTCGGCCACCAACTCGAACCCCAACTCCCCGCTGAAGAGGGCCTCGTAGTAGCGCACCGTCATGGGGTAGCGCATGGGCAGGCGCGGGATGGAGCCGTAGAGCCGGTTGCTGCTGAGGATGATGTAGTCAGCCTGGTCGAGCCAGTCGAGGGCCTGCTGGAGCTTCTCGGGCGTGTCCTCGTTGTACCACTGCATTTCGATGCCCCGGTAGAGCCCGCCGAAGGGGTCCTTGCCGTCAATGCGCAAGGGCAGGGCATCGTCCCAGTGTTCGTTGGCGAGCGTGCTGCCCGGCGGCACGTTCTCGTAAATCCAGCGGCTGGCCTGCACGCGGCTGTGGGGGCGGGTGTAAATGCTGGTGAAGGCCATCGCCCAGAGGAGCGTGCCCACGGCCACGAACCCGGCCAGCGCGGCCGCCTTGGGGGGCGTCCACGCCAGCCAGCCGGCCTTGCGCACGATGTGGGACTCTCCCCGCGCGCGGTCCCACAGCCAGACGAGCACCCAGGCGGCCAGGAGAGCCAGCGTGGGGTAAATAGGCAGAAAATAGCGCAGCGACTTCACCCACTGGGTTCCCTGGTGCAGGAAGAGAATGCCCACCCAGCTCACCGGAATCAGGTGAACCCACTCCTTCCGCCGAAACAGGCGCCAGGCGGCCACGCCCCAGCCAGCCCAGGCCGTCAGTCCCAGGGGCAGCCCCATGCCCCACAGCACCATGTTCTTCCAGGGGAACCAGAGGGGCGTGCGGCTGGTCCACTGGTGCCCCGGCGGGTAGTCAATGTCGCCGCTTACCAACTCGCGGGCCGTGCCGATGTTCTGCAACCAGCGCTCGCTGGGCACGATGCCCAGCAGGCCCGGCCCGCGGAAGGCGTCCGGCTGAGCCAGGCGAAAAGTGAAGAAAGCCACCAGCGCGGTGAGCACCAGGCGCACGAAGACCTGCTCGCCCACCACCAGCAGGCGCTCGGCCGAGCGGGTCTCCTCCCAGGCGCGCCACACGCGATACGCTCCCACCAGCGTGACCACCAGGGCAAAGGTAAAGACGGAAATCTTGCTGGCCATCGCCAGGCCAAAGAAAACCCCCGTGAGCGCGTAGTGCCAGATGCGGCCCGAGGATTGCACCTTAGCCAGCCAGTAGAGAGCCACAACGATGAAGAAGTTGGCGAAGGTGTCCACCACGAAGAAGTGGGCGTGTTGGATGGCGAGCACGGTGGTGGAGAGCAAAAAGGCGGCCAGCAGGGCCACGCGGTCGTCGCGGTAGAGGGTGCGGCCCAGCAAGAAGAGGAAAAGGACGGAAGCCAGGTCGAAAGTCGCACTGACTGCGCGCCCCACCAGGTGGACCTGGTCGTAGCCGGTGCGGTCCAACACCTCGGCCACGCCGCGCACAATCGTGGTGGGCAGCGTGCCGTAGACGAAGAACGTATATCCCACGTTGCGGGGGTTGAGGGGCGAACGGGACTCGTCCAGGTATTCGCTGAAGCTGGACGGCCACCGCAGGGCCGTCTCCACCATCGTCAGAAAGCGCTCGTCGGGGTGGAGGTGCTGTCCCTGGTCCCAGTCCAGGCCGGTGAAGCGCAACACGCCGCCCAACAGCAGAATGAGTCCCAGCCAGAAGGGCACCAGCGCCCGACTGGTGACCAGCCGATCCAGCCGGTCGGCCCACGGCCAGCGGCGAGCGACTGTGACGTCAGGCGACTTTGGGCCAGTCCGGGGCAGCGGTATGCTCGTTTCTCCCATGCTCGAGCCGTTCTCCTCGCTTAGTCGTTGTCCTGTTCCGCCTCCGCCTGCCCACCTTCTGCCTCGGCCTGCTCAGCCGCCAGAATGATCTCGGCGTCAATGGGAACGCGGCACGATGGACAGGGCATGGCCCGCTGGAAGCGGCTGATCTTGCCAATTTTGACGGTCTTGCCGCAATGGGGACAGACCACCCGCACGTGCTTTTTCTTCAGCTTGGAAGTGTCAACGCGCTTCCGCCGGGAACGGATTAACTTGGGCGACATGGGCTTCCTCCTTTTCTCCCTTGCCGTTCGGGACACAGGACGCCAGGCTTCTCGCTCCAACGCCGGTATGGTAGCGCAAAGGGGGCCGAATGCCAAAAGCGCAATCTTGCTCACTCGCGCGGCTCGTGAAAGGCCGGCACATCTACGAGGTCTTCGCCGTCGGCAAAGATGTGGTACGGCATCCAGGCAATGCCGAACGCATCAACGAAGATGTCACGGCGAGAAGGGCGCAGCACGATGACGTCCACGTCCTCAAGAATTTCGATCCACTTGGCCCGCACCTCTTCCATTTCCGCCTGCATTTTGGCCTCGAGGGCCTGAATTTGTTTCCGATACTTGGCGATCTGTATTCTGGACTCCTCAATGTCCGCCTCGGCCTGCGAGGCCAGGCGTCGTTTCGTCAAGGAGGTCGTCAGGCGTCGGCGCCGGCCAAAGAAGAGGCCCAACACGTTCTCCGCGTGGGTGACCCACTCCTCCCGCTTGCGCTGCTCGTACTCCTGGATGTCCTGGGCCAGTTCGATTTCCTCCCGCTCCAGGCGCTCCCGCAAGCGCTGCAACTTGCGGGCATACTTCTCCTGCACCTTTTTCAGGTCTTTCTCCAGGTGCTCGCGCGCCACCTCCCGCACCCGGCGCTTGAAGCGCGACTCTGGCTCCTGGGGACCAGCGTACACCTTGAGCTTCTTGTGCACCCGCACGGGAATGCGCACGTAGCGGACCAGCCACTTTTTGAAATCGCTGCGCAGCTTCTTGCGGGACGTTGCCCGACTCCAGGGCGGTTCGAGGGGAAGGAAGTGGGCATCGGATTCCGGCTCCACGTCGAACATGTCCAGGTCACGGGGCTGGGCCAGCCAAGCGTCCCAATCCACCCGCGCCTCGGGCTCTTCCACCAAAACAGCATACGTTCCTTCCCACGCCAGTTCGTACTTCGCCCTGTTCACCGCAACCGTGGCCTGGGCCCAGAGGGCCGGGCGATAAACGAGGCCCAGGTAAGCGGCGTTGGGAACGTGAGTTTCCGCTGCCTCCTCGGGTGAGATTTCCACAGGCCAGTAGTACACCTCGCCGGAGACGGCCGGCTCCGTGGCTGTGCCTGGCAGGGTGGTTTGGACGGCTGCTCCCCTGGGTTTGGGGGGAGCGGAAACGGACGGGACCGCCGCCACAGGTTCGACCACAGGGGATTCAACGGCCCGGACCTCCGCCGTCCCAGGTGCGCTCGCGCCCAACAAGCGGTTGAGTTGGGGAATCTGCACTCTGGTAAAGGGCCCCGGCAGGAAATTCATGGCCCAGCGAGTGTGGTAGACAATCGGCTCGGGCTCGTGCACGTTGTGCAGCAAGAAGACGCGCTTGCGCAATTGAGAGATGAGGCGGTCATACGCCTGGCGGTCCATGCCCGGCGCGGCGCCCTCCAGCCCGTCGAGCAGCCGCATCTTGTCCCGCTCGGTTTGCAGGCGCCCGATGAACCAGGTGCCCATGTTGCTCAGGGCCTTGTAGTCCACGTCCACCGGGTTTTGCGTGACCAGAATGAGCCCCAGGCCGAAGGCGCGCGCCTGTTTGAGCAGGCGCAGCATGGGCGGCTTGGAGGGTGGCATGGCCACGGGCGGAAGGTAACCGTGAATCTCGTCGAAGTAGAGCAGGGCGCGCAAGGCGTCACTGCCGGGCTGAGTGCGCATCCACGTCTCCACAGCGGTGAAGAGGAGCGTAATGAAGAACATGCGTTCGCGGTCGCTGAGGTGAGCCAGGTAAAAGACGCTGTGGCGCGGCGTGCCCTCGGGGGTCCAGAGGAGTTGTTCGATGTCCAGGGGCACGCCCTGCACCCATGTCTGAAACGTAGGAGAGGCCAAA
The DNA here is from genome assembly GCA_015491235.1 of Ardenticatenaceae bacterium. Lineage (GTDB taxonomy): Bacteria > Chloroflexota > Anaerolineae > Ardenticatenales > Ardenticatenaceae > WFWG01. The sequence goes on from WFWG01000104.1 coordinate 9,319, forward strand.
ATGTTGTTCAGGCGCATGGCGAGGGCCATGCGCTCCTTTGTGGGAAAGAACGTCTCCAGGTCGAAGACGCCCAGCTTCTCGAAGGGCGGGTTCTGAACCTGCAAGATAAGCTCCGGCAAGGTCAGGTCCTTGCCCTGCGACCAGACGTGTTGGAAAATGTTGGCGAGCAAGATGTGCTCGCGGGACTGGAGCGGGTCAATGTCCGTAAAGCCCACCAGCCCCAGCAGCGCCGTCACCGTGCCGTCAATGCGCTCCAGAATGAGCTCCTGGTTGCCCTCCCACGGCATTTGAGGGGCAGCCAGCGAGGCCAAAATCGAAACGGGCACACCTGCATCGGAGCCCGGCGTAAAAATAGTGAACTGGACCGCCTCGCTGAGTTCCCGGATACGACCCGGCGTGACGCCCCACTTGGCGAGGCCCTGGCGCCACAACTGGGCCACTTCGGCGGCCTTCTGCTCCACGCTCTTGCCCTCGCGACGGGCTTCGTCGGGAGAAATCCACGGCGCAAAGTCCTCCGGGCGCAGGTCGGGAAAGTGCAGGCCGATGTTCGTCAGGTCCCCTTTTGGGTCAATGTACAGGGCCGGAATGCGCGACAAGGCCGCCTCTTCCATGAGGGTGATGGCCAGTCCCGTCTTGCCCGACCCCGTCATGCCCACGATGAAGGCGTGAGTGGTCAGGTCGTCGGGGTCATACGTCACCACGTCGTCGAGGATGGCCCCTTTGTCCAGCGTGTATCTTTTGCCCAAGTACCACTTGTGGGTTCCCATTTGCGCGTCCTGTAGTCGAATTCACGTGTTGATCGAAGTGCTGCTGGGCATTGTACTTTATAAGCACACGGGCGACAAATCCGCTGTAAAAGAACGGCAATACTTTGACGCAAACGGCCTACGTTCGACGGACGCGCCTGCCCACCAAAACGAGGCCCAGGCTCAGCGCGCCCAGCACGGCCACAAAAAGCCACCGGGGGAATGCGGCGAGGCCGGCTTTTGGTTCCGGCGAGGGGGTGGCCGTTGGGCGTGGCACCGTGGGGAAGACGAGCCGCACCGGGGTGATGGTTGGGGTCAGTGAAGGGGTTGGCGACGGCGTGCCACTGGGGGAAGGCGTCGGCGAAGGGATGACGGTAGCGG
>WFWG01000105.1 GCA_015491235.1 Ardenticatenaceae bacterium
TGCCCACGCTGGTGGCGTTGACCAGCAGGTCGGCCTCGGCCAGCGCCCGGGCGAGTGTCCGGGAAGCGTGCAGGGACACGACCGAGACGCGCGCCCCGAAGAGGCGTCCCAGTTCGTCGGCCAGGCGGTGGGCCTTCTCCACAGTGCGGTTGGCTACCGTGACAGTTGCGCGGGCGCCCAACAGGGCGTACACGATGGCCCGCGCGGCCCCACCAGCTCCCAACACCACGGCCCGGCACCCGCGCGGCTCGAAGCCGGCCTCGCGCAGGGCGCGCAGGAAGCCCAGGGCATCGGTGTTGTAGCCCACCAGCCGGCCTTTCCTGTTCACGATGGTGTTGACGGCGCCGATGGCCTGTGCCTCTAAGGTGACCTCGTCCAGAAAGGACATGACGGCCTGCTTGTGGGGCACCGTCACGTTGGCGCCCGCGAAGCGCAGGGCCCGCAGGCCGCGCACGGCGTCGCCCACGTCTTCCGGGGCTACCGGCAGGAGCAGGTAGCGCCAGTTCAACCCCAGCGCCTCAAAGGCGGCGTTGTGCATGGCCGGTGACCGGCTGTGGGCCACGGGCCAGCCCAGCAGACCCACGTAGGTGGGCACGGTCTCGGAAGTGCTCATGCCCGCCCTCCTCCGCTCAGCGTGTCCCAGAAGCCGGGAAAGCTGTCGGCCACGACGTCGGCTCCGCGAAGGATGGTTTCCCCGTCGGCAATCAGGGCGGCGACGGCCAGGGCCATGGCCAAGCGGTGGTCGCCGTGGCTCTCCACCTCGGCCCCGTGGAGGGGCGTGGGGCCCCGCACGACGAACCCGTCCGGCAGGGGGCGAACGTCGGCGCCCATTTTGTTCAGTTCGCGGGCCAGATTGCCGATGCGGTCCGTCTCTTTCACGCGCAACTCGGCCGCGTCGCGCACCACCGTTTCGCCCTCGGCCTGGGTGGCGGCCACGGCCAGCACGGGAAACTCGTCAATGGCCCTGACAACCAGCGCTCCGCCAATGTGGGTGCCCCGCAACCGGCTGAAGCGCACGCGCAGGTCAGCGATGGGTTCCACGTCAGCTTGGCGCTCGTTCTCCACCACGATGTCGGCGCCCATTGCCCGCAGAATGTCCAGCACGCCGGTGCGGGTAGGGTTGACACCCACGCCGGCGACGACCAGCTCGCTCCCCGGCACCAGCAGAGCGGCCACGACGAGAAAGGCGGCCGAGGAAATGTCACCGGGGACGCGGAAGGGGACTTCCGGCCTCCCCAGCGGGCGGAGCGGCGCCTGAGGGCGTTGGACGCGAACGGTGCGGTGGTGAACCTCCACTGGAGCGCCCATGGCCTTCAACATGCGCTCCGTGTGGTCGCGGGCGGGGCCGGGCTGGTGAACGGTGGTCTGGCCCTCGGCGTAGAGGCCGGCCAGCAGCAGGGCGCTCTTGACCTGGGCGCTGGCGACGGGCATGGGATATTCGATGCCCCGCAGCGCTCCCCCCTGCACGGCCAGCGGGGCGTACTGGCCGCCCTGACGGCCCAACACTGTGGCCCCCATCAGGCGCAACGGGTCGGCCACGCGGCGCATGGGGCGGCGCCGGAGTGCTTCCCGGCCCGTGAGCACGCTGAAGAAGGGTTGCCCGGCCAGCAGGCCACAGAGCAGGCGCATGGTGGTGCCGGAGCCGTCACAGTTGAGCACGTCGGCCGGCTCGCGCAGGCCGTCTAGCCCCACGCCGTGGACGGTCAGGCGCGTGGGGTCGTCGGCGTCCACGTCGGCGCGGACGCCCAAGGCGTGCACGCACGCCAGGGTGGCCTGGCAGTCCACGGCGGGCAGCCAGCCCGTCACGTGGCTGGTGCCTTCAGCCAGGGCGCCCAGGAGCAGAACGCGGTGGGAGATGGATTTGTCCCCCGGCACGCGCACCGTTCCTTCCAGAGGACGCCCGGCAGGGCCTAACACCACCGTGGGAGCAGGAGTCGCGGAGCGATCAGCGTTCATGTGAGCCACCTCGCTGCTAAGCCGCAGGGTCTGGTGACGGCTTCTGGGAGTCGGGTGCGGTGGGGTGGGCGGGATACTTTTCAGCGTGCCAGGCCCGGCGCAACTCGGCGGCCTTGCTCAAGAGGGCCGACAGGGCGCCTTCGTCCTGTCGGCGCAAGGCCTCCGCCAACTCGGCGAGCAGGGTTGTGGCCCGGTCCAGCGCGCTCACGACGGCCTCCTGGTTGGTCATCAGGGTGTCCAGCATCATGCGCACGTCGCTGGCGGCCAGCCGGCTGGTGTCACGGAAGCCGGAGGCTGCCAGCCGCCAGGCGCGCTCGTCGTCCGTGTCGAGGGCGCTGTGAACCAGGGCGGTGCTGAGCAGGTAGGGGAGGTGGCTCACAGCGGCCACCAGCGCGTCGTGCTCCTCGGCCGGGAGCCAGAGGGGAACAGCCCCCAGGCGGCGCACGACGGTTTCTGCTTCGAGGCGGGCCTGTTCGTCCGTCAGGCGAGTGGGGCAGAGGGCAAAGGTGGCGTTGGCGAAGAGGGTAGCCTCGGCGTGTTGCAGGCCCGCCACTTCCTTGCCGCACATGGGATGGCCGCCCACGGCCCGCACGTTGTCGGGCAGGCGGTTCATGCGGGCCACGATGTGGCGCTTGGTGCTGCCGAAGTCGAGCACCAGCGTGCCCGGCGAGAGGTGTGGCGTGACGAGGTCCAGCAGGTCGAGAATGGCGCGCACCGGCGCGGCCAGCACCACGAGCGAGGCGTCAGCCACGGCGTCGCGGATGTCGCTGGCGGCCTGCTCGATCATGCCGGTGCTCACGGCGTGAACCAGGGCTTCTCGGTTGGGGTCGAACCCCACAATGAAGCGCGCCAGCCCGGCTTGGCGGGCAGCCATGGCGAACGATCCCCCCATCAGCCCCAGGCCCAGCACGGCAATTTGGTCGTAGGCTCTCTGTTCCATGATCGGCCACTGGGTGATACATGCCGTTTGCCAATTCCGTTCACTGAAACATATTACATCACTCGCCATCTTTGGCAAGGGAATCGGCCTGCCCCGGCGCCGTTGCCGGGGGAGGAGCCAGCAGAGCACCGTGCAGAACCCTCACGCGGCCACTGTGGCGGTTTGGGCATCTGTCGGCTCGGCCACGGAGCGGCCCACGGCTTCAGCCACGCGCCGCACCTCGGCCACCAGGCGGGCGAAGTTCTCCGGCGTGAGCGATTGGGCGCCGTCCGACCACGCTTTGGCGGGGTCGGGATGAACTTCGATCAGCAGGCCATCGGCGCCGGCCGCAATGGCGCCGCGCGCCACCGGAATGACGTGCTGCCACAGGCCCACGCCGTGGCTGGGGTCGGCGATGACGGGCAGGTGGGTGAGTTCCTTCAGCACGGGAATGGCGTTGATGTCGAAGGTGTTGCGCGTGGCCCGCTCGAAGGTGCGGATGCCCCGCTCGCAGAGCATCACGTTGTAGTTCCCCCGGCTCAGAATGTACTCCGCAGCCAGCAGCAGTTCCTCGATGGTGCTGCTCATGCCCCGCTTCAGCAGCACCGGCTTGTCAACCTCGCCCACGGCCCGCAGCAAGGGGTAGTTCTGCATGTTGCGGGCGCCAATTTGCAGGATGTCGGCGTAGTGGGCCACCAGCGGAACCTGGTCGGGACTCATCACCTCGGTGACGACCAGCAGGCCGGTTTCCTCGCGGGCTTCGGCCAGCAGCTTCAGGCCCTCTTCGCCCAGCCCCTGGAAGCTGTAGGGCGAGGTGCGCGGTTTGAAGGCTCCTCCGCGCAGGATGACGGCTCCCGCCTCCTTCACAGCACGGGCCGTCTCCAAGATTTGCTCGCGCGACTCGACGGAACAGGGGCCGGCCATGATGGCAATTTGGTCCCCGCCGATGCGCACGTCTCCCACTTCGATGACCGTGTTTTCCTGGTGGAACTCCCGGCTGGCCAGCTTGTACGGGCGTAACACGCGCATGGTTCGCTCCACTCCTTCCAGAACATTCCACTGGTCAGGGTCAAGGTGTCGCTCGTCGCCGATGACGCCGATAATGGTGCGCTCTTCGCCGCGCGAGATGTGAGCCCGGAAGCCCGACTCTTCGATGCGCTGAAGGACCTGGCTGATTTGATTTGGTGTGGCGTTGGGTTTCATGACGATGATCATAAGCACCTCCTGTTCTGTGGTCAGTGATTCAGTCACAGGACGTACGCCGTTGGGTGTTGTGCGAACAACAAAAGGAAAAAAAGAGGACTGGGGGGACACCCCCCACGCCCCCCGGCAGGGGTTCCCCCTGCACAGTGAGCAGTGAGCAGTAAGCAGTGGGCAGTGAGAGGGAAGTGGGGTGGTGGGCTGCGCGGGCTTCTTTGCCGAGGTTGGACGGCGACTTGCGGGCAAAGTGGGTGTAACCTCATGGCTGGCCGGCCTCCTCTTGTTCCATGACGGCCTGTAGGGCGCTCAAAACACGCTGACACACAACGTCCGGGCTTTCCAAGAGGTTCAGCGCCAGGCGCACTGTTCCCACCACCGGATGACGGACGGGAACGAGGGCGGGAGAAGCGCCCAATCCTTCCTCAACAGGGCGCGTGGCCGCTTCCATCGCCGTCGGGTGGAGGAGAGGGGGCGAGGCGGCGATGACGACCGGCAGGCTGGCCACCGACAAGCGCAGCGCGCGAACGAGCAGGAGCACCGCCTGTCCGAGGGCCGCGCCAGCCTCGCGCAACAAGCGGCAGGCGGTGGGGTCGCCCTGCTCGGCCGCTTGGACAACGACCCCGGCGAGGGAGGCCCAAAAGGCTGGGCTGGCGCGTTCCTGTCCCCACCGAATGAGTTCGTCGGCCGACTCGGCACGGGTGCGCGCTTGCAGGGCATCGTAGAGGGCTGTGGGCGGACCGCCGAAGCGCGAGAGCAGCGCGGCCTCGAAGGCTTGCCGTCCCAGCCAGGTTCCGGTGAGGCGATTGTCCAACGCCACCACGCCTCGCGAGCCCGCGAAGGGCACCGGATCGAGTGTTCCTCCAGCCTCCACGCCCGCAGCGCTCCACGTGGTGTCGGCCACGAGCACTACAGCCGGGGCAGGAAAGTCAGCCGCCGCGTGGGCCGCTGCCAGGCGGCTCACGATGCGCACCTGTTCGCGCCAGCCGTACCGCTCCCGCAGCGCCTCGCGGACCAGGTCGGCGTCTTCTGCCTCCAGGCTGATGGCGACAGCGCCCAAGCTGGCGGGCCGCAGGGGGCGTGGGCGGGCTTCCAGCAGGGCGGCGTCAAGGGCGTCGTAGAGGCGAGAGACAACGAGACGACCAGACGGCAGGAAGAGGGATTCGGAAGAGCGGTGGTGGGCCAGGATTTCCCCGTTGGTGGCGCTGATGACTGACGTGTAGCCACCGGCGTGGGCGTCGAGGGCCAGAATCAGCGGGCCAATGGGGGCGGCGTCCAGCACCTCCTCGGGAGGGGGGATGGGCAACTCCACGGCCCGGTCCGGGCGCAAGTGGCGGGCTCCCCGGATGTAGACGTGGTGGATCTCGTGTTGGGCACGGTCCGTGTTCCACAGGATGAGCACGCGAATGCAGCGCTGCAATGCGCCGGGAACGCTCATCTCGTGGGTGCAGAGGAGCGCCACGTCGTGCCAGCCGAGTTGGCGGGCGGCCACGGCGGGAAATTCGGCGTTGAGGTCGGGGGTGGTGCTGAAGATGGCGGCCGTCACGTCCTCAGGGCGGATGCCGTTGACCACGATCATGCGGCGCAGCAAGTCGCGAGTGGCCTCCAGAATGGCCTCGCGGTCGTTGGATTCCACCGTTGTGGCGCCACGCACGCCCCGGCAGACGAATGGCATGGCTCTTCGCCTCCTGATTCGACGTGGTAGAAACAAAAAAGCGTGGAGCTGGCTGCTCCACGCTTTTGGCTCGGTCCGAATAGGGGACGACTACGTAAGGCCCTCCAGGGAAGGCGCGGCGCAGCCAGGCGCTCTGGAGCGCCAGGCAAAGTAAAAGTAGTAATAAAACGAAAACGCGCCAACGCCCTGTCCGGCCAGGCTTGCCCGGTTCCCACTCGTGACGTTCTTCAGTTGTGGCAGTCCGTGACCGGTCATTTCAGCGTCCCCTGAAGCTGCTCCAATGATAACAGAGAAGGAAGGATTTGTCAATTGCGTTTTTCGCCTTAAGGCATTTGTGCTATACTTCGTCGGCAAATGGGTAATGCCTTTCGCGCGTTTTCTCCTCTGAGCGTAATGTCTGTCCATTTCGAGAAAGGAGTGCTAGGCGTGGGTAAGGGCAAGAAACGCAACCGGCAACGAAGGCGGCGCTCGCAGGGCAGACCTGCTACTCAGCCGCGCCGCAAGCGTCGCGACTGGCGCATGATCACTTTCTACACGCTGGGCATCCTCATCGTGCTCAGCATGGCCCTCAGTTTGATTTTCCCATTGCTCGCCCAGTGACGGGCGAGATGAGATCAGGTGGGCAGGCGCGACGCTCCGAAAAGAACGTCGCGCCTGCTGGTTGCGCCAGGTGTTAGCCCGCTCCCCGAATTGTCGCGCCCAGGCGCTGGCGGAGCGCTTCCACGATGCGGCCACGGATTTGGGCCGCCTCCTCGTCGGTCAGGGTGCGGTCAGGGGCCTGGTAGTGCAGGCGGTAGGCCAGGCTCTTCTGGCCGGGGGGCAGCGGGTCTCCCCGGTAGACGTCGAACAACTCCACGTAGCGCAGCAGTTCTCCTCCCGCCTCGCGGATGACTGCTTCTACGTCCGCCGCCGGCGTGTGCTCCGGCACCAGCACGGCGATGTCCTCGATGATGGCCGGGTAGCGTGGTACCGGTTCAACCTGGTAGGTGGGCGGCACGGCCTCCAGCAGCGGCTGCAACTCGATTTCGGCCACGGCAATGCGGCGGTCCGGCAGGTCGTTGGCCTCCCGCACGAGGGGGTGGAGCTCGCCCACCACGCCGATGCGTCGGCCGTCCAGTTCCACAGCCGCCGTCCGGCCCGGCTGGAGCGACGGGTGCTCGGCCGGGACGAAGCGCACCCGTTCTGCCACGTGCAGGTGGCGGCAGAGGGCCTCGATGACCCCCTTCAGGTCGAAGAAGTCGGCATGGGGCGGCTGTGGTTCCAGCCAGGAGGGCGGGCGCGCCGGGCCTGTGACCGCAATGCCCAGTCGCAACTGTTCATCGGGCAATTGCTGGCCCGGTTTGGGCAAGTAAGCGCGCCCGATCTCAAAGATGGCCACCCGGTCGTGGTGGGTCAGGTTCCGCTGGAGGGCTTCCACCAGGCTCACCAGCAGGGTTCTCCGCATGACGCGCCGCTCGCTGGACGAGGGGTTCACCAGGCGCACGTACTCGCTTTCAGGCCGTGGCGTGCCGTCCAGGCGCAGCCGGGCTTCGGCCTCCGGCGTGGTGAGGGCGTAGCTGATGATCTCCTGGAGCCCGGCGTTGACCAGCAGGTCGCGCACCGTCTCCTCCAACTCGCGCAGCCGGTCGGTGCGCAGGGGCGGCAACTCGTCGGCCATGAGGGTGCTGGGCAGCTTGTCCAGGCCGACGATGCGGGCCACCTCCTCGGCGATGTCGGCCGGGCCGTGGATGTCCAGGCGGTGGTCGGGCTGGGTGACCAGCAGGCGCCGGTCCCCCTTGCGCTCCACCGCGAACTCCAGGCGTGTGAGGATGTCCACCACTTCGTCCTCGTCCAGCGCCATGCCCAGCAGGCGCTCGCCGAAGTCCAGGTCGAATTCCACCGTGACGGCGGGCGGCGGGGCCGGGTAGTTGTCCGCCATGCCGTCCGCGATGGTGCCGCCGGCCAGCTCGTGCATGAGGCGAGCGGCCCGTCGGTCGCCCACCAGCGCCAGCGCCGGGTGGACACCCCGGCTGAAGCGGGCGGCCGCTTCGGAGAAGATGCCCAGGCGGCGCGACGTGCGGCGAATGCTGATGTAGTCCCACGAGGCGGCTTCCAGCAGCACGTTGCGAGTAGCCTCGGTGACTTCGGTCTCGGCGCCGCCCATGATGCCCGCGATGCTCAGGATGCCGGCCGTGTCGGTGACGAGGATGTCGTCGGGGGTCAGGTGGCGCTCCACGCCGTCCAGGGTGACCAGGGTCTCGCCCTCGCGCGCCTGGCGCATGATGATTTTGGGCGTTTCCCTTCCGGTGCGGCGCGCGCGTTCGACCAGCTTGTCGTAGTCGAAGGCGTGCAGTGGCTCACCCACCTCCAGCATGACGTAGTTGGTGATGTCCACAACGTTGTTGATGGGCCGCATTCCGGCCAGGCGCAGGCGTCGTTGCATCCAGGCGGGGGAGGGTCCGATGGTGACGCCCATGATGAGGGCGGCCACGAAGCGGTGACAGCGGCGCGGGTCCTGGATTTCGATTTCTACTTTGCCCTCAATGGGGTCGCCGGTCTCCTCCCACTCGGTGGGCGGGTAGCGGAGCGGGCGGCGGTAGAGGGTGGCCACCTCGCGGGCCACCCCCAGGATGTTCATGCAGCGGGCGATGTTGGGCAGGATGTCAATTTCCAGCACGGTGTCGCCCAGCCAGTCGCGCAGCGGTGTTCCCACGGGGGCCTCAGGCTCCAGCTCCAGGATGCCCTCGTGCTCGTCGCTCAGCCCCAGCTCACGCTCGCTCAGCACCATGCCCTCGGAGCGCACGCCCCGAATGGTGGCCGGTTTGAGCACCATTTTCTCGCGGGCCTCGCTGTAGCCGTTGATGATGGTGGCACCAGCGGTTGCGAAGGCGACTTTCATGCCCGGTCTCACGTTGGGCGCCCCGGTGACCACGGTAAGGGGCTCGCCGGCGCCGTAATCCACCGTGGCCAGCACCAGCCGGTCGGCGTTGGGGTGGGGCTCCACGCGCAGCACCTGGCCCACGCGGATGCGCTCCGGGTCCCACCAGTCGCCCACGCGCTCGATGGCGGTGACCTCCAGGCCTGCCAGGGTCAACCGCTCGGCCAGTTCGTCGGCGGAAATGTCGCTTACGTCCACAAAGTCGTTCAGCCAAGAAATCGGGACGCGCATAGTCTTTCTCCCCCTCTTCCCTCATGTCTCAACTTTTGGGCGGCGGCGTTTGGACACCGCTCAAGGTGCGACGCACTTTGGAAAAGTGCGTCGCACCTCCATTCCTTTCAAAACTGCTCGAGGAAGCGCAGGTCGTTCTGCCAGAAGTAACGGATGTCTTCGATGCCGTACTTGAGCATGGCGATGCGCTCCGGCCCCATGCCGAAGGCGAAGCCGGTGTAGCGTTCGGGGTCGTAGCCGCCGTTGCGCAGCACGTTGGGGTGAACCATGCCGCACCCCATGATCTCCAGCCAGCCGGTGTACTTGCAGACGCGGCAGCCCTTCCCTTGGCAGAGCATACAATCCATGTCCACCTCGGCGCTGGGCTCGGTGAAGGGAAAGTGGCTGGCGCGGAAGCGCAACTGGCGCTCCGGGCCGAACATGCGGCGCACGAAGTACTCGATGGTGCCCTTGAGGTCGGCCATGGTGATGCGCCGCCCGACGGCCAGGCCCTCCACCTGGTGGAACTGGATTTCGGAACGGGCCGTGATCTGCTCGTGGCGGTAGCACATGCCGGGCAGGATGATGCGCACCGGCGGCGGGTCGTCCGGGTTCATGGCGGCAAACTCGCGCATGGCGTGGATTTGTCCGGGCGACGTGTGGGTGCGCAGTAAGACGGTGCGGCTCTCAGAATCACCCCCGTCGTCCACGTAAAAGGTGTCCTGCATGTCGCGGGCCGGGTGGTGGGGCGGAATGTTGAGGAGCTGGAAGTTGTACTCGTCCAGCTCCACGTCGCGCGCCCGGTAGACCTGGAAGCCCAGGTCGGCGAAGATGCGCTCGATTTCCCGCAGCGTGCGCGTGCTGGGGTGCAGGCGGCCCATTGCCGGCGGGCGGCCCGGCAGCGTCACGTCCACCGCGTCGCGCTGTAGGGTTTCTTCCAGTTCGGCCCGCCGAATGGCCTCGGCCCGCTCGGCGTAGGCGGCCTCCAGGGCCTGTTTGATCTCGTTGGCCAGGCGGCCCACGGCCGGCCGCTCCTCCGGGGGCACCTGGCCCATGCGGCGCATGAGTTGAGTCAGGGCGCCCCGCTTGCCCAGGAAGCGGGAGCGCCACTCGGCCAGTTGTTTGGAGTTCTGGACGTGCTCCAGAGCTTGCAGGGCCTCGCTCTTGAGGGTTTCCAGTTCGGCGCGCATGTTGTTCCTCCCCGTGTGCTTTGAACTTCAGCGGGCACGGCCACCTGGCCGGTGCCCCTCCCAAAGGAAAACGCCCGCCCCCCGAAGGGACGGGCGCTGCGTGCCCGCGGTACCACCCTTCTTGTTCGGCCTCCGGCCGAACCCCTCACCCCCGACACGCCGTTTCTTGGCAGCGCACACGGCGAATCAGGTGCCCGGATAACGGCGGGCCACCCGGAGCCTGCTACTGGGGCCACCGGAGAGCCCGTTCACAGGTCGGCTCGGGAGGGAACGCCAACACTCACACTGCGCGGCGGCTTTCAGCCACGACCGCCGCTCTCTGGGCAGCGCTTATGAGCGCTGGCTCGTCTCCGTCGTCGCCTTTGCCTCTGCGACCGGCGCCGTTGCCGGTTGGTGTGGGGGATTATAGCAGCGGCCACATCAGGTGTCAAACGCCGCGTCTGGCACGGCTGTACCAGTTGGGTCTGCAAATGCCATGTATTCACCGAAATGGCTCGGCGCCGCCGTCCCACCCGTCCACCCAAATAGGGAAAAAGTGGCCAGCCCGCCGCGGGGGCTGAGTTCCTTCAGCGGCAGGGAAGACGGCACACCTTCAGCGTACCGACTCAAGGCCTAACGCCGCCGTCAGTTCCCGGAGGAAGAGTTCGGCGTCTGTCACAAGGCCCACGGCTTGCCATGAGCCCCGGTCCACCAGCTTGGTGACCACGGCCGGGTTGATGTCCACGGCCACAGTCTTCACGGTGGCGGGCAGCATGTTGCCCGTGGCGATGCTGTGCAGCATGGACGAAATCATCAGCACCAGTTCCACGCCCGGCAGGGCGGCCCGCATGGCCCGCTGGGCTTCCACCACGTCGGTGATGACTTCGGGCAAGGGGCCGTCGTCGCGGATGGAGCCCGCCAGCACCACGGTAATGCCCTTGCGGATGGCCTCGTACATGACACCTCGGGTGAGGAGGCCCTGCTCGACGGCCTCGCGCAGGGAGCCGGCGTTCCGAATGACGTTGATGGCCCGCATGTGGTGGCGGTGGCCACCCTCCACCGGCAGGCCGCTTTCCAGGTTCACGCCCAAGCTGGTGCCGAAGAGGGCCCACTCCACGTCGTGGACGGCGATGGCGTTGCCGCCGAAGAGCACGTCCACGTAGCCCGCGCGGATGAGGGTCGCCAGATAGGGGCCGGCCCCGCTGTGGATGATGGCCGGGCCGGCCACCACCAGAATCTTGCCGCCGCGCGCCTTGATGGCCTTCATCTCGCGGGCAACCTCGTTGATGACCAGCTTCTTGGGCTTCTCCGAACTCACCGTGCTCTGCATGAAGGAGAAAATTTCGCCCTTGCGAGCCCGTTCGATAGGGCGCACACGGATGCCCTGGTGGCCGACCGCAACCTGTTCGCCCCGCTTCACCTCCAACATGGGCTTGGTGGTGGCGGTGCCCTTCTCCCAGTCCACGACGATGGCCACGTCCATCTCGATGGGCTCCACGGGTACCCAGCGACCGTGAATGCGCACTTCTGTGGGCAAGTTGGTGGTGCTGTAGAAGTCGGGCGGCAGGGCGCCGTCGCGTGGGGCCGGTTCGGTGCGCACGTCCTCCGTGTGGACCAGTTGGGCGCCCAAGTTCTGCAACTGGGCCAGAATCTGGTCGAGTTGCTCCTGCGTGTGGGCCAGCACCCTCATGCGGGCGTGGCTGATTTCCTCCTTCCGCTTGCCCACCTCGAAGTGGAGCACCTGGAAGTCGCCCCCCAAGTCCATGATGGTGTCGAAAATGCGGGGCAGAATCAAGGAGTCAATAATGTGGCCGTGCAGTTCGATCTCCTCGCGGAAAGGATATTGGGGCTCCATAGGTGTTCACCTCGCGGACAACATTTTTGTGGCGTTCGCTATCGTCCAAAAAATTGAAGGACGGCAAAGAGAATGCCAAGGATGGCCGCCATTTGCGTCACCCAAAAGGCGAAAGTCCACCGCATTAAGGAGGTTCGGCTGTGCACAATTTCTTTAGTCAGATCCGCGCGCAGACTTTCAACTTGCACGTGCAGGTTGGCATGGATCTTTTCGATTCGCTCGATTAACTCGGCACGCGTGCGCTCGCTTTCCACGCGTGCCTCGGCGCGCACCTGCTCGATTTCCTTGACCAGCTCGGCGTGTCTGGATTCTAATTCTTTGGTCAGGTCGGCGCGCACCTGCTCGATGCGCTCTAGAAGCTCAGCTCGTAGCTGCTCGATGCGCTCGGTGAGTTCGGTACGCACTCTTTCAATTTCCAAGCGCAGAGCAGCCTCGCTGTTGACGATATCCTGTTTGCGGGCCACGTCTTCCGGGGGCGTGCGGGCTATAATGAACTCCAGCACAATAAGGCCCTCGTCTTCCCCCAATGCGCGTTGCAGGATACGGGCGACTTCCGCGTAGCTGGGCGGGCGAGCAGACGGATCACTTTGTTTAACGTTCATGGGGTCCTCCACACAGGTCGAGTGTAGGATAGTATAATTCCGGCCTGATGAAGTGTCAAAGGAACAGAAGCAGGCTAAGGTCTTTAAAGGAAACAAGCCAGTATCAAAAACGTGGCGTTTGAGAAAGCTACTGGCATGTGGTAAGCAGGAAGCCCTGTGGTGGAGGGCAGGCGTGTTCCCCACAAGTTTGGTGAAGGTGCTGCTTTATCCCCGAAACTCGGAGTTGGTTGTCTCCTGCACGCCGATGGGCTGTTTGGCCCCCTGAGGACTCAAAACCACAAGTGCCTCTTTCCGCAGGGAGAGTTGCACCGGTTGCCCTTCGGACAGGTCAAGTGGCGTGTAGGTGTAATGGGGGAAGCGCACCTCCACCTCGTGGCCGTTGGGCAGGCGCACGTGCAGTTCCCGGAAGGCGGATTGCTGCCGACACTCCACGATGACGCCCTCCACACAGTTGTGGCGCACGGCGTCGGTCAGTGGTCGGTTGGGGTAGAGGACTTTTACGTCCTCCGGGCGGATGTAGGCGGTCACGCTGGTGTCGGGGGCGGGCTGGGGCGTGGCTTCCAACAACAGCCCGTCCCAGTCGAGCACCAGCGCGTCGGGCCGCACTTCCACCACGCGGGCGTGGAACAGGTTGCGGATGCCCATGATTTCGGCCGCCTCGCGGCTGGCCGGCCGGCGGAAGACCTCCTCGATGGGACCCACCTGTTCCACGCGCCCCTCGCGGATGACGGCCAGCCGGTGGCCCACGGCAAAGGCGTCCTCCAGGCGGTGGGTGACGTAGATAACCGGCAGGCTCAGCTCCCGCTGCAACCGCCGAACGTCCCGCTGGAGCCGCTCGCGAGCGGCCAGGTCGAGCGCCGAGAGGGGTTCATCCAGCAGCAGCACGCGGGGCTGGGCGGCCAGGGCGCGCGCGATGGCCACTCGCTGCTGCTGGCCCCCGGAAATCTCGTGGGGATACCGGTCGGCCAGGTGGTCAATGCGCATGTTTACCAGCAATTCCAGGGCCCGCCGTCGGGCGTCGGGGCGGCGCCAGAGGGGGTAGGCCACGTTTTCCAGCACGGTCATGTGGGGAAAGAGAGCATAGTCCTGGAAGACGTAGCCCACGCGCCGCCTGCGGGGTGGTAAGTTGACGGGCCGCTCCCCCCGCCTGCGCCGGAAGAAGAGCTCGTCTCCCAGGCGAATCTCTCCCTCGTCGGGTGTGACGAGGCCAGCCACCGCGTTCAGGATGGTGGTCTTGCCCGCGCCGGAGGGGCCGAAGAGGACCAGCACCTCGTCGGCCACTTCCAGCCGCACGTCGAGGGTAAAGGTGTGCAGCCGCTTGCGCACGTCAACCGTCAGCCGGCTCATCGTCCCCTCTCCAGCCGCCGCACGGCCCACAGGCTCAGCAGGGCCAGGGCAGTCATCAGCAGAACCATGCGGTTGGCCAGCGCGTACTGCCGGTTGAGCACGGCGTCGTAGACGGCGAGGGGGAGCGTCTGAGTGCGACCGGGAATGTTGCCAGCCACCATGAGCGTGGCGCCGAACTCTCCCAGGGCACGGGCGGCAGCCAGTAGCACGCCAGCCAGCAGGCCGCGGCGCGCCAGGGGCAGGGTCACCCGCCACATCACTTCCAGTTCGGAGGAGCCCAGCGTGCGGGCGGCGTTTTCCAGCGCCGGGTCCACACTGGCAATGGCCGCGCGGGCAGCTTGCACGAAGAGGGGCAGGCCCACCACGGTGGCCGCGATGACGGCAGCCTGCCAGGTGAAGAGCACGTTGAGGCCCAATTCGCGCATGAGCGGGTTGTCCCGCCCGAGGGCCCGCAGCAGGTAGTAGCCCGTGACGCTGGGCGGCAGGACGAGGGGCAACGTGGTGAGCACCTCGAGCGCCGTGCGGCCGCGAAAGGAGCGGCGGGCCAGCACGAAGGCCAGCGGCAACCCAGCCGCCACAATGACGAGCGTGGCCAGGGCCGTAACGCGCAGCGAGAGCCAGAGCGCGTGCCAGTTCACGGTTGCCTCCCGCCGGCCGAGAGGGCCAGCCCGTAGCGCCGCAGCACAGCCTGCCCCTCCGGCCCGCTCACGAAGCGCACGAACTCTCGGGCGGCCTCCTCGCGGGGCGACCCGGCCACCACCGCGATGGCCTGCTCGATGGGGGCGTGCTGCTCCTCGGGGAGGAGCACCCAACGTCCCCCCTGGGCTTGCAACGCCAGTGTCAGCGCCACGAGGGCCACGTCCACGTTGCCCGTCTCGGCGTACTGGAGTGCCTGGCGCACGTTTCCGGCAATGACCAGCTTGGGCTGCACTTGGTCCCACACGCCGGCCGCTTGAAGGGCCTGGCGGGCTGCCACGCCGTAGGGGGCGTGTTCGGGGTTGGCGATAGCCACGCGGCGTATTTCGGGCCGGCGCAGGTCTTTCAGCGTTTCCACGCGGAGGGGGCTGTCGGCCCGCTGCCACAGGACCAGGCGCCCCCTCCCGTAGACGGTGATCGTGTCGCGCAGAATAAAGCCCTGGTCGGCCAGTTGCTCGACGAAGGAGATGTGGGCGGCCGCGAAAGCGTCCACCGGCGCGCCGTTCTCAATTTGCTGGGCGAGTTGGCCCGTGGCCCCAAAGTTGAACGTCACCGGAATGCCGGTGCGCTCCTCGAAGCGAGGTGCCAGTTCCTGAAAGGCAAACGTGAGGCTGGAGGCGGCTGAGACCGTCAGCGGGGGCGGGCTTTTCCGTGCTTGGGGGGGAGCACACGCCGTGAGCACCAGGGCAACAAGGAGCAGGAGTGCCAAACGCACGCCAACCCCTTTGAGGATTCTGCTGTCATCCTGGCCGGAACGGTATCGCTGTGCCACGCCCTTCACCCCTCGGCGACCTCTGCGATCCAACTTACTATTTTGACATGCAACCGGCCAGGCGACAAACGCGGGGCGCAGCCGCCCGCTGCGCCCCGCCGCAATCCTGTACCCAACTTTGGCAGGAGGGCAGGCTGCGCCCTCATCCTCTGACAAATCGCCAGCCAGTGGGCAGTGCCAGCGCCGCCAAGACGACCTTGAAGAGGTCACCGGGGATGAATGGCAGCAGGCCAGCCGTCAACACGTGCTTCGGTCCCACGAAGAAGGCCAGCCAGGGCAGGCCAAAAAGGTAGATGACGGCGTTGCCCACCAGCATGGCCAGCGCAGCCGTGGCGACGCGACGGTCCCAGCCTCGCTCGCAGAGCCACCCCGTGACGAAGGCCGCCGCCACAAAGCCGTAGAGGTAGCCAGCCGTGGGGCCAATCAGCACGCCTGGCCCGCCGCGTGCACCAGCAAAGACGGGCAAGCCCACCGCGCCCTCGGCCAGGTAGGCGAGCATGGCGGCAGCACCGGCACGGCTGCCCAGCAGGGCCCCCACCAGCAGCACGGCAAACGTCTGGCCGGTAATGGGCACGGGACTGAAGGGTAGGGGGATGGTCACCCGGGCGGCCAAGGCCACCAGCAGGCTGGCGCCAAGTACGAGAAGCAGACGATATTTGATCTGGAGTTGTGGCCAAAGCGTTTCGATTAAGGTGGAATGCATGGGATGTATCCTCCTGCTTTTTTGATTTTACACGGAAGACAAAATTAAAAATCGCTCATACTGGAGAACACAGCAAAACAAGGTTGTTAAGGGAACTCGTTTGCCACCTATGCCAATATGAGCGATTTAGATTTTTATTCAAAATATTCCCAATGCAGGTAATACATTATAATTTTGTGACCTGCAGGTAATTTTAATTCTCCTATAGGATGGTTAGGAGTTGTAATCTCCTTGTATTGTCTTAAGAAACGAAGGGCATATCGGGCATCCTGGGGTCGTTTCTTTGCATCAATTTGAATGCATCTGTTAAACAACTTTTCCGTTCTTTCCTCTGCATTGAATAGTTCGAGAGGTGTAGGGTTGTATATACGGATACTTGAGTTAGGAGGTTCTTCGCATCGATTGATCGCATAAAGAGTCATTCCGAATGAATAAAGATCAGATGCAGGAACAGCATGGCCTCGTAATTGTTCAGGAGCTGAATACTCCGCTGTACCTACAGGAAATTGAGAAGCTTTGTTGGAGAGCGGAATCGCACAAGACGTATCAAGTAGGACGATTTCTAACGTATCGCTACATACAAGGACATTTGAAGGGTTAACATCACGGTGAACAATCGGTGGAGAGTTAAGATGAAGCGGAATTAATGCTTCCAGTAATTGTATTGCCCAATAAGTAAGTAAAGCACCACTTACACCCACACCATTACGATTCAATTCTATTATTTCTGCTAACGTCCATCCATTATGATACTTCAATATTTCAAAGAGGTAGCCTTCCTGCTCCAAACGACGTATTGGGGCAGCTAACCGTGACGAAGAAGGTATTTGGGCAGAATTAACATTTTTCTGTGGTTTGATTTGTTTTATTATATACTTTTCCCGAGAATATTTGTCTCGTGCAACAAATACAAGAGCAAAGCTTGATCTTGTGAGAAGTTTAATCAATTCGTAGCCTTCTGGGACTTTAATGTCTTTTGGAGCTAAAGCTTGTAGACTACTTACCGCTTTCTCAATTCGCCAATAATCTAACCTTCTTGCTTCTCTTGCAATGAGAATAAGGATTATAGAAAAGAACAAACTAATTGCAGGCAAAACAAGAATGACAAGGAACAGTAAAGCTTCTTGTTGTCTTGAAGGATATAATTGGCCAAGGATATCTACAGTTTCTTGTTTAAGTGCTCCGAGTATTAATATTTCTAATGAAACTATTAATATAGACCAAACTTTAAAAAGATTTGGAAGTTTTTCCCATTCTCTGGCAAGGGTTTCCCCAAAGCTTTCCGGTATCTTCATGACTTTCTTTCTAGTCTAGTTATTTTTAATACCTTGTCGCATCTTTCGCGCATTTTGTTGAGGCCTTTTTAAAGATAGATGTACTATTATGTTGTAGTGTTACGGCGATTAGCTACTACATGTAGCAGTCTCTTGCAATCTCTCGGATTACAATTTGAGCGGATTGAAGGGATAAACCTAGTAAGAAGCTGACAATAAATTCTTCTTTGGGCCAAACCTCGCTTTTGCCCTCAAAAATCAGCGAAAGATGGGCAATAGGCGAAAATCATGAAATCAGTAAAATTTTTCTTTCAGGGGAGTCTTCCTCCTTCCTGTTCGATTTGTGTTTTCCTCTGGAGTTTTAGCTTGACATTGTTAAATTCCAACTCTGAGCGGGTCCGTGTCCCGCTATTTCCGGCTGAAGAACCCCGTTGGCGTGTCAAACATGCCGGTTGCGGACCGGTTACGAGCTAGGAACGTGGCGTCTTATGTTAATCTAACAATGTCAAGTTAGGAGGAAGACTCTTTTTGCCACTTTGGTCCCTCCCTAAAACTTGCCCTGAGGTTTGCTAAATTTTAAGTATAGCGGTATTTGATAAACGGATCATCAAAGTTCCAGTCAGCGTAGAGTACTAGGCTTTTGACACACCAAACTCTCGTAATATTGTGGTCTTGCTGCCAATGTAACACTAGATATAGCGCGGTTTCGCGTTTTGTCAAAAAGTCCAATACAGTAATATCAAAGACAGAGAAAGGAGAAG
>WFWG01000106.1 GCA_015491235.1 Ardenticatenaceae bacterium
TGAAGAGCCCATCGGTCACGGTCACGTCGTCCACGGTGACGGTGCTGCCCACCTGAGTGCCACCCGAAGCAGCGTCGAAGAGCTTGAACTGGAAGTCGTAGGTGCCGTTGGCGGGGTTGCCGCCGTCGGTGAGGCGGCCCTGATAGGTGAAGGCGGTGCCCACGGCCGCCTGTATGGCGGCCTCGCCCTGCGGGGTGGCGCCGCCCTCCGGCCCTTGGGCCAGGGAACGGGTGGCCGCAAAGGTCAGCAGGCCCAGGGCCAACACCAGCGCTGTAAGCACGATGACACGTGTCCGCATGGTCTTCCCTCCTGTGAAATTTACCTTTGTCCCCTGATACGGGCTCTCCGCGTGCGCCTCACTCCTACCACCTTCCTTGGCAGGAACTATAGGCAAGGAGCTTCACCGGCGGATTAACGGCAGATATATCACGTTGCTTGGGAAACGCTCCGATGAGAAGGTAGCATTCCCGCGTAAGACGCCGTGATGACCTCCCACCGCGTCCTGGGCGTCGCCGTCAAAGTGCCACACCGCCAGCAGGCCTGGCCGGGGGCTGTTGATGGTCCGGTACATGTCGGCCTGAATCTCCGCCTGAGTGCGCACCACGTTCCAGATGCGCACCTCGTCAATCAACCCCTGGAAGTAGTACCCACCGTGCCGGTCGCCCCCGATGCCCAACACCGCTCCTCCGGGAGCCGCCGTAATCGGTCCGTTGTTCGCCGTCGTCTCCAGGTCCAGTTGACCGTTGACGTAGTAGCGGCGGGTAGTGCCGTCGTAGGTTACCGCGATGTGGGTCCACTGGCCGGGCGGAATGGGCGTCTTGCCGTCCACCCACTGGTAGCCCGTGTGGTAGAAGCGGATGGGGCCGTAGCAGAACCCCAGCCAGTAGGACTCCCGCCAGCCGTTGCCCACGACGGTCTCACAGCGGGAGGCCGTTCGCTTCACCCAGGCCTCAATGGTGATGGCGGAGAGGGTGTTCAGGTCGCTGGCGTAGGGGATCTCCACGTAGTCGCCGTCGCCGTCCAAAAGCAAAGAGTGTTTTGCCGCGCCCACGCCGGCGGGGGCGGATGCCCCCGTCGGCGTGGAGGGATAGACCCCATAGGCCAGGGAAAAGAGCAGCACCAGGATGAATACCAACCCGAAACGGCGCAGCGGATGCTTCCTGGACCTCACCTCACCGTACAACGATCGGTAGATAGACATCTCGTATAACCTCCAATGGCGTGTAAGTTACCGTGTAGCTTGCGTTCGCTCCTTCAACAACCAGTACGTAGAGGCCGGCGTCGAGTTGGGGGATGCTCAGGCTCTTCGTCTTCGTGCTCTGCTGGAGCCCGGTGCCGGCGAAGCCGGGCGAGAAGTTTCCCCCTCCTTCACTCTTGCATTTCTCCTCGCTCCTCTTCCCTTGGGCTAATGCGGTCCTCCAAAAAGGCAAACAGCGTTTGCAGGTCGGGGAAGGCGTGGCGTTCGCCGCTCAGCGGGTCTTCCAGGGAGGCTCGCCAGGTCCACCCTTCCCCGCTCTGCACGCGGTACAGCCGCAACAGGAAGGAGATGTAACTTTTGGGTTCGCTTTGCACTTCGATGCTCCCGGAGAATCTCCCGTTTGGGCCACTGGCGACAGTGGGCTTTTTCATTCTAACGGGCGAGCGTTTCCAAAACGTTTCCAGGAGGCATGTGGATCCTAGGGTGGTGCGACGCACTTTCCAAAGTGCGTCGCACCTAGGACTATTACCGAGGGCATGGGAGGACGCCAGGACAAGCGAAAGATTTTTCGTCCCTGGCCGTTGCGCTTCGTGGCTCACTCCAAACGGGGGCTCTCCGGCGTGGCACCTGTGTCATCTGTGGGGGATTCGTTGTCATCCGCCGGTTGATCGGCAGGAACGCCTTGAGCGAGGTCGGGAATGTGGGGGTTGAAGCGCCAGCGCCGCGGGCCGAGGCGTTCCAGCCGGCCGCTGGCCAGCCAGCGGCGGTAGCGAGCAACCATCAGCCGCGAGAGCACACGCTCGCTGGCCGGGTCGCGGGGGCGTCGGCCTGGCAAGCGGCGATCCCGGGCGCGCAGCAGCCGGCGCCGAAAGGCGGCGCGCCGCTTGATGTGCTCCTCATACCGCGTCATTGTCCGCCTGCACCTCGTTCCACAACGCTTCCAGTTCCTTCAGCGTGCCCTCCTCGTGCGCGCGAGTGCGCAGGTAGGGCCAGTCCAACTCGGGGCCGTAGAGGAGCAACAGGCGTCGTGCCCACCGGCAATCTTCTTGGGAGCGCCGGTGCACACAGGCGTTGAGGCGGTCAATCAGCAGGTCCTCCTTGCCAATGATGTAGACCACGCCGTCGTCTATGGCAACTGCTTCTACCCGGCTCGACGACCCCAACAGCGTTGATCCCGGAAATTCAACGGCGATGTCCAGGTCCTCGCGGTACCAGTGGCGCCCTTCTCGCCGGAAACCGGCGCGTTCCAGCACGCGCTTGACAGCCGTCAGGTCCGTGCATACCATATCAATGTCACCTGTGGCGTAGTCGCCCAGGGTGTAGAACTCCAAGGCATGTCCGCCCACCACGACGGGGCGCACGCCGTAGGGGGCGAGGGCCGCCGTCAGCCAGGCGGCAAATCGCAGCCGGCGCTCCAGCCGGTCTTCCACGGCACCAAGGGCTTTCCAGAAGTCCTGGTCGGGTGTGGACGGCACGCGCGTCTCCTTTCGACTTGGGACTCGATGTACCTGTATTGTACTACAGAGCCGGTGACAAAACCAAACGCACTCACCGTATTCGCCCAAAACGCCCGGCACCGACGTTCAAAATAGTGGAATGTGCGCTCTGAGGCCCGCTCGCGCACGGATAAGGAGAGGCGGCACATCCCCCCGTGTCCCTTACTTGTTGAGGGCCAATTCTGCCGTGTTCCCTTTTGCGAACAAAGGGCACTGACGACACGCTGAGGGCGGTGTGGGGCGTTCCCCGACGTCCACTGAAGCATTCCCCCGCTGGCCTGGTCGTCTGCGCAGAAAAAAGGGGAAAGGTTGGTAAACAGTGAAGCAACTTGCCCTGTACGTGTTGGGCCCGTTTCACGTCACACGGCAAGGGGTGCCGATTGCCGACTTCCGTTCCGACAAAGTGCGCGCGCTGCTGGCCTACCTGGCTCTCGAACGTGATCGTCCCCGCCGCCGCGACGAGTTGGCCAGCCTGCTGTGGCCGGACGTGCCGGACCAAGTCGCCCGCCGCAACTTGCGCCTCTCCCTGCACCGCCTGCGCCGCGCGCTGGACGACGAGGAGGAGCGATCGGCGTTCTTCGAGATTACCCGCGACACGGTGCAATGTCGGCCGGATGTGATCTGGGTGGACGCGCTCGCCTTTGAGGAGTTGGTTATAGCCGTTCGGCGCCATGCCCACGAAGCCATCGAATCTTGCCATGCCTGCGCGGAACGCCTGACCAAGGCCGTTGAGCTCTACCGGGGAGATTTCCTGGAGGGCTTCTTCCTGAAGGACTGCCTGGCCTTTTCGGAGTGGGTGGCCCTGCGGCGTGAGCGGTGGCACGCCCTGGCGGTGATGGCTCTCTTCTGGCTGGCCGAATATCACCGCAGGCGCGGCCACCTCGAAACCGCTCAACACTACGCGCGCCGTCAGCTTGAGCTGGAGCCCTGGCGGGAAGAGGCCCACCGCCAACTCATGGACATTCTGGCCCGCTTGGGCCAGATCAGCGCGGCCCTGGCCCAATATGAAGCCTGCTGTCGTGTTCTGGCCGAGGAGTTCGGCGTCGAGCCGGACGAGCGCACCCAGCACCTCTACCGCCGCATCCGCCGACTCCGCCGCCAGCGCGTTCCGAACGCCTTGCCCTCCCGCCCGACGTCCTTTGTGGGCCGCGAGCGCGAGTTGGCCTGGCTCAGCGAGCGGTTGACTGACCCCCGCGCCCGCCTGATTACGGTGGTGGGACCGCCCGGTGTGGGCAAGACGCGGCTGGCGCTGGAGGCCGCCGCCAGACACGCCTTCGCCTTTCTCCACGGCGTCTGCTTTGTGTCCCTCGCGGGCGAGCAGGCGCCGGAGCGCCTCCTTGATCTCCTCTCCGACCGGTTGGACTGTGGCGGCCAGCACCGCCGAACGTCCCGCCAACAGGTGTTCCGCTTTCTCCGCGAGCGGGAAATGCTCTTGCTCCTCGACAACTTCGAGGACTTGCTGGCCGCTCCTGGACACCCGCGCCAGGAAATCGCCAAAATCCTGGAAGCGTTGTTTCAGCAGGCCCCCAATGTCAAGGTGCTCGTCACGTCGCGGGAGCCACTCCGCTTGCGGTGGGAATGGCTCCTGCGACTGGAAGGGCTGAAGTGTCCGCCGGAGTCCCCCAAGCGAACCGGAGATGTGGAATCCGACGTACTTGCCTCCCCTGCCGGGCGCCTCTTCGTCGCCCGGGCGCAGCAGGTGCGGTGGGATTTCGACCCCCGTGGGGAAGCCCGGCACGTGGCCCGCATTTGCCGCCTGGTCGAAGGCTTGCCGCTGGGCATCGAGTTGGCGGCCGCCTGGTTGGACCGCCTCTCCTGCCGCGAGGTCGCCGACCGCCTTCAGCATCATTTGAGCTCCCTGGCCACTCCCTTCGCGGATGTGGAAGAGCGCCACCGCAGCCTGTGGGCGGCCTTCGAGTCTTCCTGGTACCTCCTCTCACCTGATCAACAGCAGGCCTTTTGCCGGTTGGCCGTTTTCGCAGGGAGCTTCACGGCCAGAGCGGCGCGCGAGGTGGCCGGCATTTCCGAGGCCATGCTGGCAACGCTGGCCGACAAGTCCCTTCTGCGCCGGCTTTCCCCCCATCGTTATAGAATGCACGAGTTGCTGCGCGCCTTCGCGCGGGAAAAGCTGCACGCGGTTGCCGGCGAAGCCGAAGACATGGCCCGCCGATATCGTCATTACTACGCCGGTTTTCTCCAGGCACGGGTGAACGACCTGCAAGGAGCGCGGCAGAAGGAGGCGCTGGACGAGATTCGGGAGGAGTGGACGAATGTGCGGGCGGCCTGGACGGGAGCGGTGACCTCCGGAGACGCGGACGCAGTGCGGACGGCGCTGGAGGGCATGTACCACTTCCTGGAGCTCAGCGGCCGCTTTCGCGAGGGGGCGGAGTTGTTCGGGCAAGCAGGAGCGGCCTTTGCGCCTGCTCCCCCCAGCCCAACTGACCAGGTGGCGAGGCGCCTGTGGGAACAGTTGCTGGTGCGTCAGGGCTGGTTCCTCTGGCGCTTGGGGCGCTACGCGGAAGCCCGGGAAATCCTTCAGCGGGGGGTGAACCTGGCCCGCCAACGCCAGGACGAGCGCGAGGAAGCCTTGGCGCTGGGGGCATTGGGGTTGGTGCTCCACAACACGGGTGAGTACCAGCAGGCCCGGCGTTGCTACGAGCGAAGTCTGGCCCTCTACCGGCGCCGTGAAGACGTGTGGGGCACGGGACGAGCGCTGGCACGCTACGGGCTGCTGCTCTACACCCTGGGCGAGTGGGAGCGCGCGCGGGACGTGTTCGAAGAAGGGCTGGAAATCGCCCACAGAACGGGCGAACAGCGTGGTGCGGCCTTCTTCTCGGCCTATTTAGGGCTGGTGAACGGCGATCTTGGACAACATTTGAGGGCTGTGGAGCAGTGCGAGGCCGCCCTTGAGCGCTGTCAGCAGACGGGCGACGAGTACGGCGTGGCCCTCTGCCTGGCCTACCTGGGCCGTGCCCTCAGCCACCTGGGCCGACACGGGCAGGCGCAGCAGACCCTGGACGAAGCCCTGGACCGCTTCCGCGAACTGGGCGACGGCCACGCCGTGGCCTACACCATGACCCAACTGGGTGAGGCCTGCCGGCTGGCGGGTGATGCCGACGCCGCCCGCCAGTGGTTTGAGCGGAGCCTGGCCGCCTACCGGGAGCTGGACAGTCACGGCGGCATGGCCGAGGTGTTGGGCTTCATGGGCCACTTGGCCTTCACCCAGGGCCATGCCGACGAGGCCCGGCGCTTCTTTCAACGGAGCTTCGACCTCCTGGCCGACCACCCCGACGCCGGGCCCCGCCTGGCGCAGTTTGCTCGCCGCTGGGGCGAGGTCTGGCGGGCGTTGCAATGCACGCCGGCCAGTCTTCACATTTAAGGTACAAGGTGCGACGCACTTCCGGAAGTGCGTCGCACCTTCCCACCCCATTTGCCTTCACCGCACCACCACGGGCAGGTACAGGCTGTACTGGGTCGCCGTGCCACCCCAGAACCCGCCGACCACGGTGTAGTTGCCGCCACTCATGGCGCCCGCGTCCGGCTGGCCGACTGTGCCGCCGAGGGTGTAGGCGCCGCCGCTGCTGGCCCCACCCCCGCCGTCCACCGTGTTCCAGGAGAGGTCGAAGCTCCCGCCGGGCTGGGCCAGGGCGATGGTGGCGGGCACCAGCAGGGCCACGGCCAGCACCAGGGCCAGCGTTCGGGCCGAGGACTTCATCGTCCCACCTCCTTCCGCCGGCGCGCCAGCACGAGTCCGGCGAGCAGGCCCAGCCCCAGCCAGGGGGCGACGTCGGGCAGCCGCGCCCAGCCGTGACCCCCTTCCAGGGCGTCGAGGCGGGCCTCCAGGGCGGCGATTTGGGCCTGCTGTCGGCGGTTTTGGGACTCCAACTCCGCGATGCGTTTGGCCTGCTCCTGGTTCTGCTGGTAGAGCCCCTGGATGGCGGCCAGGGCCACGCCGTCGGCGTCCACGGTGGTGATGCTTGTGTCCGAGTTGCCCAGGCCGAAGGCGGCGTAGAAGTCCTGGGCCGTGGGGCCCATGTGGCGCACGGCGTCATCCTCGGTTGTGTAGCTCCAAGTGGTGATGGGCAGGTGGGCCACTTTCTCCAGCACGGCTTGCGGGTCCACCGGCTGGAAGTCTTCTTTGGCGTTGCGGTCACTCAGATTGCTCCAAGTCCCACTACCAGGGGCCAGGTACGCGCCAGTGGTGGTACTCGTGGCATCTGTGTAGATGTAGAACCCGCCGCTGGAGCGGAAGATAGTCGTATTCGAGGTGTTGCAGCTTGTAGTAGAAGCGTTGGCGTCCGCCCAGACAAAGCAGCCGGACACATTCGCCCTGGCAGACCGGCCGGCGGCGAAGCTGTAGTCGCCGGCGGCGGTGTTGTCATAACCGCCGGGAACAGTGGCGGCATAGCCGCTGGCGTCGTTGCTGTAGCCCCCGCCCACCGTGGTGTACCAGTCGCTAGCCGTGTTGCTTCCTCCCCCGCCCACCGTGGCGCGGGACCCACTGGCCGTGTTGCCATCACCACCACCTACAGTGGCAAAAGCTAAGGCGTTATTGCTGCTCCCCCCACCCACGGTGGCGTAAACACCGCCAGCCTTGTTGTTGTTGCCGCCTCCCACAGTGGCGTTGAGTTGGGCCGTGTTGTTTTGGCCTCCGCTCACAGTCGCGCCAATGGACACGGCGGTGTTGTTCTGCCCTCCACTGACGACGGCATACGAGGCTGTAGGGGTAATTACGTTGTTATAGCCGCCAGCGATGGTCGAAGCCGTCGCCAGGGCCTGGTTGCCGCTCGATGTCGTCCCGTTATAGCCGCCACCTCCCACGAAGGCTCCGGCAATATTGCCAGCGGTGCCGGAGCCCCCGCCCACCGTGGAAGCGTACCCTTTGGCCAAATTGTTGATGCCACCACTCACCGTGCTCCACCTTCCGGTGTCTGGTGTGTGCGCACAGGTTGCCTGGGTGAGGTTCCCAGCGCGGTTGCAGCTCCCCCCGCCCACAGTAGCAGAGGTGTCGCCGGCGATGTTGCTCCAGCCGCCGCTGATGGTGGTGTAGTAGTCGCTGGCAATGTTGCCGACGCCTCCGCCCACGGTGGCGGCGGTGCCGCTGGCGGTGTTGTTCTTTCCTCCGCCCACAACGGCGTAGTCCGCGGTCACCTGATTGACAACCCCACTCCCACCGCCGCCAGCGATGGTCGCGCCCACCACACCGCTCGCCACGCTGTTGCCGCTGTAGCCGCCGATGAGGTTCGGTGTGCCGGTCGTGGGTTCAAGGCGCAGGGCCGTGGTGCTGCTCACCGCCAGCGTCAGGGTCACGTTGTCCGTAGTGCCCAGGAAATCGGCACTTGAGTTTGTGCCGGCGTTGCCCGTCAACGACCAGAAGCTCCCACCGCCGCCGGTGTCATCCGTGCCACACACCCACTGGCTGCCGTTCCACTTCGCCACCTGGCCGCTGCTACTGCACGAAAGTGTGCTCAGCGTGTCGTTGTCCACGCCGTCGGCGAAGCCGCTGGGCACACCCGTCAGGCCGCCCCACGGGGCTTTCAAGCTGTAGAGGGCGTAGGGCGTGGCCGTGAGTGCCTGGCGTGGGGTCAAGGTAGTGTAGCTGCCGCTCCCTGCTGGCCGCACGGCAATTTCAAGCCAGCGGGCGTTGCCGTCGAAGGCGCTGCTGCCGAAGTCGAGTTGCACGCTGAAGGAGCCGTTGGTCACGCTTACGTTGTTCAACGTCACGGAACCCACCTGGTTGCCGCCGGTGGCGGCGTCGTGGAGGGTGAACTGGAAGTCGTAGGCGCCGCTGAGGGGATTCCCGCTGTTATCGCGCAGTTGCCCCTGATAGGTGAAGGCCGTGCCCTGAGAAGTGGCCGCCTGTGTTGGCGATTGAGCGGCTACCCGTGGGGAGGCCCGAAAGAACAGAGATCCAACAGCCACGAAGAACCAAACCAAGAGCGCAGTCACAATAAAGCGGTTCACCGTTGACTCCTTTCGGAATTCACAGAAGGGGTTGATACGGTGTGTCTCGCAGCGGTATTCTCCGAGAGGGTGCAATTAAGAAGGGAACGAAGTTCGGGGAATACGGTGCAAGCGCATTTTCATTTTACCCAGACGAAGGAAAAGGCTCAAGTCCGACGGCATTAGGGGGAGGCAGCCTTTATAGCAGTTCTTCTTCCTCTTACACCCACGGGCTTTCTCTAATGAGGCGCGGCTGAAGGTTCTTACTTTATCGTAGCGCTGAGGAAGCTATCACAAATGCTGCCGATTGCAGGGGTCAACAGGTGGAAGAAACGGGTTGTGGTAAAGGCCAGGAAACAGTGACTCGCGTTCCGTTGCCCGGCGAAGACGCCACATGAAACGTTGCGCCAATCATGCGGGCCCGCTCGTGCATGCCGGCTAAGCCGAATCGCTCAGATTTCAACAGCGGCGTCCAGTTGTTCGGAACGGTGAAACCTCTTCCGTTATCCCACACTTCGAGAAGTAACGTCTGTCCGTTGTATTCGAGGGTGAGGCCGGTACGGCTGGCTTGACTGTGACGAATGACGTTCGTCAAGGCGCTTTTGGCAATAGCAAAGAGGCTGCTTTCCACTTCAGCCGGCAACCGTTGAGGGAGTTCCACTAGACGGGCTTCGAGGAGCAAATGTGGAGCCGTTTCGCGGTATTCGTTGACCAAAGCCCGCAGGGCGGGTACAAGGCCAAGCTCCTCTAAGAGCGGGGGCCGCAAGCCATGACACAGCCGCCGCAAGTCCTCCACGATTCTTTCCAAGGTGTGCTGCACGCGCTTTAGCTCTTCGTCGTTTCCCTTCTGAGTTGTTTCTTGTCGGGCCCGCAATACGTAAAGTTGGCCGTAGATGTCCTGCATGATGCGATCGTGGAGCTCATGGGCCAGTTGGCGGCGAATGCGTTCGTCGGCCATGACCAGTGCATGGTGCAGATATTGGAGCTCAGTGGTGCGGGTGGCAAGAGAGCGGTTCAGTTCGCAGTTTTCCAGCGCCAGAGTGCCGGGGGCCACCAACAAGCGCAACAACCGAAGTTCCTGCTCGGTGTACATGTCATCTGACGCTTTGGGACCTAACCAGAGCACGCTCCGCAAGTGAGAACTCGGTGCCAAGCACAGGAAAAGACCGTGTGACGGCAAGGCTGTTGGATCAACGGCAGCCGAGGGGGCCAGATGGTGCGCCTCGGAGGCGCGCAAAACGGGACGGTCAACCAACTGGTGGCTCACAGCTTGGACAGCGGCTATGGCTTCAGCGTCCAAAATACGATCCGGATTCGTGTGACATGTCCACCCATGCCCATCGCGCCACACCAGCCAGACAGCTCCCGATGCGCCGAACACCCGGGGGAGCCGTGTGGTGAGCAGGTGCGCGAGTTCTTCTTCCGTGCGGCAGTGAACCAGTGCTCTGGACAACCGTTGGCTCGCGCTCAACATGTCTTTTTCTCGTCCGTAGAAGAAGGTGTTGACCATGCCGGCAATGGAATCCCGCAACGGAGCAAACAGAACGGCCAACGAAGCGCCCAAGAAAGAGTGCAGAAGCGGGGATGTGCTTATCTGCCGGCCCACACCCCACATCAGGAGAAAGACGGTAGCCCAGTGAAGCCCTGCGAGCACAAGAACGGCGAGCGTGTAAACAAGCGCACGGTTCAACACGCGGTCAACGGTGTAGAAATCTTCCCGTCTCAACGCCACAAGGTACGCAATGGGAATCAATACTTGGCTTATCATGGAAAGATTGGCGGGAATACGCTGGCCGGCGGGAAAGACAAATGCCGTGATCAGGGCGAGAAGCGTGAAGAGCAACACCAGTCCGGTAGCACTCGCAATGAGTCGTATGCGGCTGAGGACTCGTTGGGTATCGCCGTACACGTATCCGTAGACCAATGTTCCCCAAACCAGCAGGCGTGCCAACAGGAGATAAGCCACCACCAAAACGGTCAAGCCGGTTGTGACCGAGGGTGAGGGATACATCACCGACCAAAGGGCCAGCCCTCCTCCTCCGACGAGCAGCGCCCTTCCGGCGTGTTCGTGCCAGACAATGCCCCGTCCTAGAAGACTTGACCGAACGGGGAAGGGGAAGAAACGGTGGAAGTGCACGTAGCTGAAGGCGGCTCCTACTGAAACGAGGAGGAGGAAGGTCGCATAAGAAGGAACGATCGTTTGAAGCCGACCGGCAAACAGCTCGGCAGCGGCCAAATACGCAAAGACCACAAATCGCCGAGCGTCGTCAGAAAGGCGGTGTGGGCTGAGCAGCAGGCGTGTTCCGGCCACCCAAAACGCAAGGGCCGAGAGCAAGGGCCAGACAACAGGCCAAAGACGGTCCCGCGGATAAGGCGTGGCGCGCACGTGAGCTGTATAGTGCTGAGTGCCGCGTTGCCATGTGATCAGTACCTCTTCGCCGGCGGCCAGATGATCCAATACCTCCCAATCAGGGGAACCGTTTATACGCAGAATGGAGTCGCCGGGGATCAGCCCGGCGGCAGCGGCAGGACTCTCGGGGTGTACAGCCACGACCCGACCACGGTGATCAACCTGCAACCCCGTATACCCGCTCGTGCGAACAAGCGTCATGCCCAACAACAGAACGGCGACGGGGAAAAGCACCATAAAGCCGATGAGCAAAAACCAGAGAGCCTGCTTGCTTATTCTCCCTCTTGTTTTCATGTCCGCCGTCTCCGCTTACGGCTCGATTCGCTCCACCGTATCCTTGAATCA
Organism: Ardenticatenaceae bacterium; assembly: GCA_015491235.1. GTDB lineage: Bacteria > Chloroflexota > Anaerolineae > Ardenticatenales > Ardenticatenaceae > WFWG01. The sequence continues at coordinate 11,393 of WFWG01000106.1, forward strand.
CCATTGTATCACACTTAAAACCTCAAGAGAAAACTCAGACAACTATCTGTCCGTTGGCCGCCTGATAAACGCCAACGAGGGTGACGTTTCATGCCCCTTTTTGGGGGCCAAAATTGACACGGAAAGGGGATGACAGTGCTGAAGGAATTTGCTACAGTAGCGGCAAAGGGTAAGGCCTTACCAGTCAAGCGCAAAACAAAGTAAAGAGAAGGAGGTGACCTGGTGAAACACAAACTCATCTCGGCCGTTGTAGTGATGGCTATGTTCTTCACAATGGTGTTAAACGCGGCGGCGGCTACCATCCCGGCAGAACCGGTGCCTAATCTTTACACGGGCCGCACTGGTTCAACGACGGAGGTGGAGCCACAAGCGGTCCCGGCGCTTGCAGGGGCTTTTCTGTTGGGTGTGGCTGCCAGTTTAGTCGCCAATGTAGCCTACGATTATGCCAAGCACAAAAACTGGATTTGGGGAGAAGCACCTCAACTTCTGGACGCCCGAGCCGAAGCTGCTTTTGACTATTAAAACTCGATAGGGCAGAGGAGTAGGCCGTGTCCTCTGCCCCCTTCTTAAAATTGTGAAAGGAGTAGGCATGATCCGTGGTTTAACTGTGCTCATAGTGGTGCTTTTTCTGGTAACTCTCTTCACTCTTCATGTAGCGGCTGCCCCAGTAGAAAATATGACGACAGCAAACTCGACGCTTTTTACGCACGACGGTGTGGAACGATCGGAAGCTGTAGCCCCAGCAGGGTTTTTGAATGATGCGGCCAGGGCAGTTTACAACGCGGCAAAGGCGTTAGCCTGGATATGGGCTGCCGAGCCTCAGGTAAGCATTGACCAGCGCGCTGATGTTTTGTTCGATTACTAGTTCTCGTCTTCAACTTGCAAATGAAGGAGGGGGTCCCGTGCAACGACTTTCGCGCTGGGTGGTGAACCTTTTTCCCGTAGCACTTTTGCTCATGTTGGCAGTTCATTTCGGATTCACAGTGGCTTATCTGACACCGCTCAACCCCGTCAAACTACGAATTTACGATGTGATTCTAGCGTATATGCACCCGTTCTTTGTCCAGAACTGGCACCTTTTTGCGCCTGACCCTGTCAAAGATACTCGTGTATTGACTGTTGCGTGCCGGCTCAAGCAACCTGATGGCCGGACAGTGGTTACCGATTGGGTAGACATTTCTACCCCCTTTCGACAAGCTCGTTACCGTAACCGGTTTACGCCAGCGGACCGACTTGATCGCCCTCAGTCCAGCGCGGTGCACGCTATCTTTAACCGTGACGAGATGCTAGCCACGTTACTGAAACATCGCACAAAGGAGCCATCTGAGTACAACGAACTCGTGGACGAACTGGCCCAAATTGACGCTCGTGAACGTCAAAATGGGGTGCTGTTACTCAACCGTATTGCTTCTGCGCATTGCGACCGACTGTACGGTCGAGGACGGACAGAAGCCGTACGGGTGCGCATCGTGATACTGCGCTTTCCTCGCTTTTCTCAACGTCACTTGCCTGATGAAGCCGGCGAGCTGAGTTACATTCTTTTGGACTGGGCTCCCTATCAAGATGTGGCTCCACTTGTTCTTGGGGAGGTGACCAAATGAGCATAGGGGAGATCTGGCAACGAGGAGTTGACACCCTGAGTCAGGAGCGCCATTTGATCGGCGCCAGTCTGTTTCGGATTGTGGCCGGTTTGACTATTCTTTACCAGTACCTGATCAACTATCACCACCGCCATTACCTGTATGGCCCTAATGGTGTCTGGCCGTATGACAAATTTATCGAAAAACTTAACGAGACCGGTTCCTTTTCGCTGTATGCCATCAGCAGCCATCCCTTTTTCTTTGAAGCACTGTTTCACCTGGGAATTCTCGTAACGGCCCTGTGGGTTTTGGGGTGGCACACGCGGTTGATGACTTTGTTGACGTACGTGTTCCTGTGGTCCTTGCATGAGCGAAATCCCACCCTTTGGGACGGGGGGGACAATGTGCTGCAAATCGTGATGGTGTACGCGCTTTTCGCTAACTTGGGTGCATATTTCTCCTTCGATGCCGAGCGAGGACGAAGATTTTGGGGGAGACTGAGTGATACGTGGCGACAAGTGTTAGCTATGTGCCATAATGCTGCCATACTTGCCTTTGCCCTTCAAATCTGTATCGTATACGCGACGGCCGGCCTGTATAAAGTCCAGGGTGAGATGTGGCAGAGTGGTACAGCTCTCTACTACATCATGCGTGTGGACGAATTTACCTGGCCTGGATATAGCGAGCGCGTGTATCTTAACGTGCCGCTCGTGGTTGCATTGAGCTATATGACGGTCGCCTTTCAAGTCGGATTTCCGTTTCTGTTCTTTCTCCATCGGTGGACACGCCGTCTGGCCATTCTCGCCGGCTTCAGCTTTCATCTGGGAATTGCCCTTTTCATGGGCCTCATCACCTTTTCGGCGATCATGATCAGCGTGGAACTGGCCCTCATCAGCGATGAGGAATACCGGGCAATAGGAGGGTGGTTCAATCGTCTTGGACGCACATTGCGAAATTGGCTGGACAAGTACTTGAGTACACCCGGCCGCCGCCTACTGGAGCCACTACAAGTGCAACTGTTCTACGATAACTGGTGTCCGCTTTGTTGTCGCACCATTGCCCTTTTGCAAAAAATGGATTGGTTGAGGATGCTGGAACCCATCCCCTTCCGTCAACCGGAGATTTCACTTCATTACGGGCTCGACGTCACCAAAGCTGAAGCTCGTATACAGGCTCGTTTGGTATCCCGGAAAGAGTTTGTCGAAGGAATCGAGGCATTCAGTCTGGTAGCTGCCCGTCTGCCCATTTTGTGGCCTGTGTGGCCGCTGCTGCGCTTGGCGAAATCTGTGGGTGTAGGCCAGCAGGTGTACGACTGGGTGGCTGCTCGCCGTCGCTTGATGCCGGTTGAATGTACGACCCACTGTGTGGTAGATCTGTCCGGCGAGCAAAATGAACATCGGCCGTTGTACGAGTCCTGATGCCAGAGAGCCAACTTCCCCAAGCATGGCATAATTGTTGCAGAGGAGACAAGGACAATGAGCCAATTTTCATTCCCCTCTGTCTCTTTCTCGCCGTTGCTAACTCATCAAAAGACAATCCCTGGAGCGCTGGTGTATACGCCGGCGTGTACCGTCACCATGCATTACACCTACGTCAACCGTCAGCCCGGCCCGGTTGACGTCTGGCTGGCCTTGCCTCCGGAATTGCCCACGCAGCGTCGCGTGCGTATAGAGAACATGACGCCAACTCCCATTGAAGTGCAACCCGACGGGTGGGGTGTGAACCGGCTCGCCTTCTTCCGACTGACGCCTGAAGAGGCTCTACGTTTCGACATCCACGCTGATCTTTACTATTGCACCTACGACCCCGTCGCCTCAGGGGCCGATGTTCGCCTGAGCGAAGAGGAGCGGCGGTATTTTTTGCGCTCTTCCCCCTTGGTGCGCGTGACCGACGAGGTGCGATCTGAAGCGCGCCGGATTGTCGGGGAAGTCACAACGCCGTTGGAGCAGGCTCGCCGACTTTTTGTCCATTTGGTCACGCATTACCGGTACAAGTGGCCACCGGCCGCGCGTGGAAGCGAAGCCATGCGACGCAGCCGCCAAGGGGACTGCGGTGAATATTCGTTCCTCTACGCCGCCTGGTGCCGGGCGCTGGATATCCCCTGTCGGGTGATGGTGGGCACCTTTGCCCATGAGACCCTCCGAGCACATGTGTGGAATGAGGTGTTTATCGAAGGGGTGGGGTGGCTCCCTGTTGATGCCAGCGTGCGGCCTCCTTTTGCGCGTCTCCCTGGGCTGATTGATCTCGACGTGCGCCTCCGGTTGGGACGGCAATTTGGACGCCTTTTCGACGAACGTCTGGTCTTTTCGATTGATCCCGACGTGATGCTGCAACCCCCGTACGTTGACAGCCACCCCCCACAATGCGCTGAGCGCTCGCGAATTGCCGACCGGGATTTTGCGTGGGGGTTTGAGAGCCTCGACGGCGCAGCCCCGTACTTGCAGCCGATTTACATTCGCTTCGACCCGCAAACCTACCGACTGCCAAGTCGGTATGCTCGGCTCGTGAGTGCTTTTGCCGCTGTGTGGCCGGGAGGTATCCAGGCTAAGGTGGTCCCCTATTTGGGTGTGTGGTGGTTTGACGATCCGCCCACTTATCGGCTGGCAAGCTGGGCCTTAGTGGGGGGATTTGTCCTTGGTGCCACGGGCACGCTATTGGGCGCCCTAGACCTGGCCGATCTGGGGCCCTTGACGGCATTGGGATACACCCTGGCAAACCTGATCTTCATCCAGCGGACAGGCATTCGGTGGTGGAAGCTCCTTTTGCTCGTCCTGTTCTTGTTGGATTTAATCGTTCAACTCGCACGCCTTGTCGCCAGATAGCCGAGGGATGTGTTTACTGCCGTTGGACGGCTCAAAGGGCAGAACGTGTAAAGCGCTGTGGAAAGGCAAAGCGCTTTTATCGCGCAGGCCCGGAACATGAGCAAAGGAGACCAAAAGGATGTTAGCCCGATTGATCACCCAATTCTCTTTCCTACCCGCGCTCCTCTATCGGCCTGGGGAAACACTGGCCAGCGTACTCTTGCAACGCCGCCACTGGAAAATTCCGCTGGTGACGGCTGTTGTAGGGGCCGGAATCATCAGTGCCGGATTGGTGCCCCACTTAACCAAAGCCTTACAGGCCACAACTCGAAGTGCTTCCCCGGGTATGCTTGGTGCTCCAGGCGTTGTCTGGACAATAAATATGGTGGCCATGCTGGTCATGTTGCTGGCACATTGGACTTTTCAGGGCTTGGTCCTGATGGCAGTAAGCCGACTGGGACCTCGGCCTTTGTCGAGGCGCGCGATCCTGGTACTTGTTCCCTGGCTCTGGCTCCCGTTGGCATTGCGAATGACTGCGCACGGTTTCTACCTTCTGCTGGGAGGAACCCTGGTGGACAACGGGCTTTCATTTTTGGTGCCACGCGGTCAAGGGCTCACACCTCTTTCCAGCCTCTCATGGCAGTTCTTGTGGCAGTGGGACCTCTTCTTCCTCTGGCACCTGATCCTCGTTGGCGTGGTACTCTACCGGTTTGCCCGCTTCAACGTGAGTCGGGCTGTTGATGGAGCCATTCTGTACGGCTTGGTTACTGCACTGGGCATAGCCCTACTGTCCGTTTGGCCGATGCCGACCTAAACGGACGAAGATCTCAATCAAGCTCTACAATGTTGTGGCGAAAGGCAAACACAATCGCCTGATACCGGTTCGTCAGTCCCAGTTTGCTGTAGATGTTGCGCAGATGATTTTTCACCGTCTCGTAACTGATGGTCAGCATCCTGGCAATTTCATGGTTGTCATACCCTTTGCCGACGAGCCGTAGGACTTCCAGTTCGCGGTCTGTCAGCTCGAGCAGCAAGTCGCGCTCGTTCATCAGCCGGCGCTGGTGGCGGACGTAAACGCGAGCAATCCTGGGACTCAGATACATTTCCCCTTCGGCTACGGTGCGGATGGCGGCAAAGAGGGTAGCTGGAGGTTCATCTTTCAGAACGTAGCCGTGAACCCCGGCGTTGAGCAGCCCCGTGACGTACTCCCGGTCGTCGTAGGAGGAGAGGATCAGGATTCGGAGAGCGGGGAATTGGGCTCTGATCTCGCGAACGGCCTTGACCGGGTTGAAGTCGGGCATGTGGGCGTCCAGAATGAGTAGGTCGAGGCTATGGGCGTGTTGGGCGACCGCAGTGAGTACATCCTTGCCGCAGGTGATCTCACCGACAACATGTATGTCGTTACGTGTTTGCAAAAGCGCTTGCAAACCTGCCCGCACAACCGGATGGTCGTCGGCAATGAGCACGCGAATTCCGTGCTGTTCTGGTGTTCCCATGAGTTCCTTCCCACCTGACAACAGTCGGCTCACCGTTTACGCGGATGTAGTTCCCAGAGTGCTTCCCCTTGTTGACCGAAAAAGTGTAACGCTGTGTGGTGCCAAGCAGGCACTCGTGTGAATAGCGGATTGCTTCTCAGTCAGCCGCCTGAATAAACCTCGGCTAGGGCCAGGCTTTATCCACTCCACGGGGGCGCGGGGAAGGCAGTTTGGAGTATTCTACGGGAGACAGGAGGTGTGTCAAGCGAATGATTTCCGCTCTGGCTATCCGCAGTTTTCAAGCGAGGTAAGGTGATAAGGGCCATTCACGTGCCTATGGTGGGCAGATACACCAACGTGCAATCCTTCTGGTGCACCATGCAGTTCCAATCAATTGCTTTGAACCCTTACTATTTGCTTTCCTTCTTCCTTTGCGTTACTATTATACGGCTGAAAGCGTTCGGACGGTGCAAGGCCCCAATAGGTCTGTAAGAAGGTTCTCAGGGGAGTTTCCTTTCAGGTTTGTGACCGTTTGGAGGAGCCGCTTCCGAACGTTCTTTGACCCAAATGAGCCGTCTCTGACGGGGGATGCCCTCTTCGGACTGTGCCTGATGCGGGGCCAGAACAGGCCCCGCTCTTTCCCTCTTGTCATGAGCAGAAACAGTGCCGGTCACGCGCCGGACGCATGAAAGCGAGGAATCCAAAATGAACGTTTTGCCTGCCCAAACCCAGATTACGTGTCCCCAGTGTGGAACCCCCTTCCAAGCCCGCGTCTACAACGTGGTGGACGCCAGGCAACAGCCTCACCTGAAGGAGCAGTTGCTCTCCGGCCAACTCAACGTGGTCACCTGTCCCTCCTGTGGCACCAAGGGAGCCCTGATGGTGCCACTGGCCTACCACGATCCGGACAAGGAGTTGCTCGTGCTCTTCATCCCCTCGGCTCTCAACCTCTCCATGGAAGAGGAAGAGCGCCTGGCAGGGCAGCTCACCAACGCCCTGATGAACGCGGTGCCCCCCGAGGCCCGCAAGGGCTACTTTCTCAACCCCAAGCGCGTGATGACGCTGGAGGGGCTGATCGAGACGATTCTCGAGGCCGAAGGGGTGGACCGGGAGGCGCTGCGCCGCCAAAGTGAGCGCATTCAACTGCTGCTCAAGATGCTCGACGCCGTGGACGACGAGGCCATCCTGAAGCCGCTGGTGGAGGCCAACCGGGAACAAGTTGACCGGGACTTCCTGTTTCTCCTGGTGGGCATGATGGGTGCCGCTGAGGAGCGCCAGGATGAACGCACCTTCCAACGCCTTCGGCAGTTACAGGAGAAGTTGGTAACGTGGTTGGACATCCCGCCCGAGGAGATCCCGCGGGCAGCCCAGGAAGCCGTGTACGGCGACTTGTTGCGCATGTTCCGCCAGGTGAGTCCCGATCAGCTTCGCGCAGCCGTGGCTCAATACCGCCCCTTGCTTGACTACGGCTTCTTCCTCTACGTGGCCGAGCAGATCGAGGGCAGCGAGGATGAGGCCGAAAAACAGGCCCTGGAGACCCTCCGCGACGCCCTCGTTGACCTCACCGAGGAGATGGACCGTGAGGCGCAGGAGGCGATGGAGCGCGCTGCCCGCCAGCTCAACGAAATTTTGCGGGCGCCCGACATGGACGCTGCCATCGCCGAACGCCTCGACGAGCTGGACGAGGCCTTCCTGGTGGTGCTCTCGGCCAACATTCAGGCCGCCACCGAACAGAACAGACCGGACGTTGTCCAAGTGCTCCAGCACATCTACCGGCGCGTCGTCGAGGAGGCCGAGAGGAAGCTGCGCCCCGAGCTGCAAATGGTCAACCGGCTTTTGCGGGCCGAGACGCGCGAGGAGCGCGAGGCGCTGCTCAAAGAGGCGTTTAGCACGTTCAACCCGGCCGGCTTCATCGAAATCCTGGAGGTTTTGGCCGCCGATGCTGAAGCCCAAGGAGTGAGCCGCGACTTTCTGGACCGGGTTTACGACATCATCGAACAGGCCAAATCCTTCCTGGATGGGGTGCAGGTTTCACAATGAGCGAGCTCGACCGCCGCACAACCTTTGAGCGTCGCACCGTTGAAACAGAGGTGCGCGTGGTGCTGGGGCTGAACGGCACCGGGGCCGGCCAGCGCCGTACCGGCGTGCCCTTCTTCGACCACATGCTCGACCACCTGGCCGTCCACGGTCTGTTCGACCTCACGGTCGAAGCCGCCGGTGATTACGAAATTGACGACCACCACACCGTGGAGGACGTGGGCATCGTGCTGGGGCGGGCCTTTGCCGAAGCGCTGGGCGACCGGCGTGGCATCCGGCGCTACGGCCATGCCGTGGTGCCTATGGACGAAGCGCTGGTGCTGGTTTCAGTTGACGTAAGCGGACGGGGGCTGCTGGTCTTTCACGGCACCTTTCCGTCCCAGAAGGTGGGCCGCTTCGACACCGAGTTGGTCCCCGAGTTCCTGCGCGCGCTGGCGACCAACGCCGGCCTGACGCTTCACGTGCGGGTGTTGGACGGCCAGAACACTCACCACATTGTAGAAGCCATCTTCAAGGCGCTGGGCCAAGCCCTGCGCGCCGCCGTGGAGCCCGATCCCCGCCGGGCTCAGGAGATCCCCAGCACGAAGGGGGTGTTGGGATAAAGGGAGGCCTTTTTGAAGGAGGGGGGGCACTATACGGTACAATATTTCCGGGAACACTACGGTTCCCGGCTTTATCAATTGTACCTGCGAATGCGGAACGCCTGCATCTACCGTGCGGTGCGGGCCTACAAACCGTCGGGCCGGTTGCTGGAGATTGGCTTTGGGAACGGCAATCTGATTCGCACTTTTGCCCGGCGCTTCGAGTGTTACGGCGTGGACGTGTCACCGGCCGCCCTCCAGGCGCTCCGCGAGGAAATGGGGCTGGTGGACTGGGAACGCTTTCAGCTTTGTGATGTCGAGCGAGAGCCCATCCCCTTCGACGTTGCGTTTGACGTGGTGTGCGCGTTGAACGTGGTGGAGCATTTCTTTGACCCGCGCTTGGTGTTGGAGCGCGTTCACCGGACCTTGGCACCGGGAGGCGTGTTCGCTCTCTACCTGCCGACACGCTCTAACCGCCTTTCCCGGTGGCTCTACCGCCGCCTCTACGACGTGGAGGAGCACGTCTACCGCCCTTCGGTGTCGGAGGTGCGGGCGCTGTTGCGCGCGGTGGGCTTCCGCCCCTGCCGGGAGCTGGCCGCCCACTTGTTTCCTCTTTTCGTGTCGCTTGAGAGCGTCATGGAGGCCACCAACCTCTACTTCGGCATCTGGCAGAAGGTGTGAAACATGGCGATTGTCATTGTGGATTACGGCGCCGGCAACCTGCGAAGCGTCCAAAAAGCCTTCGAGGCGGTGGGCGCTCAGGTGACTGTCACGAGTGATCCCCGGCTGGTGCGGGAGGCCGACAAGCTGGTCTTGCCGGGCGTGGGCGCCTTCGGCGAGGCCATGCGGCGGTTGCGGGCGATGGGGCTGGTGGAGCCGCTGCTGGAGGCGGTGGACCGCGGCACCCCTTTCCTGGGCATCTGCCTGGGGCTTCAGTTGCTTTTCGAGGAGAGCGAGGAGTTGGGCCACCACCAGGGGTTGGGCATCTTCCCCGGCCGGGTGGAGCGCTTCCGCATTTCCCTGAAGGTGCCCCACATTGGCTGGAACGAGGTGCGCGTGGTGCGCCAGCACCCGCTGGTGGCCGACATTCCGCCCGGCCAGTACGGGTACTTCGTCCACTCCTACTACGTCAAGCCGACCGACGAGGCGGTTGTGCTGGCCGTGAGCGACTACGAGGTCGAATTCCCGTGCATCTGTGGCCGTGAGCACGTGATGGGCATTCAATTCCACCCGGAGAAGAGCCAGGAGTTGGGCTTGCAGTTGTTGCGCAACTTTACCAAAATGTGACGAAGGGGGCTATGTCCGCACACAAGGTCTTTCCGCCCGAACAGTTCACCATCACCGTCTTTCCGGCCATTGACCTGCGCCGGGGGCGCTGCGTGCGCCTGGTGCGGGGCGACCCCAACGCCGAGACGGTCTACGGCGACGACCCTGTGGCGGCCGCCGAGCGCTGGGTTGCCGAGGGGGCCGAGTGGTTGCACGTGGTCAACCTGGACGGTGCCTTCGGCGAGGACTCGCCCAACCCGCGAGCCGTGCAGGCCATCGTGCGGGCTGTTCCCGTGCCGGTGCAGTTCGGCGGAGGGCTGCGCACGCTGGCCGACGTGGAGCGGACGCTGGAGTGGGGCGTGGCCCGCGTGGTGTTGGGCACGGTGGCCGTCACCAACCCTGAGTTGGTACGCGAGGCCGTGGAGCGCTTCGGGCCGGAGCGCATTGTCGTGGCCGTGGACGCGCGGGATCAGCAGGTGGTGACCCACGGCTGGCAAAGCGAGGCGCCCCTCGACATTTTCACGCTGGCGGAGCAGGTGAAACAGCTTGGCGTGCAGCGCCTGCTCTACACCGACGTAACGCGCGACGGCACCCTCAGCGGCCCCAACATCGCCCGCACGGGTGAACTGGCCCACCGCAGCGGGCTGCGCGTGATTGCCAGCGGCGGCGTGCGCTCCCTGGACGACATTTTGCAGGTGCGCTGGTTGGCGGGATACGGCGTCGAGGGGGTCGTGGTGGGGCAGGCGCTTTACAAGGGGCTGGTCTCGTTGGCCGAGGCGCTGCGGACGGTGAAGGCGGAACCTGGTGAGTAGCGGGAGGAGAAGGCGGTGCTGGCCAAGCGCATCATTCCCTGCCTGGACGTGAAAGATGGCCGGGTGGTGAAGGGCGTCAATTTCGTCAACCTGCGCGACGCCGGCGACCCGGTGGAACAGGCCCGCGTCTACGACCGCGAGCGGGCCGACGAGCTGGTCTTTCTCGACATTTCGGCCACCCACGAGGGGCGCGAAATCATGCGCGACGTGGTGCGCCGGGTGGCCGACACGGTCTTCATCCCCTTTACCGTGGGCGGGGGCATCCGCACGGTGGAGGACATGCGGGCCATCTTGCAGGCCGGCGCCGACAAGGTCTCCATCAACAGCGCGGCCGTGCGCAACCCGGACCTCATCTCCGAGGGGGCGGAGCGCTTCGGCAGCCAGTGCGTTGTGGTGGCCATTGACGCGCGGCGACGCCCCGAGGGGTGGTGGGAGGTGGTCATCAGCGGGGGGCGCATCCCCACGGGCAAGGACGCGGTCGAGTGGGCTGTGGAGGCCGAGCGGCGCGGGGCCGGTGAGATTCTCCTCACCAGCATGGACGCCGACGGCACCCAGGCCGGTTACGACATCGAGCTCACGCGGGCCGTGAGCGAGGCCGTCTCCATCCCTGTGATTGCCAGCGGCGGGGCCGGCGCTCCTGAGCACTTCTACCGCGTGCTCACCGAAGGGGGAGCCGACGCGGCCCTGGCGGCCTCCCTCTTCCACTACCGCCAGTTGCGCATCGCCGACGTGAAGGCCTACCTGCGCGAGCGGGGCGTGCCGGTGCGGCCGTAACCGTAAGACTCAGTTGGCCGGCCTTCGGACAGTTTGATAAACATGGAGCCATCACATGAACCGAGCTCGTGACTGGTGGACTCAGGCTAAGGCAGACTTACGCCATGCTCGTCACGCCCTTGAGGACGGTGACTACGAGTGGGCTTGCTTTGCCGCGCAGCAGGCGGCCGAGAAGGCCCTCAAAGCCGTGTTCGAGCAGCGCGGAGAGGATGTATGGGGACACTCACTCGTCCGCATGTTGGAAGCACTCCAGAATGAGGGCATTGAAGTCTCGGACGACCTGTTGGAGGCAGCCAAAATCCTTGACAAGCATTACATTCCCACCCGTTATCCTAACGGCCTTGAACAAGGAGCTCCCACTGAGTTCTACACCCGAAAGGAAGCTGAAGATGCCATCCGCTATTCGGAAGCGCTCTTACGGTTCTGTGACCATCTTCTCCGTGGATAAGGAGCTTGTGAGGAAAGCCCTCGACGAATTTGTGAAGGAACTCAGGACAAGGCCGGAAGTGGTCGCTGTGGTACTGTTCGGTTCCTTCGACACCCCTCACTTCGGCGTGAGGAGTGATGTGGATCTGCTCGTGGTGCTGAGGGAAAGCTCGCTCCCCTTCCTGGACCGCATTCCCCTTTACACGCCTTCGGGCTTTCCGGTGGACATTGACGTCTTCCCCTACACCCTGGACGAAGTCCGCGCGGGACAGCGGGTGGCCCGCACAGCGCTCAAGACCGGACGGCTCCTGTGGGTGCGGCCAGGTGTGTCCTGGCCTCCGATCGAAGCCGGATCAGCAGAGTAATACCTTATGGACGTTTTCTCCGTGTTCTCTGGGCCTCCGTGTGAGGAGAATTGGCCCGCTGTGGCTTCCACTTGAATTTCCGAACACCCTCCGGTGAGGAAAATGAGAACGAATGTGTCAAGCCTCTTCGATAATTTGCGCTGGGACGAGCGGGGGCTGATCCCCGTTGTCGTTCAGGACGTGGAGGATGGCGCGGTCCTCATGCTGGCCTACGCCAACCGTGAGGCGTTGGCTCGCACGCTGGAGACCGGCCTGGCCCACTTCTGGAGCCGCAGCCGCCAGCAGCTCTGGCAGAAGGGCGAAACCAGCGGCCACGTGCTCCACGTGGAAGAGGTGCGCTACGACTGCGACGGCGACGCCCTGCTTTACCGCGTGCGCCCCCACGGGCCAACGTGCCACACAGGCGCGCGCTCTTGTTTCTTCCGCGTGTTGGGAAGCGAAGGAGGCCGGTAGCGCCGCTCCCCCTTGATTCCTGTTCGCAACGCCCGCAATGGTCGAGGCCGTCATCGCCCGTTGTAGACGAAGATTTCCTGCTTAACTCGGTAGTCCCAGGCCAGGCGGCGGTCTACGGTACCTTCCAGCATCCACCGGATCCAGCCCTGACCGCCGGTGGTGCAGGTTGGCCGTTGGAGCCGGGGAATTTCAAGCTGGAAGGGGAGGCGCAGCGTTTCTCCCTGTGGCACGGAGACCTGCTCCTGCAGCACTGCGCTGGCCGCCACGGTATTCTCCCGGAAGTCAGGCGCGTCGAGCCTCTCCACGTAGAAGTCGGGTTTGTTGCGGGGGATGAACTCCTGCACGTAAAGGGTGACCCGCACCTGGCGCCCCTTGACGGGTTGAAAGGCTTGCACGACCAGTTCGCCCTCGATGGTTTCCCCCTCCACGAACTCCAGCCCCGGCAACGCCAGGTGCATCTCCACTTCGTCCGAGTGGGTAGCCTTGCCGAACTTCCCAGGCTGGGTGTGGTGGCCGGGAGGGGGAACCACCAGGGGAATTTCCAGCTCCACCTGTTGGTCAGGCGCCCAGGGACGGTCGGCGATGACCTCCAACCTCCACCCTTCCTGCGACAAGAGGCCCTGATGGGGAGGCGCGACTTCCTGGGGAAGGGAAAACGCCACGCTGAACTCCTCTTCAAACGCCTCCGGCAGGGTTTGAGCGGGCAGGAGCAATTCGCGCCCCATGATGTGTTCTTCTTCCTCCCACGTGCGCCTCCAGAACTCGTCGTCCCAGTCGTCGTCGTCTTCGTAGTCATGTGGGTCGGAATATTCCCATTGGCGGTAGCGGCGCCAGGAGACAAGGCGGGCCTCCACCCGGCGCACCTTGACCCCACCCCCTTTGGTTCGCACCCGCACCTGAGCTTGGACGGAGTCACCGGCGTAGTAGGGCCCCAACGGCTTGTCCAGGGCCACGTCAAACAGCACTTTACCGGAACGGCGGAAGAGCTTGGAAAGCACAGGACACCTCCTCTCGACTTGCCCCCGATTGCCTTTGTGTACGACTTTATCCTTGCCCCGTCAGGAAAACGTCAGGAAGAAAGGTGCGACGCACTTGCCAAATGCGTCGCACCTCCACGTCGTTCGACAAGCGGAAAGCCCTGATTACAGGGCCGGAAATGTCAAGAGGAACCGTCGGCGCGGAGCAGGCCCCAGGCGTCCACCAACACGCCCTGCGGGTCCCAGCGCTGTTTGAGGGCGCGCATCAGGTCGAGGGTGTCGGGGCGGTATCCCCGCCGCCGGGCCGTGATGGCCCAGGCCGAGGGCGCCTCCATGACCCACGTGTAGCCGCCGAGCGCGGTGGCGTGCTCGGTGAGGGCCTTCAGCCAGGCGTGAGCCGCTTCTTCGTTCGAGAAGCGGGCTTGCAGGTAGAGCAGACCGTGGGGCACGTCCACGAAAATAGCGGCAGGCTCCAGCCACTCACTGGCCACTTGCACGTAGCGCTCCAGGTGGCGGGGCGGCAGGCCGACGCGCACCGCCAGCGCGTCCGGCGAGTCTGGGGTGAGCGTCTGTGCCCAGCGCTCCAGCGCGGGCGTTCCTTCCGCGGCCTGTGGGCTCGGGGCCTTCACGTCGCGCAGGAGGGAGCGGACGGCGCGCATCTCGGCGTCCACCTCTTCCGGCAGTCCTTCAGCCGTGTAGGCCAGGGTGAAGGGTTCCTCGCCACCATCGTTTCCCTTCCACACGGCGATGGCCGACGCCACCAGCGCCGTGCTCAACAGGCGGACGCCCCACGCCATTCCCTCGCTCATTGAGGGGACTGGAACCGTCAACGAGCGGCGGGCACGCGGCAGGGGAACGAGCTTCAAGGTGATCTCGGTCAGCACGCCCAGGGTGCCGCAGGAGCCAACCAGGACTTTGGGGAGGTCGTAACCGGCCACGTTTTTGACGACTGGCCGGCCCGCGCGAACCACGCGGCCGTCGGCCAAGGCCACGGTGGCACAGAGGAGCAGGTCACGCACAGCGCCGTAGCGCAGCCGCGAGGGGGCGTTGACGTTGGCGGCCACGACGCCGCCGACCGTAGCACCGGGCCAGGGGGCCGCCAGGGGCACGTGCATGCCGATTTCGGCCAGGTGGGCCTGCAGCTCGCTGAGGGGGGTGCCCGCGCCCACGGTGACATAGAGGTCATCTCGGGCCACGGTTTTGATGCCGGTGAGGGCGGCGGTGGAGAGCCAGGTGTATTCCGCCGCTGGTTCGAGGTCATCGGGGCGCTGGCCGGTCACGCGCGCCTGCCGTCCCAATGCCCCCAAAGCGGCCAGACCTTTGGCTGCCTCGTCTGCGGTCTCCGGCACGAAGGTGGGCGCGGCCGGTGGCTCTCCCGGCACCAGTTCCGGCGCTGGGGGAGGGGGCTCCGGCAGTACCTTGCCGGGGTTGAGCACCCCTTTGGGGTCGAAGACGGCCTTCACGTCCCACATGGCCCGCAACTCGGCCTGGTTGTGCATGAGGGGCATGTAGTGGCGCTTCTCGGTGCCCACGCCGTGCTCGCCGGTGATGCTGCCGTTGCGGGCCAGGGCCAACTCGATGATCTCCTTGCCCGCCTGCTTCACCTTCTCGATGAAGGCCTGGTCTGACGGGTCGGGAATGAGCAGCAGGGGGTGCAGGTTGCCGTCCCCCGCGTGGAAGACGTGGGCCACCTGCACGCCGTGGCGCTCGCACACGGCGTCCACGTCGGCCAGCATGGAAGCGAGCTGGCTGCGCGGCACAGTCACGTCCACCAGGTAGTAGGCTGGCGCGAGGCGCGAGATGGCGCCGGCGGCGCTCTTGCGGGCGTACCAGATCTGCGCCCGCTCGGCCTCGCTGCGGGCAATGCGGATGTCGTGCCCGCCGTGAGCTTGCATGATGGCGGCAATTTCTTCAACCTGAGTGTCCAGGCCCTCGGGGTAACCGTCCACTTCCACGATCAGAACGGCCTCGGCCTCGGTGGGCAGGCCGGCGTGGGCGAACTCCTCCACGATGCGGATCATCTTGCGGTCCATCATCTCCAGCGTGGCGGGCACCAGGCCAGCAGCAATCACGGCGGAGACAGCCGCGCCGGCCGCCTCCAGGGAGTCGAAGACCACCATCATGGTTTTGACGGCCGGCGGCCGGCGGATGAGGCGCAGGTAAGCCGCTGTCACGAGCGCCAGGGTGCCCTCGCTGCCCACCAAGAGGCCGGTGAAGTCGTATTCGGGGTAATCGTAAGCCGGGCCACCCACGCGGGCCGTGCGGCCGTTGGCCAGCACGAACTCCAGGCCTTTCACGTAGTTGGTGGTCACGCCGTACTTGAAGCAGTGAGGTCCGCCGGCGTTCTCGCCGATGTTCCCGCCGATGGTGGAGGCCCGCTGGCTGGAGGGGTCGGGCGGGAAGTAGAGGCCCTGGGAGGCCACCAGGGTGTCCAGTTCCAGGTTGATGACGCCCGGCTCGACCAAGGCGCTGCGCTCGCGGGGGTGCACCTCGAGCACGCGGTTCATGCGGGCGAACTCCACGACGAGGCCGCCGCGCTGCGGCACAGCCCCGCCGGAGAGCCCCGTGCCCGCGCCGCGCGCCACGAGGGGCACGCCGTGCTGGCTGGCCCACTCCGCCAGTTTGACCACGTCGGCCACTGAGTCCGGCAGCACCAAGCCGTCGGGGCGGCCACGGTCCAACCCGGCGTCAATTTCGTAGGTGACGAGTTCGGCCGGGTCCGTGAAGACCTGATCGGGGCGCAGGAATTTCAGCAGCGATTGGCGCAGCGCTTCGGCGTTCATCGGGCGTCCTCCTCGTCCGCGTACGCCATGTCCAGGAGTTCCACCACGTGGACCACGCGGGCGTTCAGCTTCCACCGCTGCACGCCGTGCCAGAGCTGGAAGTAGCAGCCGGTGTTGGTGGTCGCCACGAAGTTGACCCTGGTCTGGGCCACATCGGCCATTTTGGCGTCCAGGATGGCCTCGGCGGTGTCGGGGTGGACAATGTTGTAGACGCCCGCGCTGCCGCAGCAGTGGTCGGGGTGGTTGAGTTCGACCAGTTCCAGGCCAGGAATCCGGCGCAAGAGTTGGCGGGGCTGGTCGGCGACGCGCTGGGCGTGGCGCAGGTGACACGAATCCACGTAGGTGACCCGGCCCGACACCGAGCCGGTGGGGGACACGTGCAGGTGATCGGCCAGAAACTCGGTGATGTCGCGGACGCGCTCAGCGAAGCGGCGGGCCGCATCGGCCCACGTCGGGTCGTCCGCCAGCAAGAGGGCATACTCCTTGAGCATGGCCCCACAGCCGCCCGCGTTGTTCACCACGGCGTCGTATTCGCCGGCGAAGGCGGCCACGTTCCGGCGGGCCAGTTGGCGGGCGGTGGCCTCATCGCCCAGGTGGTAGGCCACGGC
>WFWG01000107.1 GCA_015491235.1 Ardenticatenaceae bacterium
AGGCGGCCGTGTAGTCCGACCCCGACGCAGAGGAACGCGGTGGGGCCTGAGGCCCCGCCGTGTTCCACACTTTTTTCTTTTCGGCACACACAAACGGCACACACAGAAGGACATTCGGCATCGCCTGGAGCGGTTCAATTGGATCCTGTGGCGGAGGTGAGGAGAGCGGTCCGTTTTGCCGCTCTCTATTCGTGGACGTAAACTTATCACAACTCGTGAGAGGAGCAGCATGGAACCGAAGAAAATTCTGGTTCAGCTTGACAGCGACAAACACCCCAGCACCTTCGACTGCATCGTGGCTTATGACGCCGGTGCCGATGAAGTGGTCGGCTACGGCCAGGTGACCGTGGAGGACGTCCCCGGCCTGGTTCAGGGCGCCTATTTCACCCGCAACCCGCGCCACCTCCACCGGCTGGCCATCTGGATTGGCGGCTCGGACGTGCCGACGGGCGAGCGGTTGCTGGAGGAGGTGCGCAAGCAGTTCTTCGGCCCCTTCAAGGTCTCGGTCATGCTCGACTCCAGCGGCTGTAACACCACGACGGCCACCGCCGTGGCCAAAATCGTCAAGGCCATAGACGTGAAGGGCAAGAAAGTCGTCGTCGGGGCGGGAACTGGACCGGTGGGCATGAGGGCCGCCGGCCTGCTGGCAATGGAAGGGGCCCACGTGGTGCTAACATCCCGCAAGCTGGAGCGGGCCCAAGCGGCGGCCGAGGAAGTCAGCAAGCGCTTTGGCGTCAAGGTGGAAGGGGCCGTGATGAAGGACGACGAGACGGCCCGGCAGGTGCTGGAAGGGGCCGATGTGCTCTTCACCACCGGCGCCCCCGGCGTGCAACTCGTGAGCAAAGCCGTCTGGACCTCCATTCCCACCTTGAAGGTCCTCGCCGACGTGAACGCCGTGCCGCCGCTGGGCATCGAGGGCATCGAACTGAACGACGACGGCACGGAGCGCGAGGGGCGCATCGTCTTCGGCGCGCTGGGCATCGGCGGACCCAAGATCAAGGTGCACCGCACCTGTGTGGCGCGGCTCTTCGAGACCAACGACCTCGTCATGGACGCGGAGGAGGTCTACAAGGTGGCGAAAGAACTGGTCTAATTGGGCCGCTTCATGTTCATGGGCACCCCTCCCCAGCCTATTTTGCTGGTGGGCATTTCCGTGCGCTTGCTGGCCCAGTCGGCGGTGCGGGCCGGCTACCGAGTGCTGGCGGTGGACTATTTTGGCGACACGGACCTGCAAGCCCTTTGCCCCAGCCTCTCGTTGCGGCACAACGCAGGTCAATCCTACAGCCCATCGGCGCTGGTCGAGTTGGCGGCAACGGTGGAAGCGCCGTCTGTTGTCTACAGTGCCAGCTTGGAGAACCACCCGGACGAGGTAATGCGGCTGGCAGAGGGGCGGCGGTTGCTGGGCAACCCGCCGGAGGTGCTGCAACGGGTAAGAGACCCGTTCCAACTGGCCGCTGCCCTGCGCGCACGGGGGTTTGTCTTTCCTGAGACCAGAATGGCCGCCGAGGGCCGGGAGCACTTTGCAAAGGGAAGGTGGCTCTGGAAGCCCCTGCGCAGCGGCGGCGGGCACAGCGTGCGCTTCTGGCGGGGGGAACCCCCACCGGCCGACGGTGTGGTGCAGGCCTACGTCCCCGGCATGGTCGGGTCGGCGCCCTTCGTGGCCGACGGGAAGCGGGCGGTTGTGCTGGGGTTGACGGAGCAACTCGTGGGGCGCCGGGCGTTTGGGGCCAGCGGCTTTCGGTACTGCGGCAACGTGCTACCCCCACGGCTGCCGCCGGAAGAGCGCCAGGCGCTGCTGCGGCAGGTTCGGGAGATTGTCGCCCACCTGACGGCCACCTTTGGCCTGCGCGGCCTGAACGGCCTCGACTTCGTCTGGCACAAGGGCCGTCTCTGGACGCTGGAGCTCAACCCGCGGCCCACGGCTTCGGCTGAACTGGCGGAGGAGGCCTACGGCCTGAGCGTCTTCGACGCGCACGTGCGGGCCTTCGCCGAAGAAGTGCCCGCCTTTGACCTTGAGGCGGCCATGACGAACGCCTCCGCCGCCGGGAAGGCCATCCTTTACGCGCCACACGACGCGGTGTGGCCGGGCGTTCCGCGAAAGCTGGCGGGAAGGGTGCGCGACATCCCCCACCCCCGCGAGCCCATTTTCCGGGGACGGCCAGTCTGCACGTTGGTAGTAACAGGGCGCACGCCGCACGCCTGCTTGCGAAAGCTGTGGGCTGGCGCTGCTACGCTCAAAGCCGCGCTGGCCACTCACACCAAAATTGACGGGGAGAACTACCACGACTATGCTCCTTAGAGGAGAGGGAAGTACAATCATGGGTGAAAAAATGCTCCTCATCGCCGGCCGTTCGACCAAGCAAGGGGTCAGTCTGAACGTGGGCAAACACAGCCCGGAATATCAGGAAGTTGTCACCACGCTGGAGATGAACCCGGACGACATGGCTCGCCTGGGGCTTAAGGACGGCGACCGGGTTCGGCTGCGCTCGAAAGTGGGCGAAGTGATCGTGCGCTGCAAGGCCCGTAAGCCCGACGACCTGCCGTCAGGGGTCGCGTTCTTGCCCTTCGGGCCTGCATCCACTCAATTGATGGGCGGCGACACAGCCGCCACGGGCATGCCGCTCTCCAAAAATATCGAGGTAGAAGTAGAGCCGGTGGACAGTGACCAGTGAACAGTAAGCAGTGAGCAGTAATCAGTAACAGGAGTTACGCGGTTACCTTGGGCAGAAGGTTTTGCTCAGCCATGTTCCGGGGGTGCAGGGGGTGGAACCCCCTGCCGGGGGGCGTGGGGGGTGTCCCCCCAGCCTCCTTCTCTCCCCCAAATGCCGCCCTGCACCGCCACCGCGTAAGTCCTGTCAGTAATCAGTGGGCTGTGGACAGTGCGCAGTAGGAGAGTCTAAGTCCTGTCGGCGAACAATCACTGTTTACTGATCACTGAAAAAGGAGGGAGACGATGAGCTGGTGGGCTGTTGGGGATTGGGCAGCCGAAATGGACAGAAAGGTGCGCGCCCAGCGTCGTCAGCGCTTGAAGATTGCCGCCGAATACTTCGGCATAGATGTTTTGGATGTTCTGGGTGACCACGAGTTGGAAGAGAAACTGCTGGCCAAATACGAAGCCACCGGCCAGCCGTGGCCGCCCTTCGAGGGAGAGGAAGAAGAATTGTAAACATTTACCGGTCGGTGGGAGGGTTGAAATGACCGATGTGCGCGTCGTGGAAAACGCCACGTGTACGTTTTGTGGGTGCGTGTGTGACGATATCATCCTGACCGTCGAGGGAGATCGCATCACGCAGGCCAAGAACGCTTGCACGCTCGGCAAGGCCTGGTTCACCGAACACACTATCGAAGACCGCCCCGTAGCCCTCGTTGACGGCCGGGAAGCCGCTCTCCAAGAAGCCGTCGAAGCGGCCGCCCGAATTCTGGTGGAGTCCCGCTTCCCCGTCATTTACGGGCTGAGCGACACCACCTGTGAAGCCCAGCGGGAGGCCGTCGCCATCGCCGACTACATCGGCGCCAACATTGACACCACGACTTCGGTCTGTCACGGCCCCTCGGGAATCGCCTTCCAGGGAGTGGGCGAGAGCACGGCCACGCTGGGGGAGATCAAGAACCGCGCCGACTTGGTGATTTATTGGGGCGGTAACCCCGCCGAGGCCCACCCGCGCCACTTCACCCGCTACTCCGTGACGCCCAAGGGCATGTTCGTCCCCCGTGGGCGTAAGGACCGCACGGTGGTGCTGGTGGACGTGCGGCGCACGCCCAGTGCCCGCGCAGCCGACATCTTCATCCAGGTGAAGCCGGGCAAGGACTTCGAGGTCCTGTGGGCGCTGCGGGCGCTGGTGAAGGGGCGCCCCGTACCCTCCTTCATCGAGGAGGAGACCGGCGTGCCCCTGGCCACGTTGCAGGACCTGGTCGAGCGCATGAAGAACTGTCGCTACGGCGTGCTCTTCTTCGGCATGGGCTTGACCATGACGCGGGGGCGCCACTTCAACTCCGGGGCGCTGCTGGCCCTCGTCACCGACTTGAACGAGTACACCCACTTCGTCGCCAAGCCGGTGCGCGGCCACGGCAACGTGACCGGCGCGGACAATGTGCTCTCCTGGCAGACGGGTTTCCCCTTTGCGGTCAACTTCAGCCGGGGGTTCCCGCGCTTTAACCCCGGCGAGTTCACCACAGTGGATCTGCTGGCCCGCGGGGAGGCCGACGCGGCCCTCATCATCGCCAGCGACCCGGCTTCCAACTTCCCCCGTCCGGCCATCGAGCACCTGCGCCGCATTCCCGTCATCGCCCTGGACCCCAAGCCCACGTACACCACCGACATTGCCAAAGTGGCGTTCACGACCGCCACCTACGGCATCAACGTGGCCGGCACGGTCTACCGCATGGACGACGTGCCCATCTACCTGCGCCCGGCCTTCCCGTCGCCTTACCCGAGCGACGAGGAGGTGCTGCGGGCCATCAAGGTGCGGGTTTGCGAGTTGTTGGACATTCCACTGCCAAACGGGAAGCACCACTAAGGGGCAAGTTTGCGCCCCGAACGAGAGGTGACGCTTATGTCCTCCACGCTGCGAATTGTTAACGGGAAAGTTTATGACCCCATAAACGGGGTGGACGGCGAAATTCGGGACATCTGCATCAAGGACGGCAAAATCGTGGAGGATGTGCCGTCGGATGCCCCCCGCATTGACGCCAAGGGCATGGTGGTGATGCCCGGCGGTGTGGACATCCACTGCCACATCGCCGGTCCCAAGGTGAACCTGGCCCGCAAGTTGCAGCCCGAGGACCATCGGTTCGACGTGCACCCGCGCACGCGCTTCACGCGCTCCGGCAGCGGGGGCACGGTGCCCTCGACCTTTGCGACCGGCTACCGCTACGCCTTGCTGGGCTACACCACCGCTATGGACGCGGCCGTGCCCCCCATGGGCGCCCGCCACACGCTGGAGGAGTTCCACGACACGCCCATCATTGACAAGGGCTTCTACATCATCCTGGGGAACAACTTGCTCCTCTACCAACTGCTCAAGGAGGGGCGCTACCGGGAACTCCGCGACGCTGTGGCCTGGTGGGTCAACGCCACCAAGGCGTTCACCATCAAGCTGGTCAACCCCGGCGGCGTCGAAGTCTGGAAGGAGCGCCGCAACGCCAATGTGACCAACCTGGACGACAAGGTGGACGCCTTCGACGTTACGCCGCGCCAGATCATCGAGGCGCTGGTCAACGTGGCCAACGAGCTGGGCCTGCCCCACCCCGCTCACATTCACTGCAACAACCTGGGAATTCCCGGCAACTACAAAATCACCCTTGAGACGATGCGCACGGTGGAGGGCCGGCGCGTTCACTTCGCCCACATCCAGTTCCACTGCTACGGCGGCGAACCCGGCGGCAAGATGACCTCCAAGGCGCCGGAGATTGCGGAGTACATCAACAAGCACCCCGAAGTCAGCGCCGACGTGGGGCAGGTCATGTTCGGCAAGGCCACAACGATGACGGGCGACGCCCCCCTCGGCTGGATGTTGCGCCGCATTAGCGGCAACAAGTGGGTCAACGCCGACGTGGAGCACGAGGGAGGCTGTGGCATTGTGCCCTTCGTGTACAAGGAGCGCAACTACGTCCACGCCCTCCAGTGGGCGGCGGGGCTGGAGCTCTTCCTGCTCTCCGAGGACCCGTGGCGCCTCGTGCTCTCGACCGACCACCCCAACGGCGGCTCCTTCCTGAGTTATCCGCGCCTGATTCGCCTGCTGATGGACCGCGAGTTCCGCAACGAGCAAATCCGCAAGGTGAACCAGCGGGCTATCCGCCAGACAGTCCTGCTGGACAACCTGGACCGGGAGTACACGCTGTACGAAATCGCCATCATTACTCGCGCTGGCCCCGCCAAATTGTTGGGGCTGAAGAACAAGGGGCATTTGGGCGTGGGCGCGGACGCGGACATCACCATTTACACCGAGGACGAGGACAAGGAGAAGATGTTCAGCACGCCGCGTTACGTCATCAAGGACGGCAAGGTGATTATTAAAGAGGGTGAGTTCTGCGCCGACCACGAGGGGCGCCTGCTCCACTCGGCCCCAGAGTACGACCGGGAAATCGAAGAGGTGATTCGGCCCTTCTTCGAGCAATATTACACCGTTCAGTTTGCCAACTATCCTGTTCCCGAAAACTACCTGCACAACCACGAAGTCGTTCCCACCCGTCAATCCTGAGCAGACCAGCCCGAAAGGCTCGAAGCGCCTTGGGGCTGTCCACAAGGGGAGACGAGATGCGCATTCAAAACACCGAGATCGTGGACACCTTTGCGGAAGCCTTCAAAATGTGGGCCGCGCGGGTCATCATCACCGCCGAGACGCCCGCGTGGGCTATGGAAGCTGCTCGCTCCATGACCGGCTTCGCCACTTCCATCATTGGATGTAAGCTGGAGGCCGGCATCGAGAGGGAAATTTCCCCGGAAGAGACGCCCGACGGGCGGCCGGGCGTGAGCGTGCTGGTCTTCACCGTGAACGCAGAAAGCATGAG
>WFWG01000108.1 GCA_015491235.1 Ardenticatenaceae bacterium
TCGTAAAAGGGAGAGACCACCACGCCGGGCGCCAATCCGCTGTCCACCCGAATACCCGCTTCCTGCGGGAACTCGACACGGGTTACCCGGCCGGGAGCGGGCAGGAAGGTCTCCGGGTCCTCGGCGTAGATGCGGGCTTCGAGGGCGTGGCCCTGCCAGGGCGGATCACCCTCGAAGGGGAGCGGCTCACCGGCGGCCACGCGCAGGCTCAACTCAACCAGGTCGAGGCCGGTGATGAGTTCCGTGATGCCGTGCTCCACCTGGAGGCGGGTGTTCATCTCCAGGAAGAAGAAGGCGCCGTCAGGGGCCAGCAGAAACTCGACGGTGCCCACGTTGACGTACCCGATGGCCCGCGCCAGGTGGCAGGCCGCCTCCTGAAGGGCATGCCGTGTGGACGGCGCTACGGCGGGCGAGGGCGTCTCCTCCAGCACCTTCTGGTAGCGGCGCTGGATGGAACACTCCCGCTCGGGAAACGCAATCACCGCCCCGTGGGCATCGGCCACCAGTTGGATCTCCACGTGGCGGGCGCCCGCGATGAAACGCTCCACGTAGAGCCCGTCGTGGCCGAAGGCCCGCGCGGCCCGCCCGCGGGCCGCCTGCAAGGCGGCCGGAAGCTGCTCGGGGCTGTGAACCACGGCCAGCCCTATGCCTCCGCCGCCCGCGCTGGCCTTGAGGACCACGGGGTAGCCCAGCTCGGCGGCGGCCTCAGCGGCCTCGGCGTCGCTCACCTCCTCCGGTGTGCCGGGGACGACTGGCACGCCGGCCTCCTGGGCCACCTGGCGGGCGCGGCTCTTGTCGCCCATCAGGCGCATGACTTCCGGCGACGGTCCGACGAAGATGAGCCCGGCTTCCGCGCACGCTTCCGCAAAGGTCGCGTTTTCGGCCAGGAAGCCCCAGCCGGGAAGCACGGCCTGCGCCCCCCGCTCAAGGGCCACTTCGAGCAGGCGCGGGATGTTCAAGTAGCTGGCTGCGGCCGGCGGCGGGCCGATGAGCGCTGCCTCGTCGGCGGCTTGCACGTGGGGTGCGCCGGCGTCGGCCTCCGAGTAGACGGCCACCGTGCGCAGGCCCAGGCGACGGCAGGTGCGGATGAGCCGCACGGCGCACTCACCCCGGTTGGCGATGAGGACGGTATCGAAAGTAAAATTAGCCGCTGTTGTGGCCATGTGTTATTCTGAGTCGTCCGGCTCAAACCACTTTTTGCCGATACTACGCTTTCATCACGGCTTGCGCGATGATGTTCAACTGGATTTCGCTCGTGCCCTCGCCGATTTCGGCCAGGCGGGCGTCGCGGTAGAGGCGTTCCACGGCCTGGCCGCGAATGTACCCGTGGCCGCCGAAAATCTGCACGGCCTCGTGGGCGCAAAGGGTGGCCGCCCGCGAGGCGTAGAGCTTGGCGATGGCCGCCGCCTCGTCAAAGGGGCGGCCCCGGTCCTTCAGCCAGGCCGCGCGCAGGGTTAGCAGGCGGGCCGTGTCCACGGCGGTGCGCATGTCGGCCAGCTTGAACCGGATGGCCTGGAACTTCGCAATGGGACGGTCAAAGGCGCGGCGCTGGAGGGCATAGGACGCGGCCTCGTCCAGACAGGCCTGGGCCACGCCCACCGACCAAGCGGCCATTCCCACCCGGCCGCGGGCCAGTGTTTCCATCACCACCCGAAATCCCTCACCTACATCCCCGAGGACCTGCTCATCTGGAACCCAGCAGTCGGAGAAGTAAAGCTCCGACGTGGGGGAGCCGCGCACGCCCAGCTTCTCCAGCGGCGGGCCGGCCTCGAAGCCGGGCGTGTCCTTTGGCACCAAAAAGGCTGTCATGCCGCCGGCCGGCCCGGCCGCCATGTCCGTCCAGGCCAGCACGATGACTACCTCGGCCACCGGGCCGTTGGTGATGAAGGTCTTGGTGCCGTTGAGCACCCACCCGCCGTCGCCCCGCACGGCCTCCGCACGAATGCCGGAGACATCGGAGCCGGCCTCCGGCTCGGTGATTGCCAAGGCCCCCAGAATTTCCCCGCGAAGTAGCCGAGGAAGGTACGCCTGCCGCTGCTCCGGCGTGCCGAAGCGGAGAATTGGGTAAGCACACAAGAGCGTCGAGGCGCCGGCGGAGAGGGCCGTGGCCGGGCAGGCCCAGGCCATCGTTTCGGCCACCAGGGTGGCGGTCACACAATCCAGGCCCGCGCCGCCGTACCCTTCGGGGAACTCCACGCCCAGGTAGCCGGCCTCCCCCAGGGCCTGCACGTTTGGCTCAACCGAGCCTTTGCCCGCGTCCAGCGCCGCCGCGTATGGGGCGATCCGGGCGGCCATGAAGCGGCGCGCCTCCTGCCAGATTTCCCGCTGGAGGTCGGTCAGCGGATAGCTTTGCGGCGACACGCCCTGGAACGGCACCCGCCGCAACGTCTCGTGGGCGATAATCAGCCGCTGAATTTCGCTGGTGCCGGCGCCGATTTCGGCCAGCTTGGCGTTGCGGAGCGCCCGCTCGGCAGGGTAATCGGTGATGTAGCCGTAACCGCCGTGGATCTGGACCGTTTCCAGGGCGGCCCGCACGATGGCCTGTCCGGCCACCAGCTTGCCCTCAGCGGCCTCCAGCGGGCAAGGAATGTCGCGGTCCTTCAGCCAGGCGGTGCGGTAGAGGAGCAGGCGGGCTGCCTCCAAGTCCACCCGCATGTTGGCCAGCTTATGCCGAATGGCCTGAAAGTGGGCGATGGGCTGGCCAAACTGTACCCGCTCCTGCGCGTAGCGCGTGGCCACCCGCAACAGATACGCCAGGCTGCCCAGGGTGGGCGCCATCAAAACGCCGCGCTCCCACTCGAGGGTCAACTTGCCGACTTCGACGAAGCCCCGATTTTCCTCGCCCAGCAGGTTCTCGGCGGGCACCTCGCAGTTCTCGAAGATGAGTTCGCTCGTCGGCGACGAGCGGTGTCCCACCTTGTCCAGCACCTGGCCCACCTTGAAGCCGGGGAAGCCGCGCTCCACGATGAAGGCGCTGATGCCCTCGCGCCCCTTCTCGGACGCCGTGCGCGCCAGCACCAGCACCACGTCGGCGATGGGGCCGTTGGTGATGAACATCTTGGTGCCGTTGAGCACGTACACGTCCCCGTGGCGGACAGCCGTGGTTCGCAGGGAGGCCGCGTCGGAGCCGGCGCCCGGCTCGGTGAGGGCGAAGGCCCCCACCCACTCGCCGCTGGCCAGGCGGGGCAGGTACTTCTGGCGCTGGGCCTCGGTGCCCATCTTCCAAATGGGAATGGCACAGATGACCAGGTGTGCGCCCCAGGAGAGGAGCAGGCCGGCGTCAGCGCCCCCTTCGGCGATAGCCTCCATAGCCACCGTGGTGGTGAGGGCGCTGGCCCCGCTCCCGCCGTAGGCTTCGGGCAAGGGCAGGCCCAGCAGGCCCATTTCGCCCAACTTGCGCCACAGGTCCCAGCGCCACTCGGCCTTGCGGTCCATTTCGGCCGCGTGGGGGGCCAGTTCTCGACGGGAGAAGTCCAAGAGCACCTGGCGAAACTGGCGCTGCTCCTCGGTGAGCTCGAAAAAGGTTTCCTGGGTGTGCATTTGTTATCGCGCTACTCCCACGTTCGTTCGTCCACGATAAGTTTGGCATCTTCCGGAATGGTGCCCGGCTCCACGAAGGCGATGTGGTCCGCCCGCACCCGGCACACCTCACGCACGGCTGTGGCCAGCGCCTGTGACAGGGCCTCCCGGTCGGCGTTGGGGTCGCCCAACTCCACCCGCAGGGTGAGTTCGTCGCGGTGTTCTGGCCGGGTGACCACGGCCTGAAGGCGTGCCACCGCCGGAAAGCGCGCGGCCACAGCCCGAAGCTGGTTGGGGTGGACGAACATGCCGCGCACTTTGACGGCGTCGCCCACGCGGCCCATGATGCCCAGCAGGCGCGGGCCGGGCCGCCCACACGCGCAGGGCTCCTCGGTGATGGCCGAGAGGTCGCCGGTGCCGAAGCGGATGAGCGGGTAGGTACGGCTGAAGTTGGTCACCACGATTTCGCCCGCCTCACCGGGGGGCTGGCGCTTGCCGGTGGCCGGGTCCACAATCTCCAGCACCACCGCGTCGGAGATGTGCAGGCCGCTGACGGCCTCACACTCGTAGGCCACCAGGCCGAGGTCAGCCGTGCCGTAGGCCTGAGTGGTGCGCAAGCCGTACTCTTCCTCGAAGGTGCGGCGCAGGGAGGGCGGGTAAGGCTCCGCGGTGAAGAGGGTGTGCTTCAGCGCTAGGTCCTCGCGGACGTTAAGGCCTTTCTCTTCCGCCTTCTTGAGGAGCGTCATGAGGAAGCTGGGCGTGCCCACGTAACCGGTGACTTGGAGGTCCCGCAGGATCATCACTTGCAGGTCCGTGTTGCCCACGCCGGCCGGCACGACAGTGCAGCCGACAGCCTGGAGGGCCGCGTCCAGGTGCAGGCCGGCGGGCACCAGGTGGTAGGCGAAGGTGTTGACCACCACATCACCGGGGCCGAAGCCGGCCGCCCGGAAGACCTCGGCAGCGCCCTCCACCCAACCCTCATCGGGGCCGTGGGGCTCGTAGAGGGGACCGGGTGAGAGGAAGATGTGCTTGAGTTGGGAGAGGGGCACGGCCAGAAAGCCGCCGAAGGGTGGGTCCTGGCGCTGGAGTTCCACCAGCTTGTCCTTGCTGAGCACGGGCACGCGCTCCAGGTCGTCCACCCCTTGCACGTCGTCGGGCGTGAGGCCGGCCGATTCCATGAGGCGGCGGAAGCCGGGCGCGTTCTCGTAGGCGTAGCGCACGATTTCTCGCACGCGGGCGTCCTTGTCTCGGTTCATGCAATTCCTCCTCGTGGCCTTATTTTATACCAATGCTTTCTCGAACACCATAATGAAAGAAGAAATTGTGGAGCACCGGGGCGGCGAAGCCGCCCCGGTGCTCCACAATTTTCCCTTCTCCGAAGCAACCGCGTGTTTATCATCCCAACCATCGCTTGCGGCGCTTGTAGTGTTTGACTTCGCGGTAACTCTTGCGCTGTCCCAACTCCGTCAGTCCCAGGTAGAACTCCTTGATGTCCTCGTTTTCGCGTAACTCCTCCGCGGGGCCGTCCAGGACGATGCGGCCATTCTCCATGACATACCCGTAGCTGGCGATGTCCAGGGCCACCTGCGCGTTTTGCTCCACCAGCAAGATGGACGTGCCGTTCTCGCGGTTGATGCGCCGGATGACCTCGAAGATCTCCTGCACCACCAAGGGCGCCAGGCCCAGCGAGGGCTCGTCCAACAGCATGACCTTTGGACGGGCCATGAGGGCGCGCCCAATGACCAGCATTTGTTGCTCGCCGCCCGAGAGGTAACCGGCAATGCGACGGCGCAAGTCTTTCAGGCGAGGGAAGAAGGTGTAGACTTGTTCCAGGTCCTGGGCAATTTGGGCCTTGTCCGAGCGAATGAGGGCGCCGGTCAGCAAATTTTCCTCCACCGTGAGGTGCTGGAAGAGGCGCCGTCCTTCCATGACCTGGACAACGCCCAGCCGTACAATCTCCTCCGGCGGCAGGCGGTCAATGCGCTGGCCGTCGAACTCGATGGTGCCGCGAGTGACCTCGCCCAGCTCGGTGGAGAGCAAGCCGGAGATGGCCTTGAGGGTGGTCGTCTTGCCGGCACCGTTGGCCCCCAAGAGGGTCACAATCTGGCCGTCGTCCACGGCCAGCGAAACGCCCCGCAGCACCAGAATGACCTCGTTGTAGACGACCTCAATGTTGTTGACGCGCAGCATGAAGGACTTGCTCCTGTGTTGCAAGGGGCGACGCACTTCCAGAAGTGCGTCGCCCCTTTGCGCGACTTTACTTTTGTGGCCGCAGGTCGGGCGTGACCAGCCAGTCGGTGACAGGCACGAACTTGCCGCCTTGGGTCACGGCCACGCGGGCCCTGTTGGGCGCGCGGCGGGTTTCGTCGTACTCCAGCCGCAGCACGCCGTCCAGGGCCTGGATTTCGCCCATGGTGGTGATGGCGTTGTAGACCGCCTGGCCGTCCAAAGCATCGTAGCCCACGTCGTCAATGGCCCGTTCCAGCACCTGGCGCGCCGCGTCCACGATGGCGAAGGAGGCCAGGTAAGCAATGTTCCGCTCCTGGGGCGGGCGCTGGTTCTTCTCGAACTGCTCCTTGATAATCTCGATGCCGGGGTGGTCCTCGTCCCACCAGAGGTAAGGCATCAGGCTGTAGAAGCTCTCCATGTTCTCTGGCCCGGCCAGTGCCAGCGTTGCCAGGTCCATAGCCCAGTTGTTGCCCGCGAAGAGCATCTGCTCGCGCAGGCCGAGGGCCGTGGCGTCCTTCAGGATGTTAGCCGGGCCGAAGGCCAGCGTGTTGGTGTAGATCACGTTGGCGCCAGCAGCCTGCATGTTCAGGAGGGCGGTGGTGGTGTCCGCCGTGGGGGAGAGTTCGATGAACTCCACGCCCACGACCTCGACGCCCTTGCTCTTGGCGTATTCGATGGCTTCGTCCGTGCTGGCCGCGCGGCCGTAGGCCGTGTCCCACGTGACGAAGCCCAGTTTGATCTCGTCGCCCGCCTGGGGCGGCTTCACGTCGGCCCAGTTCTCCACCAGCCAGTCCACGAAGAGGCCGAACTGGTCGCTGTAGATGGGCACCCAGCCGAAGGCCCAGCCGGAGTTGACATACAGCCCTTCGCCGCTCACGCCCGCCGTCAGGGTCACGATCTGGTCCTCCACGAAGCGCTCGCGCAGGGCCTCCAGTTCGGGCGAGCCGTAGATGATGAGGATGAGGGGCTTGGGGTCGGACGTGCGGAAGCGGTTGTAAATGGAAATGGCCTCCTCGATGTTGCCGCCGTCGTCAGCCCAGACGACTTCCACCTTGGCCCCCCGAATGCCGCCCTGCTCGTTCAGCCAGGCCACGGCGTCGTTGAAGCCGTCCACCAGCGGCGTGGTGATGGCCGCGTAGGGGCCGGAGATGTCGCCGAAGTGGTAGAGGGTGATGGTTTCACCTTCCAGGTTCTGGGTGCGCTTTTCCGGCTCTGCTGGCTTGGTGGCGGTGGGTTCGGCCGGCGCTTCCGTCGGCGTCGGTTTGGGCGGCGCCTTCGTCGGGGTGGGCGGCTGAGGTGTTGGTGTTGGCGCTGCGCCGGGGGCACAGGCGACGAGAGCCAGCAACACAACGATCAACACGAGGACTAAAGGGCGGACGGCAAACAACCTGACAGTGCGCATATGCCTCTCCTCCTTTCGCCGGTTCCAGTTCGATCGCTCCACCGTCGCCGAAGCGGGCGCGCCACGCTGACGGCGTGCCCGCGACAGGCCAAAGTCACGCCTCAGTGGGCAAAGGGCCGCAGCCGCCAGGCCGCCTTGAGCACCTGCCAGCGGTGAGCCAGGCCGTGGGGCTCGAAGATCAGGAAGAGCATGAGGGCTGTGCCAAAGACGATGGGCCCCAGGGCGGCCAGGATGTTGGCCTCCAGCGCCGGGAAGAGGCGCCCGAGGGCCGGGCTCAGCAACACGACCGCTTCTCGCAGCAGGCGCACGAAGACCGCGCCGAAGATAGGACCGTTGCTGGTGCCCAGTCCGCCGATGACGACCATTCCCAGAAACCAAACCGAGTCAATCAGGTCGAAGGTCTCGGAGTTGATGTGGCGCGTGTAGTGAGCCCAGAGGGCCCCGGCCACGCCAGCGTAGAAGGCCGAAATGAAGAAGGCCTGGAGCTTGTACTTGAAGGGGTTGATGCCCAGCACCTCAGCGGCCAGGTCGTTGTCGCGGATGGCGATGAGCGCTCGTCCCAATCGCGACCGGCCAATGTTGTGGGCCACATAGGTGGAGATGCAGACGACCGCCAGTGTGATGTAAAAGTAGCTGTTGGGGGTGTCGAAGCGCACGCCAGCCAACTCGGGCACCGGCACCACCAGCCCTTGGGCGCCGTTGAGCACGTCTCGGTAGGCGTTGCGCACGAACCAGGGGATGATGAACTGCGCCGCCAGCGTGGCCATGGCCAGGTAGAAGCCCTTGACGCGCAGCGAGGGCAGGCCGAAGGCCAGGCCCACCAGCCCGGCGCCCAGGCCGGCCAGGGGCAGCGCCACGAAGAAGGAGAGGCCCAGCCGGGAGACCAGGAGGGCCGAAATGTATCCGCCCACGGTCATGAAGGCTGCCTGTCCCAGGGAAATTTGCCCGGCGTATCCCGTCAGGATGTTGAGACCCTGAACCGTAATGACGGTGATGGCAATGGTGTTCAAAATGCCCAGCAGGTAGCTGCCGGCCACCTGGGGAAGCAAAGCCAGCACGGCCAGAAAGCCCAACAGCGCCCACCAGTGCCACGGCTGGCGCAGGGTGGCCATGTCCCTGGCATACGAGGTGTCGAAGTCTCCGGCGACACGCAGCGCCATACTTGCTTCCTCCGGTCGGGTGCTAGATGCGCTCGATGCGCTTCAGGCCAAAGAGTCCCTCGGGGCGCACGATCAGGGCGATGACCAGCACGATGTAAGGGGCGATGGGCCACATGGAGCGGATGGTGGAGTCCTTGGGGAGCCCCTGCACGAGCGCCTCGATGGCCCCAATGGCCAACCCGCCAATGATGGCTCCCGGTATGGACTCCAGGCCACCGAGCAGAACGGCCGGGAACGCTTTGAGGGCGATGATGGAAAGCTCCAGGCCCAGGCCGCTCAGCGAGGCCAGCAGAATGCCGCCTACCGTAGCCACTACGCCCGAAATAGCCCAGGCCAGCCCGAAGATGTGGTTTACCCGCAGCCCAATGCTGCGCGCAAGCTGGTGGTCTTCGGCGGTGGCGCGCATGGCCAGTCCCATGCGCGTGTACTGGAAGAAGAGGGCGAAGAGCACCACGGCCACCATGGCGATAACGAAGGACCAAACCAAGTTTTGCTTCAGGATGATGCGCACAGTGGTTTCGCCGATGGTGATCTCGGGCAGCTTGTAGGGCTCCAGGGGAAAGAGTTGGGGAAAGCGCCGCTGCTGGGCCGTGAAGAGCAAAATGGCCCCACCCTGCATCACCTGGCTCAACGCCAGCGTCATGAGAATGATGGAGAGCAGCGGTTGTCCCACCAGCGGGCGCAAGGCCACCCGCTCGATGGCAAAGCCCATCAGCATGACGACCACCAGCGCCAGCCCAATGCCGGCCCAGGTGGGCAACGCCGCCTGCGTCAGCAACCACCAGGCGGTGAAGGTGCCCAGCATGAGGATGTGCCCCTGGGCGAAGTTGAAAATCTTGGACGACTTGAAAATCAACACCAGGCCCAGCGCAACGAGCGCAATGGGGCCGCCGTTGAGCAGGCCGGTCACGAAGAACTGCGGGAAGAGTGCCCAATTCATACGCGCTCCTTTTCCCTGAGAGGCGGCTGGGAAACGCCCTGTTCTTCTGTTCCGTCCAGGCGGCAGACGCGCACCGTGGTTTCCACGACGCCGGTGCGTCCGTCCCGGTACTTCACCTCGGCCTGCACGCGCACGGAAGCGCGGCCGTCGTACATGGCCTCGATGATGTCGCGGTAGCGCTCGGCCATGAAGCGCCGGCGCAGCTTGCGCGTGCGGGTCAACTCGGCCTCGTCGGGGTCGAACTCCTTGTGGAGGATGACGAAGGCGCGGACGCGGGCCGACGCGGGCAGGGAGCGGTTCACCCGTTCCACGTCCGCCCGGATGAGGTCGTACACTTCGGGCTTCTGGGAGAGGTCCACGTAGGTGGTGTAAGCGATGCCGCGCTGTTCGGCCCACCGCCCCACATTCTCGAAGTCAATGGTGATGATGGCCGTCAGGTAGCGGCGCTCCTTCCCCCCGACGACCATCACATCGCGAATGTAGGGGCTGAACTTCAGGCGGCCCTCGATGAACTGGGGCGAATACTTCGAGCCGTCGGCCAGTTCGAGCATTTCCTTCAGGCGGTCCAGGTAGATCAAGTGGCCGTCCTCGTCAATGTAGCCAGCGTCGCCCGTGTGGAACCAGCCCTCCTCGTCCAGGGCCTCGGCGGTGGCCTCGGGGTTCTTGTAGTAGCCCTTGAAGACGCCACCGCTGCGCACCAGGATTTCACCCCGCTCGGAAATGCGCACCTCCACGCCGGGCAAGGGCACGCCCACGCTCTCGAACTTGAAATCGTCCTCGCGGTGGGTGGTCACAGCCTGCATTTCGGTGGAGCCGTAGAGTTGCTTGATGCTCACCCCGATGGCGCGGAAGAAGCGAATCACGTCAGGGCTGAGGGCCGCGCCGGCCGTGTAGGCCGAAACCACGCGCGAGAGGCCCAACTTGTCGCGCAGGGGGCTGAAGACGGCCAGGTCGCCCAGCCAGTAGAGAAAGCGCCACAGCAAGGGCACGCGCTGTCCGGTCAAGCGCATTTCGGCCACCCGGTAGCCCACCGGCAGGAAGAGGCGGTAGAGCCACTTGTTCAGCCGGGTGGTGTCGGCCATTTTGACCTGGACGAGGGCCACCAGGTTCTCCCACAGGCGGGAGTTGAAGAGGAGCACCCGGGGCGCAATCTCCCGGATGTTCTCCTGGACCGTTTCGGGGGCCTCGGGGAAATTGACGATCATGCCGTCAATCACGTGGTTGGCGATGCCCAGCACGTGCTCCGTGATCCAGGCCAGGGGCAGGAACGAGACATAATCCTCATCGGCCGAGCGAGGGTCCACCTCACGGAACGAATCGTGGCCCCAGATGAGGTTTCGGTGGGTAATCATGGCCCCCTTGGGGAGCGAAGTCGTGCCGGAAGTGTAGCACAAAATGGCCACGTCGTCCCCTCGTCCCTCGGCCACCAAGCGCTCGAACAGGTCAGGCTCCTCCTCGGCCCGTTTGCGCCCCAACGCCTCCAGTTCCTCGAAGCTCATCAGCCAGGGGTCCTTGTAGTGCCACAACCCCTTCTCGTCCCAGTAGATGACTCGTCGGACGCGGGGCACCTGCTGGCGGATGGCCAGCATCTTGTCCACCTGCTCTTGGTCCTTGGCGAAGACGAGAATGGCGTCCGAGTGGTCCACAACGTACTGGACTTCAGCGGGGGTACTGTCGGTGAAGATGCCCACGGCCACGCCGCCGGCGGCCTGAATGGCCAGTTCGGCCCAGTAATACTGGGGATCGTTGTCGCCAATGATGGCCACCTTCTCGCCGCGCGTCAGGCCCAGTTCGACCAAGCCCAAACAGACATTGCGAACGTGCTCATAGCTGTCGGCCCAGGTGTACTCCTGCCAGATGCCCAAATCCTTCTGGCGCATGGCGACCTTGCGGTCGCCGTACTTGCGAGCGGTGTGGACGAACCACTGTGGCAAGGTTTCGGGCACGTGTTCCCCCGGTATTTCTCGTTCGCGTTACACTTCGCCTTCGCTCGTCCTCGACAGGGTGATGGTAAAAGGGGACTCGGAGGAAACGAGGGCGCTTGCACCCCTGTTGGGGGTATTATAGAAAAGGAGGAGCGGAAGGTCAAGCGGGCACGGTTATCTAAGTGTGTCGCACCTCAACCCCCCTTCCCGAATTCCAGAGCGATGCCGAGGCACCACGCGCCAAAGTTTCTTTCATCCGGTGAAATCCGTGGTTAGAAAACCAGAAAGCTCTGTTTAGGAACAAAGTGGGATAGCAGAATTTTGCGTCCTTATGATAAAATGAAAACAAGCGTGGAAGAAGGGGGAACACGATGAGCACTTTGCAAGAATTTCTTCGCACAACGAGTTACATGTTGGACGCCTGTCAGGTGGAAGTGAAAGGGGGGCTCGCCTACCTTTCTACCCCACCCGATGGTTTGGCTCCTTGGATCGTTACCCACGAGCAAGCTACAGCATTGCTTGCGTTCACCGAGTTGGGCGAGGAGACGCGCGCCCAGCGCCTGGTGCGGGCACTGCTGGTCATGCAACATCCCAAGGGCTACTGGGCAGCGGCGTACCGTCCGGACGGCACACCAATGGGGCCGGTGACCGTGGCGAGTTCGGCGGCTGTTATCTGGGCTTTGCTCACTTACGCCCGTGCTCACAACGGTGATGCCGTCGCCAATGCCTTGGCCCCGCGCGTGCAGCGGACACTCACGGCCTTGGCCGAACACCTGCACCCCCAACTGGAACTCCCCCTCGTGCAGGGAGACGTGCTCCCACCAGCTTACAGCGCTGGCTTTTCCCTCTGGACGGCCGCGTTGACAGCGGCTGCCTTTCAGGAAGCAGGCGAGTTGTACAGCGAGCGCGATTACACTGACCAGGCCGGCCTCGTGCGCGCGGCTATTGAGCGCCATCTGATCCAGGATGGCCGCTTCATTACACGCCTGACGCCACAGGGAATGCCCGACCCACGGCCCACAATTGCACTTCTGGCGCCGGCTCTGTTCGAGGTGTGGGAGGCCCAAGACCCGTTGCTGGACGAGACGCGGGCTTGGATCGAGCGTTCGCTGATGGACCGCCAAATTGGCGGGTTACGCCCCTTCCTCGTCTACGCACCGGGAGAAAATGTGGCCCTCCCAGGGGTGTGGCCGACGGCAACGGCTTGGTTCGCCCGTTACCTGTACCTTGCTGGTGACCGTGAGGGGGGCGACAAATTGCTGCGTCGCCTGCTCAACAGTGTCGTAAAGGGAGAAATGCCCCAGGCGATCCTGACGCCGAAGCTCTTGGCCTTTGTGCGGGCCCAGAAGCAACTCTTCTTGGACGGCGGAGGCCAGACAGGACGCGCGCTCATGCGCCGGTTGCTCGAGGACTTGACACAGCAGGCCAAAGAGCGCTCGTTTCTCTACGCCATCTCACCCGCTTTTGCGAGCCACATGGAGACGTTGCGAGCCTTTGTGGCCGGCGGATATGTCCGCACACTTGCTCAAACCAAAACGGTTGCCGGGCAGTAAGGCTAAGAGGCCAGCGGGTAGCGCAGGATGGCCCCGATTCCTTCAAAGGGTTCCAGACGGGCCTGTTCCGAGCGACCCGAGAGGAAAAGGACGTCGGCGCCTTGCTGGAAGGCGCCAGCCACTACGGGCTCCAGTCCGTCGCGCAGGGGTTCCACCTGGCCGCCACAATAATCGCACTCTCCCGACGTGGCCGTGGTGAGGGCCCCGCACTGCTGGCACCGCCCGCCCGTAACGTCGCACGTCTCGTTGACGAGCAGCACCTGCACACGTCCTTCCTGGACGGCGGCAATGACGTTCTTGAAGCCGCCCACTGCTCGGCCACCTTGACGGTGCACTTCGCTCTCGAACAACTCTAGGAGTTCCCGCTGCCGCTCGCGGCGCCTTTCTCGGGCGAGGGAGAGGGTCGTCTGTCCTACGTCCTTTGTCGTGGCGGTAATGTCCATAGGAGTTGTGGCGATTACACGGTCTTGGACGTAGGGGTGCAACAACTCCCGCAGGGCGCTGGTGATTTCCTCAGTGCCAAACATCACCAGGCCGCTGAACCCTCGCGCCTGAAACAGCTCGAAGACCACGTCGGCCACGCGCTTCAAGTGCTGGTAAACGGCCTCGTCGTGATGGCGCTGGAGGCGGGCCTGGGCCCATCCGCCCTGATCGTGGCGGGGTGGAATTTCGTCCTCGAAGGCGACGACTTCTTCGACGGCGTCGGGGGTCACGAAGAAAACGCGGCCCAACCGCTGCGTGACCAGCACGGCGGCGTAGCGCTCGTACCGTTGAAGCTGGCGGAAGAGGGGGCGCAGAACCGGAATGGACTCCAGGTGGAGCGCAGTGGGCAGTTCGTAAGGGAGCGAGAAGGCCTCGAACAGCTCATCCCCGCAGGCGAACACAGCCAGGTGCTGAGCCCCCTGGGCGTAGGCGTCGCGCACGTAGGCGCTGACGCGCTCCAAGTCACGCTGTACCTCCTCCCAGACAGCGTTAAACTTTGAACGCTGGGCTTCGGCTTCGGCC
Organism: Ardenticatenaceae bacterium; assembly: GCA_015491235.1. GTDB lineage: Bacteria > Chloroflexota > Anaerolineae > Ardenticatenales > Ardenticatenaceae > WFWG01. Next base: position 13,734 of record WFWG01000108.1, read on the forward strand.
AGCAAGTTCTTCAGGCGGATGACGTGTTTGGGCTCAGAGGAGGTGCGATCAATTTTGAGGTACAGAGTCACGACGGGGCGGTCAGAACGGCGAAACTGACTCAACCTGAGAAGGGCCTGGCGGTCTAACATGGCGCTACTCCCTTCACGCAGAATTTGGACGGTCGTTGTCCTCTCCCGACGACCACTTGTTGGAACAGCGAGGAACCATCGCTGCGAAAGGCTCCCTTTGACACTCGGCCAGGAACTTGTAGAATGAAAGCACTCTCAACGCCACAGGCCCCTGTTGTGAGGGCTGAAGTGTTTGAAAAGAGGGCGTGTCGCGGCTGACATTGCGATTCTTGTTTGGCTGGCTTCCCTCGGGTCTCGCTCGGTGAGCGAATACCAGTGGTCCAGAAATGGCGTCTGGTAGCAATAGTGTACTCAATTTTTCCAGTTCCCACAAGCCGACGCAAGCGTGGCCTCGTGCTCGGGCGCTCGGCCACATAGATTCTCGCCCAAACGTTTGGCTGAAGGGGAACGCGCAGTGACTGTCACTTGAAAGGGGAATTCGCCAGAAGATGACCGATTCCACGCCTTTGCTCCGCGCCGAAAATATCTTCCTCCGCTTCGGGGGCGTCATGGCCCTCAACGATGTGACGTTCGACGTTCACCGTGGGGAAATTTTGGCCCTCATCGGCCCCAACGGCGCCGGAAAGACTTCCGTGCTCAACACCATCAACGGGTTCTACCGGCCCGAGCGCGGCCACATCTGGTTCAAAGGACACGACCTCACGCGCCTTCCGCCTTACCGCATTGCGGCCTTGGGCATTGCCCGCACGTTTCAGAACATTGCCCTCTATACCGGCATGTCTACGCTGGACAACCTGATGGCAGCCCGCCACATCCACATGAAGCACAATTCTCTGGCCGATGCCCTTTACTTCGGCCCGGCCCACCGCGAGGAGATCGAGCACCGCCGCATTGTCGAGGAAATCATTGACTTCCTGGAGTTGCAGTCGGTGCGCAAGCACATCGTGGGAACGCTGCCTTATGGCCTGCGCAAGCGCGTCGAGTTGGGGCGCGCCCTGGCTTTGGAACCGGACGTGTTGCTCCTCGACGAGCCGATGGCCGGCATGAACGTCGAGGAGAAAGAGGACATGGCCCGCTTCATTCTGGACGTTCACGAGTTGAAGGGCACCACCATCATTCTGGTGGAGCACGACATGGGACTGGTGATGGACATCGCCGACCGGGTTGTGGTGCTCGACTTCGGCGTGAAGATTGCCGAGGGGTCGCCAGACGAAATTCGGCGCGACCCGCGAGTCATCAAGGCGTATCTGGGACAGGCGGCGGAGTAAGGAGGACAGCGTGGAGCACAACCCCTGGCATCTGGCTCAGGCCCAGTACGATCAAGCTGTTCGACACCTCGACTTGGACGCTCACCTGGTGGAGTACCTGCGATACCCCAAACGCGAATTGATTGTCAATTTTCCCGTGGAAATGGACGACGGCCGCGTGCGCATTTTCACCGGCTACCGTGTTCACCACAACACTGTGCGCGGCCCCACCAAGGGGGGCATCCGCTACCACCAGAGCGTAACGCTGGACGAGGTGCGCGCCCTGGCCATGTGGATGACGTGGAAGTGCGCGCTGGTCAACATCCCCTACGGCGGCGGCAAGGGGGGCGTGGTGGTCAACCCCCACGAACTCTCGTCAGCCGAGCTGGAAAATCTCACCCGGCGTTTCACCTCGGAAATTAGCCTGCTCATTGGCCCCGACTCGGACATTCCGGCCCCGGACATGGGCACCAACCCGCAGACGATGGCCTGGCTGATGGACACCTACTCCATGCACCAGGGCCACGCCGTGCCGGCTGTGGTCACGGGGAAGCCGGTGAGCGTGGGGGGCTCGCTGGGGCGCAACCAGGCCACCGGCGTGGGCGTGATGTACGTGACACGACAGGCCATGCGCAAGCTGAGCATTCCCATCGAGGGCGCGCGCGTGGTCGTCCAGGGGTTCGGCAACGTGGGCTCCAACGCGGCGCTGGCCATGTACGCACAGGGCGCCAATGTCATCGCGGTGAGCGACGTGCACGGCGGCATTTTCAACCCGAACGGCCTGGACATTCCGGCCCTTATCGAGCACGTGGCCGAAGCGGGTACGGTCACCACCTGGCCCGATGGCGAGCGCATTTCCAACGAGACGTTGCTGACCTTGGAGTGTGAGGTGCTCATCCCGGCTGCGCTCGAGAACCAGATCACCGCCGAGAACGCGGAGGACATTCGCGCCCGCATCGTGGCCGAGGGGGCCAACGGCCCTACCACCTTGGAGGCCGACGAGATCCTGAGAAGGCGGGGCATCTTCATCATCCCGGACATCCTCTGCAACGCGGGCGGCGTAACCGTCTCCTACTTCGAGTGGGTTCAGGGCCTCCACCTCTTCTTCTGGAGCGAAGAGGAAATTTTGAGGCGCCTGGAGCGAATTCTGGTCGCGGCGTTCGAGGACTGCTGGCGTGTGGCCGAGGAGCGGGACTTGGACATGCGCACCGCTGCCACGATCCTGGCCATTCAGCGCGTGGCCGAAGCTGCCGAGTTGCGCGGCGTCTGCCCTCAACTCTAAAGCAGCACGAGGGTGGCGATCGTAAAGTAGATGGTCAGGCCAGTGGCGTCCACCAGGGTGGCAATGAGCGGGCCGGAGATGACCGCCGGGTCAATGCCCAAGCGGTTGGCGGCTATCGGGATGAGCGCTCCGATCAAGCTGGCCCAGATGGTGATGAAGGGCAATGAGAGGGCCACCACCAGCGCGATGTGCGGGCCAGTGTGCCAGAGAATCGCCCGCCAGAAGCCGATGGCGCCCAACACCAGGCCGATGCTCAGGCCGATCGTTGCCTCCCGCGACATGACGCGGAACACCTCCCGGAAGCGAATTTCCCCCAGCGCCAAGGCGCGAATGATGGTCGCCACCGTTTGTGAGCCAGCGTTGCCGCCGGTGCCGATGAGCAGTGGCACAAAGATGTTGAGCGCGGCAAACTGGTCGGCAATGCCAGCAAAGTGGCGAATGACACTCCCCGTGAGCGTGCCGCCTACGAAGAGCAGCAGCAACCACCCAATGCGCTTGCGAATGATGGAGGGGACGGTGGTGGCAAAGTAGGGCATGTCAAGGGGTTCAGACCCGCCCAGGCGGTGGATGTCCTCCGTGGCCTCTTCTTCCAACACGTCCACAATGTCGTCCACGGTGACGATGCCCACAAGGTGATTCTCCTCGTCTACGACGGGGACGGCCAGAAAGTTGTACTTGGAAACCAGTTCGGCCACGTATTCCTGGTCGTCGTCCACCCGCACGCTGATGACGTTGGGCGTCATGATTTGACCAATTGTGGCGTCGGGCGGTGACGTGACCAGAGTGCGCAGGGGCACGACGCCCACCAGGTGGTTCTCGTCGTCCACCACGTACAGGTAATAGATGGTCTCGGCTCCGTTGTCCAGCCGGCGCAGATAGTCGAGCGTCTCCTCGACCGTCCAGCGGCGGCGGAGCCGGACCACCTCCTGAGTCATGATGCGGCCGGCGCTTTCCTCGGGGTAGGCCAGGAGCTCGCGCACGTCGGCCGCCTCTTCCGGCTCCATGAGGGTGATAAGTTCCTCGCGCACGCTGCTGGGCAAGTCCTCCAGCAGCTCGGCCGCATCGTCGGTGGAAATCTCCTCCAGGATGTCGGCCACTCGCTCGGGCGCCATGCGCCCCATGAGGTCATGGGCGATGTCAGGCTCCAGTTCGCTCAGCACTTCTCCGGCCAACTCGTCGTGCAGCAGCCGAAAGACGCTCAAGCGGTCTTGTGGCTCGTCCAGTTCGGCCAAAATCTCCGCCACGTCGGCCGGGTGCAGGCGTGTGAGGTAATGGCTCAGCCGCTCCAGTTGGCCAGACGCCAGGAATTCGCGCACCGCGCTCACGTGTTGGGTCATCATGTCCTCAATCATGACTCTGGCTCCTTCTCACCTCCACGCTTCCGACCTCGAATGCGTCCCGCCCGTCCGGCGCGCGCAGGCGTGTCAAATCGCTCAGGCGGTACATGCCCACCACCAGCGCGTACGCTCCCGGCGGTGTGTCCGGCGGGAGTCGCACGGCGTGGACGTCCTGGTAGACTTGACCGGGCTGCCAGGTCGAGGTGGGTGCCAGCCCGTTTTGGGGCGGTCCATCGTGCTGGGCCACGCGCTGGCCGTCAGGGGCGAGCACGTGGAGGAAGACTTGGTAATCCTCGGGCGGCGGGCGCACCGCCCGCCAGGCCAGCCGCACGGCCACAATGCCCCCCGGCGTCGAGACTGGCGTGATGTCGGCGCTCACCAGCCGGACGGTGCTTGTCCCGCCGAGGCCGAGTGTTGCCCCCACCGGCTGCGGCTGCCAGGCGGAGGTGTCGAAATAATAGGCCACGCGCAGGTGGCCGACGGTTTCCTCCTCCACCAGGCCGCGCGAGGCGCCCGCCAGCCGGTCAAGGGCGTTCTCCGGCCGGCCCGGGCCGTCGGTCACCACCCACACGGGAGCCGGACGGGTTGCCAGGCGGGCCAGCAAATCGGCCACTTCTGCTGACGGCGTCGAGTTGGTCTCGTTGGCTCCCAGGATGAGGGCGCGTCCCTTGTAGAGGTTCAGCAACCGCTCCGTGCCGGGCGGGTCATCGTGCCAGATCATGACTTCCGCGCCAGCCTCGGCTGTCAAGCGGGCGGTCACAGCTTGATAGGCGGGGGAAGAGAACCGGCGGGCCTCCACGAGAAGCACCCCTGTCAGCAGAAGGCTCAGCGCCGCCAGCAGCGTCGGGCTCAACCGACCCTTTGACGGGCGCGTGCTCCACGCACCCCCTACCAGCCCGACCAGCGCCAGCCCCCAGGCAGCCCCGGCCAACGGCAAGAGCAGGCGCCCCTCGACCATCCAGGCCACGTCCAGATTGTCCAAGCGGCCCAGCCGAAGCAGGCCGGGAATCTGGGCGTATTGTGGGTCGAAAAAGGTGCGCGGGTCGAACAGGGGAAGACCGGTCTGCATGAGCGCGGCCTGATGCAGGTCGAAGTCCCACGCCACCCCGACCAGGTTGGCAGCGATGCCCCCGCCCACCAGGAGGGCGAAAGGTCGGGGGCGTGTGGCGGCGGCCGGGGCTACGCTCCACGCCAGCAAGGGCAACACGGGAACCAGAAAGCGCGGCCCCCACGCGAAGCCGCCGTGCCACATGTACCACTTGCCGTAGAGGAGCACGTAAGCGGCCACGGCGCTCAGCGCAGCAAAAGTGCTGGCTGGCCGGAAGCGCCAGGCACGCCTCACCCCCCAAATGGCCGTCACCGCCCACGGCGCGTACCAGAGGAGCCCCCGCCCGGGGCTCACGAGCTGGCCGACGATGCCCTGCCACCAGATCGCCGTGAACGCCTCGCTCTCCAGGTAGCCGGTGACGAACGGGTTCCCAAAACGAGCCCAGTTGTACCAGGCCGTCGCCAGCAAGCTGGTAGCAATGGGCAGCACAGGCA
>WFWG01000109.1 GCA_015491235.1 Ardenticatenaceae bacterium
CGGCAGGGGGTTCCACCCCCTGCACCCCCGGAACATGGCTGAGCAAAACCTTCTGCCCAAGGCAACCGCGTAACTCCTGCTATCAAGAGCCGTTCACCGATAGTGCCAGCGCAGCCGCTTTGTTGGCGCACTCCTCGTACTCGCGGGCCGGGTCGCTGTCGGCCACGATGCCCGCGCCGGCCTGGATGTAGGCTGTGTCGCCCCGCACAATGACGGTGCGGATGGTGATGCACGTGTCCATGTTGCCGTTGAAGCCGAAGTAGCCCACGGCGCCCGCGTAGGGGCCACGGCGCACGGGTTCCAGCTCTTCGATGATTTCCATGGCCCGCACCTTGGGCGCGCCGCTCACCGTGCCTGCCGGGAAGGTGGCCCGGATGAGGTCGAAGGCGTCCAGCCCCTCCCGCAGTTCGCCCACCACGCGGCTGACGATGTGCATGACGTGGGAGTAACGCTCCACGGTGAAAAAGTCGGGCACGTGCACTGAGCCGAAGGTGCACACCCGCCCCAGGTCGTTGCGCCCCAGGTCCACCAGCATGACGTGCTCGGCCCGCTCCTTGGGGTCGGCCAGCAGTTCGGCCTCCAGGCGGCGGTCTTCGTCCTCGTCGTGCCCGCGCGGGCGCGTGCCAGCGATGGGGCGCGTCTCGGCCGTGCGGCCCTGGAGTCGCACGAGCATCTCGGGCGAGGAGCCGACGAGGAACAGGGGCGGCTCGCCGCCCAGGTCCAAGAAGAACATGTAGGGCGACGGGTTGAGCCGCCGCAAGGTCCGGTAGATTTCAAAGGGGTCAGCTCGCGTGGGCACCTCCATGCGCTGGGAGAGGACCACCTGGAAAATGTCCCCGGCCGCGATGTGGGCCTTGGCCCGCACGACGGCTTCTTCGTACTGGGCGCGCGTCATGGAGAAGCGCGGAGACCCCGTCGTGCCTTTCGGCGGGGATGGTGGCGCAGGCAAGGGACCACGGACGAGCGACTCCAGTTCGTCCAGGCGCTGGACGGCTTCCTCGAACGCCTCGTCGGGGTCTCGCCCCGCCGGCAGGTGCGCGTTGGCACACAACAACACGCGGTGCTTGAAGTGGTCGAAGATCACCAAGGTGTCGGCGACCAGCATGTTCACGTCCGGCGCGCGCAGCGTGTCCTGGGTCACGGAGGGCAAGCGCTCGAAGAAGCGCACCAGATCATAGGCCAGGTACCCGACGAGGCCGCCGAAGAAGCGGGGCACGTCCCGCACCAGCCGATGCACCGGGGCCACGGGTTGGTACCGGGCTAGCTCCGCTTCGAGGACGTGGAGCGGGTCCTGACCGGGTTCCAGTTGGAAGGTGCGCGCGGTTCCGTTTTCGGCAACGGTGACCTGCCGGCCCTGCACCACAATCTGTCCCCGTGGCAGACACCCGATGATGGAGTAGCGTCCCACCTGCTCGGCCTTCTCGGCGCTTTCCAGCAGAAAGCTGGGGCCACGGCCGCGCAGTTTCAGGTAGACGGAGACGGGCGTCTCCAGGTCGGCGGCCAACTCCCGGAAGACGGGAACGGTGCGCGCCCCCGCCGCGAGTTCGTAAAACTGCGCGCGGGTTATCAAGTTCTCACGGTTGCGGGTGGTTGAAAGAGCAAAAGCGCACATTTGCGTTTCTCCTGCATTTGGTTGGAGTGAACAACAAAAAAGCGCCCTCATCCCCGTTGGGGACGAGAGCGCTGCTGCGCCTCCCGCGGTGCCACCCCAGTTGGGCTGGCGGCTACCAAAACAAAAAACGCGCCCGTGAGCGCGTTTGAATGTGCCAGCCCCACTCGTTGCAGGTACGGGCCTCTTTGCCGGCCCATCCCGGCCAGAAGCCGATACCCTCGCCCAGATAACGGTGGCGCCTCCGGCCGCCCCTACTGAGCCCTACTTCTGGCTGTTCGGGACGGCAGCTCCCCGGCCCATTCACGCCTGCCGCTTGCGAGTGGACTTTCAGCACATCACCCAACAGGGTGAAGGTCCACCTCTCTGGCGCGCGCTCAGGCGCTACTCTTCCGGTTCATCGCCGTTCTGTGCTCTCTTTTGTGCGTTCTATAATAGCAGGAACCGATTCGTTTGTCAAGGTTGACAGGACGTTGTATAATGGGCAGCAAGCGGCGAGGCATTCACAAAAGTCCAAGGGAGGGGAAAGAATGAACCGACGAGACTTTTTGAAGCTGGCTGCTCAGGGAACGGCTGCAGGTGTGGTGGCGGTTGGTTTGGCGGGGTGTCGCCAACAGGCAACGCCGACGGAGACAGGAGCCGTGGCGACCCCCATGGAGGAAAAAGAGAAGGAGTTGACGGAAGTCATCCAGGCCGAGAAGGGGTTGCCGGAGATCGAGTGGCAGATGGCCACGAGTTGGCCCCTTGGTTTGGACACCATTTTTGGTGGTGCGCAGGTCTTCGCCGAGCGCGTGGCGGCCATGACGAACGGCAAGTTCAAGATCACCCCCCGTGCCGCTGGCGAGTTGGCCCCAGGTTTGCAGGTGCTCGACGTGGTTGTTCAGGGCGCCGTGCCCGTGGGACACACCGCTTCTTACTACTACATCGGCAAGACTCCCGCGATGGCTTTCGGCACCGCGCTCCCCTTTGGCCTGACAGCGCAGCAACAGAACGCTTGGTTCTACGAGGGCGGCGGCCTGGAATTGCTCCAGGAGTTTTACAGGGAAAAGTTCAACGTGATTCAGTTCCCGGCCGGCAACACGGGCGTCCAGATGGGCGGCTGGTTCCGCAAGGAGATCGAGACGGTGAAGGACCTGCAAGGCCTGAAGATGCGCATTCCCGGCCTGGGCGGCAAGGTGATGAGCAAGCTGGGCGTGCTCGTCCAAGTGCTGCCGGGCGGTGAGATCTTCCAGGCGTTGCAGACGGGCGCCATTGACGCGGCCGAGTGGGTGGGCCCCTACGACGACGAAAAGCTGGGCCTGCACAAGGCCACCAAGTTTTACTACTACCCCGGCTGGTGGGAGCCCGGCCCCTCGCTGGAAGTGCAGATCAACCTGGACGAGTGGAACAAGTTGCCCGAGGAGTATCAGGAGGTCATCAGGACGGCCGCCTACCAGGCCAACATGACCATGCTGGCTCGCTACGACGCCCGCAACGGTGAGGCCCTCCAGCGCTTGCTCCAGGCCGGCATTGAGTTGCGCCCCTACAGCGACGAGATTCTGAAGGCTGCTGAGGAAGCGGCGTTCGAGCTCTTCGACGAACTGGCCGCGCAGGACGCCGACTTCAAGTCCATCTTCGAGCAGTGGAAGGCCTTCCGTGACCAAGTCTACTCCTGGCACAGCCTCAACGAGGCCAGCTTCGCGCGCTACTACTCCCAGTTGCGAACGCAAGGCTAGCCTAGCCAGTCCCTAGCTAGTCCCACGCGACTTGCCATGAGCAAAAAGGGCGGGTGCTGACGAGCACCCGCCCTTTTGCGTCGGTGAAGCGCAACCCTTCCAAAGTGAAGTGCCGCGCCTTCGGGCTTGTTTGCCCCATCATCCGGCCGAAAGTTGCACCAGCCACTGTACTGTCTGAGGAAAGAGGATAACGACGATAAGCGCCACGCCTTGCAGCACCATGAACGGAATAGCTCCCTTGTGGATGTCAATAGTTTGTACCTCCTTCGGCGCCACGCTCTGCAGGTAGAAGAGGGAGAAGCCCACCGGGGGCGAGATGAAGGCCATGTTCAAGTTGATGGCCATCATCACGCCGAACCACACCAGGTCAATGCCCAGCGCCCGGGCGGCCGGCACGAAGAGGGGCATCACGATGAAGCTGATTTCCAGGAACTCCAGGTTGATGCCCAGCAGGAAGACCGCGATGTTGGCCACGATGATGAACCCCCAGTACCCGCCCGGCAGGTTCGTGAGCAACTGTGTGACATAGCGCTGTCCGCCCAGGCCGTCGAAGACCAGGCCGAAGAAGGTGGAGCAGAAGAGGATCATGATGACCAAGGCCGTGATGTTGGCCGTCGAGCGGGCGGCGTCTTTGATGAGCTTCCAGTTGAGGCGCCGGTTCATGGCGGCCAGAACGCACGCGCCAATCGAGCCCACGGCACCGGCCTCCGTGGGCGTGGCGATGCCGAAGAAAATGCTACCCAGCACCGCGAAGATGAGCAGCACAGGGGGCACAAGGGCCACCATCACCCGGCGCATGAGCGCCCACCCCTTCAGCGTGCGGGCTTCCGGCGGGAGGGCGGGAGCGGCTGTGGGCCGCGTAATGGCCACGTAGATGACGTAGAGCATGTAAAGACCCGAAAGAATAATGCCCGGCACCAGCGCTCCCAAGAAGAGGTCACCCACCGAGACGCCAATCTGGTCGGCCAACACGACGAGCACCAGGCTGGGGGGCAGGAGCTGGGCCATCGTGCCGGAAGCAGCGATCACACCGGTGGCCAGCTTGTGGTCATAGCCGTAGCGAATCATTACTGGCAGGGAAAGCAGCCCCATTACGATGACCGTGGCGGCCACCACACCTGTGGCTGCTGCTAGCAGCGTGCCCACCACAATCACGGCCAGCGCCAAGCCGCCGCGTAGGGGCCCCAAGAGGAGCCCAATGGTCTCCAATAACATCTCCGCTAGTCCTGACTTCTCGAAAACGGCCCCCATGAAGACGAAGTAAATAATGGCCAACAGGGTGAAGTTGGACATCGTGCCGAACCAGCGGTTTGGCAACAACCGCAACAGGTTCATGTCAAACGTGCCCATCAACAGGCCAATAATAACGAACATGGAGGCTGTGCCAGCAAAGCAAAAGGCGACCGGATATCCGTACACGAGCAGAATCGTGAAGGGGATGAACATGGCCAAGGCCAGCCAACCGTACTCCATTATTCTCCTCCTTTTGCAACGGAGATGGAACGAGGTCGGGCACTCATTCGATGCGCAGCGGTTCTTCGCGTTCGATCTCTTCGATGATGTACGGCTTGACTTCTTGCAGAACGTCCTGGCGGTTCCAGATGACAGCCGCCATCTTGATGAGTTCAGCAATGGTTTGCAGGAGCAACATGCCGAAAGCCACCAGAATCATGCTTTTAATGGGGGCCCGGGGTAGGCCGCTGGGGTCGGGCGACATCTCCCAAGGGCCCCACTTGCCGTTGGGCAGGCGCCCCCAGGACCTGAGCACCGGATCAACTGTGACATACAGGGCGAGGATAAGAAAGGGGATGAGCAAAAACAAGTGCCCCCAAAAGTCCAGCATGGCCTTGCGCTTGTCGCTCCACCGGCCGTAGAAGAAGTCCACTCGCACGTTGATGCCGTGTTTCATTATGTAGGCAAAGCCAAGGAAGAACACGAGGGAGTAGAGATACCACTGAAGTTCGATGAAAAAGTTGGAGGAAAGTTTCACTTCGAGGAACCGCCCCGCATACCGGGCTACGACGTTGTAAAACCCAATGACGATGGTGACAATAGTAATGTACATCGCCAGGGCCCCGAGGCGTTCAGAGATGGCATCCACGACGCGCACGAACGGGATGAGCCGCCGCATTCTGTGTTCCTCCTTTCCCATGCTCTCATGCGTCGGCGGAAGTAATGAAAGGTCCCACGCCAGTCCGACATCCGGCCTATTTTATCACAAAGCCGTGAAGCGCAAAGACTGCCCCCAAAGGATACGCCGAACCGTTGTGCTCTACGGCTCCCGCGCCTGTTGTATTTTCTTCACGGTGGACCGTTCATGTGGGCGGTGGAAAGGGAACTTGACCACATTGAAAGCCCTATGTGCACCCCCTTACGTGGAACTATCGTGGTCAAGTCCGGTCTCTTTCTTGCCATGTTCCTACGCTCCCCCTCATGGGAAGGCGCTCCGCCTATAATATGGGATTTTGCTCTGTTTGCCAAATGGACGCCGTTTGCACCTCCCTTTGGGAAAAGTCGGACGGCAGGAATATACCACGAATTTATGTTCGGAAAGCAGTGCCGGGGCACCGCTCTCGAATTCGGGAAGAGGCATCAAGGTGCGGCGCACGTCGGGAGTGCGCCGCACCTTCGGACGAGAGGACCATTTGCCTGCCACTGGACCCTGTGTTACCATTACTCGCCGCTGGAAACGGGAAGACACCTTTCCGCCCACCCTTTTGGGGCAGGAAACACCTTCAATTCGGTATGTTGAGAGCGATGCTCATGAGACGAGGCGCTTTCGCAGCAGGCATTGTTGGCCTTTTGGTGAGCGCTTATGTCATAATTGCCGTCCCGGTACCGCTGACGCTAAAATCACTGGCCGTGCTGATCGTGACAGCCTGGGTTCCCGGCCTGCTGCTCGTGGAATTGCTTGTCGGTGGCGGCGAGAATCGCCCTGATCTGGGGGAACACCTCCTCTACAGCGTGGCCGCTGGCTACGGCGTGGCCGTGCTCGTAACTCTCTTGCTCAGCTACCTGCCCGGCGGCTTGCGCGCGTGGCAGGTCGTGCTGGCGTACAGCGCGCTCACGCTGGGCATGTTGGCGCTGGTTTGGCGGCGCGAGCGCCCCCCCCTCACTCCGCCCGATGAAACGGACGCCTGGCCCACACTCTGGCATACGGTTGACCGCCGCTGGTTGCTGGCCGGGCTGGTGTTCCTTTTCCTCGTCAGTGCCTTCTTTCGTTTGACTTCCTTGGGCTACTCGGAGTTCCAGGGTGACGAGGCACGAGCAGCACTGCGGGCAGCCGGCGTCCTCCAGGGGTATGAGGAGGTGCTGCTCATCCACAAGAAGGGCCCCACTGAAATTTTGTTGCCCACCAACGTCTACGCCCTCACCGGCCGCCTGAACGAGGCGGCCGCACGCCTGCCCTTTTCGCTTGCCAACATCGCCGCCATCTTCGCCACGTTTCTGCTGGGCTGGCGCCTGTTGGGGCCCATTACAGGCTGGACGGCGGCCCTCCTCCTGGCCCTTGACGGGTATTTCATCGGCTTCTCGCGCATCGTCCAGTACCAGAGCGTGGTCTTCCTCACCAGCGTGTTGACAGTGCTCATCGTGTACCGCACCACGTGCTTGGCCGAGGAACGCGCGCGTTACTGGCTTCTGGCCGCCATCATTCTGGCCACAGGCGCACTCTCCCACTACGAGGCTGTCATAGTGGCCCTTCCCGCGGCCTTTCTGCTGGGCGTGCTCCTCCTGGCACGGGAACCCCTTGCCCGCCTCGTCCGCCAACTCGTTCCGGCCCTGTTGACAGGAGGGGGACTGCTGGCTCTCTTTTACGTCCCCTTCGTGCTCCACCCCAACTTTGCTGCCACCTACGCCTATTTGGCCGAACGGCGCATCGGGGGCCAGTTTCCCTACAACAACCTGGCCGACTTCTTCCTGCGCACCACGGTTTACAGTTCCACCTATTACGTCGTGCTGATGATCGCCCTTGTGGCCGCCGGCTACGTGCTCGCTTGTCGGCGCGGCTGGGGGGAGCGGGCTCTGGTGCCCGCCCTGCTCCTGGTGGCCAGCGTACTGCTCGTCTCCCTCAACCCATCGTGGCTCACTGTGAGTGGCCGCGATTACACCGTTCTCCTCTTCGCCGTTGCTTTGGCCCTGATGTGGATTGTGCCGCGCATGAGCCCCGAGGAGCGCCTGCTCTGGATCTGGTTCGGGGTGCCCTTGCTGTTGGCCTTCTTCTTAACCCGCAAGCCCCGCTCCCACGTGTACGTCTTCTTCATGCCCTGGGCGCTCCTCAACGGGTACGTGTTGCAGCGAACCTTCACCGCCTTGCGGGAACGCCTCGGCGCGCCCCGCGCTACGGCGTTAGCATTGGGGGGGACCGCGCTGGCTGTGGCCGTCCTCGGCGCCTACGAGTATTTCTACTTCGTCTACAACCGGGTGGAAATTCTGCGCACCTGGAAGGAAAACCGCCCTCCTGGCTTCTGGGTGGTCTACGACGAGCCCGACGACAAGGCCCTGTTCGGCTTTCCGCTGCGCAACGGCTGGAAGGTGGTGGGGGCCCTCTACGCCCAGGGCGTGCTGAACGACATTTACGAGACCAACGAGAAAGAGGCGTGGGTGCCAGACTGGTACACGCGGGGACAAGAGCGCTGCTTGCGCCACCACACGGCTTTCTTCTTCATTGACAATCTGGAGCCAGAGGGCGACGAGGAGCGTCGCCAGTTGCACCAGAAACTGCAAAGCGAGTATCAGCTTTTTGGCACGGTCATCATCAACGGCCAGCCGCGCATGGAGATTTACCGCAAGACTGATGAGCCCATCGAACCCCAAACCTTCTACGTCGAGGACTACGAGGATTTCTTCGACAACACCCTTTCTGCCCCCGACTTCCCGCTGGACGAGCCCACGGTTTTGCCTGTCATCCAGCACTCGCTCAATCTGCGCCTGGGGGAGAGCATTTGGCTGAAGGGCTACAGCATTGATCGCACGACCGCTCGTCCGGGGGAGACCATCAACCTGACGCTCTACTGGACCACGACGGAGAACCTGTTCGAGCGCTTCAGCGTCTTCAACCAGATTATTGACTTCGAGGCGGGCGCGATTTACGGCCAGCGGGACGGAGAGCCCGGCTGCGACAAGTTTCCCACTTCCAAGTGGCAGGTTAACGAATTGGTGGTGGACCGTTACCGCATCCCCCTTTTCCCGGACGCCAAGCCGGGCACCTATCCCCTCATTACAGGCATGTATCAACGAGAAAAGGGATATCGCTTGGAGGTCTTTACCCCCGACGACCAGCCGTTGGGGAACTTCGTCGAGTTGACGAAAATCACGATTGAGCCACCATGAAGCTCCCACGCGCGCGCCTGCTGGCGCTGGCCTTGCTGATTCTGCTCCTGGCGCCGCGCCTGCCGCGGCTCGGCCAGTTCGTCACCCCCGACGAGCGCAAGTGGTTAGCCCGCTCGGCCAACTTTTACTACGCGCTGGCCCACGGAGACTTTGCCAACACGTTCCAGCGCGAGCATCCCGGGGTGACGGTCATGTGGGCGGGCACGCTCGGCTTCCTGGCGCGGTATCCCTCCTACGTGCGCGAGGCCCCTGGATACTTCGGGTGGAAGTACGAGGAAATCGAGCCGTTCCTGCGCCAGCAGGGCTACAACCCGCTTGATCTCCTGGTCGCTGGCCGCCTGTTCGTCGTCTCCCTCGTGGCCGGAGCCCTGCTCCTGGCGTTCTTCTACGCGCGCCGCGTGCTGGGCGACGGCCCGGCCGCGCTGGGGCTAAGCCTGGTGGCCCTCTCACCGTTTCACGTGGGGCTTTCACGCCTCCTGCACCTGGACGCGCTCCTCTCCGCCTTCGTGCTGGCCTCGTTGACGGCGCTGCTGGCATATCTCCTCGACGGCCAACGCGGGCGCGACCTGGTGGCCTCCGGCGCGCTGGCCGGACTGGCTTGGTTGACCAAGTCACCCGGGTTGTTCCTGGTTCCAGTGGTGGGACTGGCGGTGCTCTGGCACGCCCATCGCCAGCACCGTTCGCCTGGGCTGGCTCTTCGCCGCGCTGGAATCCTGGGGCTCGCCTGGGGGGCGGTGGGGGTGGCCGTCGCCGTGGCCCTCTGGCCGGCCTTGTGGGTGGCCCCCTGGCAGAGCGTGGCCCGCGTGCTGGGAACGGCCACCACCTACGCCCAAGCGGGACACCTCAACCCCACGTTTTTCATGGGGCGCATTTACGAAGGAGACCCCGGCTGGCTCTTCTACCCGGTCAACTACCTCTGGCGCGAGACGCCCGTTGTGTTGTTGGGGCTGGGGTTGACCCTCCTGGCGTGGAGGAAACGATGGGCGCCCTTCGACGCCACACGGGTGCGCACGGCGACGGCGTGGTTGCTGCTGGCTTCGCTGGCCTTCGCCACTCTGATGACCTGGGGCGCCAAGAAGTTCGACCGCTACCTCCTGCCAGCCTTTCCGCCATTGGCCCTGGTGGCCGCGTTGGGGTGGTGGGCTGTGCTGGAGGCGCTGCGGCAGCGCCGGCCGCGGACCGCCCCCTCGCTGGCGGGCGCGCTTCTGCTGGCGCAGGCGGCAGGAACGGTGCAGACGTACCCCTATTACCTGAGTTACTAC
>WFWG01000110.1 GCA_015491235.1 Ardenticatenaceae bacterium
AGCCAACGCTGCGCCCCTACACCCTTTTGGGTGGGCGGGATGGCGGCGCCGCACGACTTCTGTGAGCAGGAGACGTTACCAAACGCAATTGGTATTAGAGGAGGGCAACAATGGGTACGTCGCCTTACGTCGTCGAAGTGAACGAACACACGTTTGCGCAGGACGTTCTCGCCCAATCGCACGACGTGCTTGTGGTGGTAGATTTCTGGGCTCCTTGGTGTGGTCCCTGCCGCATGTTGGGGCCAATTTTGGAGCAACTGGCCGAGGAATACGGCGGGCGCTTTATTCTGGCGAAGGTGAACACGGATGAGAACCCCAACCTGGCCATGCGCTACGGCGTCCAAGGCATTCCGGCCGTGAAAGCCTTTCTCAACGGACGTGTCGTGGGCGAATTTGTGGGCGCTCAACCCAAGGCAATGGTAAAGCGGTTCATTGACAATTTGCTCCCATCGCCCGCCGACGACAAATACGCTGAGGGCCAGCGCTTGGAATCTCAAGGGTTGCTCGAACAGGCTGAAGCGGCCTATCGGGCCGCCCTCGAGCTGGACCCGGACCACTGGGGGGCCGTTGTTGCTCTCGGGCGGGTATTGCTGGCCCAAAACCGGCCAGACGAGGCTGAAGCGCTCCTCCGGCGTGTCCCAGAGGGGGCGCCGGAGGGTTCAGACGCGCGGCGTCTGGTGGCTCAGGTGGAGTTTCAGCGGGCTGCGGCTGGCTGTCCGGACGAAGCGACTTGCCGCCAGCGCCTCGCGGAAAACCCGGACGACTTGGACGCCCGTTACAGCCTGGCCAGCCTGCTGGCGACCCAGGAGCGGTACACCGAAGCGCTGGACGAGTTCCTCGAAATCGTTCGCCGCGACCGCACGTACAAGGAGGGAGCGGCGCGCCGTGCGATGTTGAGCATTTTCGAGACGCTTGGGGATGACCATCCGGTAACCCAGGAATACCGCGCGAAACTGGCCATGTTCCTTTACGCCTGAGTGAGGAGAAAAGCGCCTGGATTCGTGGGAGAAGGGGGAACGTCCGCCCCTTCGCCCACGGCCCCAAGGCGGGAAGGCGTTGCTGTGTTACCGCTCGCGGTGCTTCAGCAGGAAGTCCAGCAGCGCCGAGAAGGAGCAGGTGGCCACGGCCATCACGCGGTCGGCGCCGCCGTAGAAGACGTAGAGGGTGTCGTCGAGCACCACGTTGGCGCAGGTGAAGACCACGTTGGGCACATCCCCCTTGCGCTCCCAGCGCTCCTCCGGCTCCAGGATGGGCTCGTCGGGACGTGAGATGACGAAGGCGGGGTCCTCCAGGTCCAGCAGGGCCGCGCCCAGGCGGTAGACGTGCTGCTCGTCCACGCCGTGGTAGAGAATCAGCCAGCCGTGGGGCGTGCGGATGGGCGGGCCGCCTGCGCCGATCTTGAGTTCGTCCCACGCCTTGTAGCGGGGCCGCATGACGATGGTGTGGTCGGTCCAATGGACCAGGTCGTCGGAGTAGGCCAGCCAGATGTCGGGGTAGCGGCGGTGGAACATGGCGTAGCGGCCGTTGATCTTCTCCGGGAAGAGGACGTGGTCCTTGTTGTCCTCGCCGGGGAGGACCACGCCCAGGCGCTCCCAGGTAATGAGGTTCTGACTGCGGGCAATGCAGGCCCGCACCCCCATTTCGGAGTACGCCGTGTAGCACATGTAGAAGGTATCCTCAATGCGCGTGATGCGCGGGTCCTCCACGCCGTAGCTCTCCCACGGCTCGGCCGGCTCGAAGACAGGCTTGTCCAGGCGGGACCACTGGTAGCCGTCGGCGCTCACGGCGTAGCCCAGCCGCGAGACGTAGTCCAGCCCCTGGGCGCGGTAGAGCATGTGAAAGAGCCCGTTGTGGTGAACCACGGCGGCGTTGAACACGTTGAGTGCCTCCCACTCGTGCAGGGGCTGTGGGAGGGGCAAGAGGATGGGATTCTTCTCGTAGCGCTGAAGCCGCATCGGTCTCCTCCTCCGCGTTCACCGAGACATTGGGACGGAAACCAGGTGGGGACGGGGCCGCTGCCCCCTCACATCAGGGGCAGGATTATAGCAGGATTCGCCCATTTTGGGGAAAACAGGCGAGGCTCAAGGTGCGTCGCACCTAATGCCCTCCAGGTGCGTCGCACCTAATGCCCTCCAGGTGCGTCGCACCTAATGCCCTCCAGGTGCGTCGCACCTAATGC
>WFWG01000111.1 GCA_015491235.1 Ardenticatenaceae bacterium
CAATCTCCTCGAAGGGCGTGAAGTCCGCAAACCCCTTCGTGGACAGCACCCGCGTGATGGCGGCCGTCAATGTCGTCTTCCCGTGGTCCACGTGCCCGATCGTCCCCACGTTCACGTGTGGCTTCGTGCGTACAAACTTTTCCTTCGCCATGGGTATACTTTGCCTCCTTGTCGCTACTCCAGACTTGCCTTTGGTTTCCACTCCCCTTGTCAACAGCAGATTGACAAGGACACCACAAGCCAAACGTGAAAAAAGCCGACGGTCGGACTCGAACCGACAACCGTCCGCTTACAAGGCGGATGCTCTGCCAATTGAGCTACGTCGGCTTGCAGCAGAAAGTATACAGCGAAACCGCCGGATTGTCAAAAACTTTACGAAAATATGGGGTTTGGCCCCTGATGTCATCTGGCTGTACGTTCTTAGCACCGGAGAAGTTCCTGCTTTATTCCAGTTTTCGACGCGCACCATAATAGTCACACAGGTCTTGTAGGACACAGCGCTCGCACAAGGGCTGGCGTGCCCGGCACACCTGACGGCCATGCCGGATCAGGTTCAAGTGGAGGGGGTAATACCACTCGGGGGGCACCAGGCTCTC
Source organism: Ardenticatenaceae bacterium (assembly GCA_015491235.1). Lineage (GTDB taxonomy): Bacteria > Chloroflexota > Anaerolineae > Ardenticatenales > Ardenticatenaceae > WFWG01. Next base: position 597 of record WFWG01000111.1, read on the forward strand.
CCACAGGGCGCGAATCTGGCGCGGTGTGGCCCGCTCCGGCGCCAGGCCAAGGCGCTTGGTCACCCGGCTAACGTGCGTGTCTACGGGGAACGTTGGACGCTTGAAGCAGAAAAGCAGCACGATGGAAGCCGTCTTTTGGCCCACGCCCTTTATGCTGGTGAGCCACGCTTCCGCCTCCTCCGTGGAAAGTTCGTCGAGAAAGCTCAAGTCGAAATTTCCTTGCTCTTCCCACACTTTTCGCAAAATGGCCTGAATGCGAGGCCCTTTCTGGTTGGCCAGTCCAGCAGAGCGCACCGCTTCGATCACCTCCTCGGTTGGAGCCGTCATTACCGCTTCCCAGGTGGGAAAGCGCTCGCGCAGGCGGCGGTAGGCCATCAGGGCGTTGTGGTCGGTGCTGTTCTGGGCCAGCGTGGTGATGATGAGTTCCTCCAGGGGCGGGTAATGAGGGCGCCAGTCTGGCTCCCCGTACACTTCCAGCAGGCGCCGATAGACCTGCACGGCTTTCTCGCGCAGTTCCCTCAGTCGGCCTTTCACCTCCGCAGGAATGTGGCGGGCGTTGTGGGGGGCAATACGAACGTTGTCGCTCATAGCGTAATTCTCCTTATTGTGTTGTGTGAAGGCAAGTATACCTTGGTTTGATTTCTGTCTCAAACAGGGCTGAAATTGCTTTCATCCCTGCCGACAACTCCGTTCACATCCTGTTCATCTCCGCTTTGTACTTTAAAACTATCCAGAAACATCTCACTTGGCTTGGAGGGAAGCATGGAAACTTCGGGTGCTGTGGAAGAATCCCATGGCCACAACGAGTAATTTGACCAGTTTGTGGCAGAAGCTGAGAACGCGGTTGCGCAAAACCAACGAATTGCCGGGGACTCCTCGTTGTGTGCTCGTTACAGGAGCCACAAGTTTCATTGGCCGGGCACTTGTTTCGGCCCTCACGGCTCGCGGCATACCTGTGCGGGTGCTGGTTCACCTAGCCCCTAGGCCGGGCTCTCTCCCCTGGCCCAACGTGCAGGTAACCTACGCAGACTTGGCCTCTCCCGGTGCAGATTTCATTCGGAAAACAGCGGAAGGGTGCGACGTTGTCTTTCACCTGGCAGCCTTCTCCGACGAGTCCATCCCCCAACGGCTCTACATGGTCAACGTGCGAGGAACCAAGGCCCTCGTGGAAGCGGCACGCTATGCTGGCGTACAGCGCTTCATCCTTATAAGTACGCTCGCCACCGTGGGCCGCGTGTGGAACGATTCGACCGAACCGAGCGCCTGGCAACAGCAAGCCACCCATCACGTGCGCAGTCGCTTTCTCGCGGAAGAGGTGGCACTAATCGCCCGCCGCAAAGGGCTGGCCGTCACAGTGGTGAACCTGCCAACGGTCGTGGCCCCTCGTATGCCCCTGGATCATCCGTTTGTGGAGTGGTTGACGTGCGAGAGTCTCGCTTGGTGCGCTCTGCCGGACACGGCGCCCATTCACCTGGTCACCTTGCGTGATACAGCGGACTTCCTCGTGGAGCTGGCAACCGAGGGCACATGTTACAGCCGACTTGTCCCCCTTGCCCCCGACGAGTTGACCTCGCAGGACTTGATTCGCATCTGGGAAGCTGTCGGCGTTTCCCCAACCCTTCCTCCCCCGGTACAATTTGCATGGCGCGACCACCCGCCGCTTTACTACCGGTTGACTGGCGCGAGTGAGGTTCCGGTTATTCGGCTTGCGACACCGGCGCGGCCAGCACTTCGTTCCTTGTTGCGTCACGTCGTGAAAGTCAGGCGTGCTAACCCATACGTTTTCCACGCGCCAGCTTGAAGCGATGTCGGCGGGGTGGTGCCCAATCTCACTCTCAAAGGAGCACAACCGATGACCACCTTGCCGCTCATTCTCGTCACCAACGATGACGGCATTGCCTCGCCGGGGCTGCACGCGGCCATCGAAGCCGTCTCCGACCTGGGAGAATTGTTGGTCATTGCGCCACTAACCCAACAAACAGCGGCCAGCCGGAGCTTCCCGCCCCGTCGGGGGGAAATTGTCGAGCGAACTATCCGCCTCTCAGGCGGTCGCGAGGTTCAGGCTTGGGCGCTGGACGGGTCACCGGCTCAAGCCGTGCGATGGGGCATTCTGGCGCTCGCCCCCCGCCAGCCCGACCTGCTCATTTCGGGCATCAACTACGGGGAAAACATCGGCATGAGCGTGACCGTTAGCGGCACCGTCGGCGCGGCCATAGAAGGGGCCACGTTTGGCGTTCCTGGCCTGGCCGTTTCGCTGGAGGTGGAAGACCCCAGCCATCACCTGAACCACAGCGACGAGGTAGACTTTTCCGCCGCCCGCTTCTTCCTGCGCCAGTTTGCCCGCGTCATGCTCTGCACCAAGCTGCCGCCCGACGTGGACATTCTGAAGTTGGACGTGCCCACCAACGCCACGCCTACCACTCCCTGGCGCCTGACACGCCTCTCCAGGCAGCGGGTAATCCATTCGGGCGTGCGCGTCGAGAACGGGCGCAAGTTCTTGCAGGGCTACTATCGTGCCTTCGACCCGGAGACACTGGAGCACGACAGCGACGCCTACGCTGTGCTGGTAGACCGGGTGGTCTCCCTCACACCGTTGAGCATTGACTTAACGGCACGTGTGGACCGGGCTCACCTTCAATCCGCTCTCAGTGAATTGGTTCGCCAAGTGGAGACGTCTACCGTGAAGTGTTCGGAGCCGGCATGAGGGCGGTGCGAACGTCGCTGGACAGCCTTCTGATGACTTTCGAGGCCACGTTTGGAGGAATTCCTTCGCTGGTTGTGCGTGCACCGGGACGGATCAACTTGATCGGCGAGCACACCGACTACAACGACGGCTTCGTGCTGCCCATTGCCATTGACCGAGCACTCTGGCTGGCCGTGCGACGCCGGGAGGACTCCCTGGTGCGCGTGCACGCCCATGACGTGGGCGAAACTGCAACCTTCGCCCTGGATGGACTCGACCGAGGCCAGCGCGGATGGGTAGCCTACGTGCAAGGTGTGCTGTGGGTTCTGGAAAAAGCAGGGGTTCCACTCTGCGGCTGGGACGGTGTGTTGATGGGCGACGTTCCGCGGGGCGCTGGCCTGGCCTCGAGTGCCGCACTGGAGTTGGCCGTGGCTCGCGCCGCGACTGCCCTGGTGGGATGGTCCTGGAACCCGGTAGAGATGGCCCAACTGTCCCAGCGCGCCGAAAACGAGTGGGTAGACGTGGCGTGCGGCATCATGGACCAGATGACGGCAGCTTGTGCGCGAGAAGGTCATGCGCTGCTCCTCGACTGCCGCACTTTGGCTTTTGAGCACGTTCCCCTGCCGTCAGACGTTGTAGTCGCCGTGCTGGACACGGGCACCCGGCGCGGCCTGGTCGAATCGGCCTACAACGAGCGCCGTGCCCAGTGCGAAGCGGCGGCAGCCTTCTTCGGCGCTCCGGCGTTGCGCGACGTCACACCGGAGCAGTTTGCTGCCTGCGCTCACCTGCTGGACGAGACAACGCGCCGCCGCGCCCGCCACGTGATCACGGAGAACACCCGCACGCTGGAGGCAGCCGCCGCCCTGCGGGCCGGCGACCTGACCCACTTCGGCGAGTTGATGCAGGTCAGCCACGCCAGCTTGCGGGACGATTTTGAGGTTTCCACTCCAGCTCTGGACGTGATGGTAGCCTGCGCCCTGGCAGCGCCGGGGTGTTATGGCGCCCGCCTGACGGGCGCAGGCTTTGGAGGATGTGCCGTGGCGCTGGTCGCCGCCGAGGAGAACCAGCCCTTTGCGGAACACGTGCTCGCCTGCTACCGTGCCCACATGCCCCACGCGCCCCAAGTTTATGTCTGCAAAGCGGCCGAGGGAGCACAGGTTGTGTGGGAAGAATCCGCGCGATAAGCTCTGAAAATTCAGCAACTTTGGGAGCTCTCTCATAAAACGGAACGGTACTTGCCCATGAGAGGAGATGATTCTCGCGTGAACTCTTGGCTTTCCCTTTTTGCCCCTCTAGGGTATACTTTCCGCGCCTGCAACAGTGCCAGTGGGAGGAACTCATGGCGACCTACGCACAAGTGAAGCGCATCTTCGAGCGCGTCTTCGGGGAAGAGGACGCCCAGGTGGTGCTGGACTACCTGGCCCGTCACCTGGTGCCCGAGGACGTGGCCCGCCGGCAGGACGTGCTGGAGATGGAGGAGCGCCTGCGCAAGGAACTGCAGGACACGGAGGCGCGCCTGAAGCTCGAAATCGAGAAGGTGCGGGCGGAGGCCGCCTTGGAGACTGAGAAGCTCCGCAACGAGTTGGTGGCCAAAATTGACGACAACCGAGTAGAAATCGAGAGGGTGCGCGCCGACCTGGTCGAGAGGATGGGCCACATTCAGGCCGACCTGACGGCCAAAGTCGAACAGGTGCGCGCCAACCTGACCAAAGACATCGAACAGACTCGTGCCGACCTGGCCGAGAGGATGGGCCACATTCAGGCCGACCTGACGGCCAAAGTTGAACAGGTGCGTGCCGACCTGAGCAAGGACATCGAACAGACGCGCGCTGACCTGACGGCCAAAGTCGAACAGGTGCGCGCTAACCTGACCAAAGACATCGAACAGACTCGTGCCGACCTGACGGAGAAAATCGAGAACAACCGCCTGGAAATCGAGAAGGTGCGCGCCGACCTGACGGCCAAAGTCGAACAGGTGCGCGCCGACCTGGCTAAGAAAATCGAGGACAACCGCCTCGAAATCGAGAAGGTGCGCGCCGACTTGGCCATCAAGATTGCGGAAGCCAGGGCTTCCCAGACGCGCTGGGCCTTCGTCTTTTGGGCCACTCAGATGGGCGCCATTCTGCTCATTCTCTTTCAGGTGCTCCAACTGACTCGGTAACCGTGCAGAGAGAGACGGGTCAGGCACCCAACGCTCGCCTCCCGCGGGTTCCGAAACCTCCGGGAGGCTTTTCGTCGCCCCTCAACTTGCACAAACCCCCAAACTGGGGTACTCTATGGCTTTTGGAGAGGGTGACGGCAGTTGAGCCTCACCCGCGAAAAACGAGAGAGTCCAGGATAAACGCATGGAAACACTCCAGAATCTGACCGTCAACATTGGCGCAATTTTGCAAATCTTCTTGGCCTTCATTGGCGCGTTCGGCCTGGCCTTCTGGCTCAGTCTCCTTATCTGGACGTACCGGGACATCCGCTCCCGCACCCGTGACATCTTTGCCATCCTGTTGGCTCTACTGCTGGTGGCCATCTTCAACGTGCTGGGCGTGCTGCTCTACTTGCTGTTGCGGCCACGGGAGACGCTGGCTGAGCAATACGAGCGCTCGCTGGAAGAGGAGGCCCTGTTGCAAGAGATCGAGAGCCGGCGAGTGTGCCCTTCATGCCACATGCCGGTAGAGGACGACTTTCTGGTTTGCCCCAACTGCATGACGCGCCTCAAGAACAAGTGTGCCAACTGTGAGCGCTTGATGCAGCTCGACTGGAACGTGTGCCCCTACTGCGGGACATAGTCCCATGCCGGAACTTCCCGAGGTGGAAACAGTCGCCCGCGACTTACGGGCTAGTAACCTGCCCGACGCCACAATTACCGGCGTGGAAGTCCGTTGGGCAAGGACGGTGGCCACGCCGTCGGTCGAGCGCTTCCGGGATGAACTGGTTAGCCGCCGTGTGTTGGACGTAAAACGACGTGGGAAGTACTTGGTTCTCCCGCTGGACGATGGCCGCACACTTCTCGTTCACCTGCGCATGACCGGCCGCCTGACCTTCGCTTCGCCTGACGCCCCCCACCACCCGCACGAACGGCTTATTCTTGAGCTCGACCACAACCGTCACCTGCGCTTCCTCGATCAACGCAAGTTCGGGCGCTGGTATCTTTTGGAAGACCCAAATCTCATCCTGGGCACGTTGGGGCCAGAACCCTTCGACCCCACTCTGGACGCGGCCACTTTTGCCCGCCGCCTGCGCGCCCACCGGCGCCAGATCAAGCCCTTGCTGCTGGACCAGCGCTTCCTGGCTGGGATGGGCAACATCTACGCTGACGAAGCACTCTGGGAGGCCGGCCTACACCCGCAGCGGCGCTCTCACACCCTCACGGACGAAGAAGCCAGCCGTTTGCTAGCCGCCATCCGCCGTGTGTTGAAGCGGGGCATCGAAAATGCCGGGACCACCCTTGGCCCCGGCGAATCCAACTTCTACAGCGTGGGGGGACGCCGCGGGCGCAACCAGGACGCCCTGCGCGTCTTCCGGCGCACGGGTCAACCCTGTCCGCGCTGCGGCCACCCCATTCAACGGCTGGTGGTGGGACAACGTGGCACCCACATCTGTCCCCAGTGCCAGCCGCCTGAATGAGCGAAACGCCCTCCGAGCTATTTCCCCACGCCCAAAGCCCGAAGAATCTGGCCAAAACACCCCGGTGGTTGGGGTTCGGGCGGTGGAGGCGGCTCCGGTTCCGGCGTCGGCTCGGGTTCAGGAGTGGGCTCTGGAGACGGCTCCGGCGTGGGTTGAGGTGCCTCCTGAGCAGCCTGGTAGGCCTGAAAGGCGTTCACCCGGCCAGCCCCCTGCGTGTTGGGTGGCAGGTTCAGGTCAACCGTCGCTGCCTGGAAGATGCGCTTGACGTCTTCCGGCGTCAAGTTGGGGTTAGCCTGGAGCAGCAGGGCGGCTGTTCCGGCCGCGTGGGGCGTCGCCATGCTGGTCCCGCTGGCTCGCGTGTAATGGTCGTCCACCGGCGTGCCCATGCTCGTGCCGGCCGCGCGCGGGGCCACAATGCCCACGCCGGGAAACACGACGTCGGGCTTGACGCGCCCGTCACTCGTTGGCCCCCGGCTGCTGAAGTCGGCCACGCGGTCCTGGTCGTCCGAGGCGCC
>WFWG01000112.1 GCA_015491235.1 Ardenticatenaceae bacterium
AAAAGGGGATATATCTTCCAATGGCGCGCTTCGCGCGCCATTGGAAGATATATCGTTAAGCTTTTTCGATGCGATATGGAATTTTCTCTGTCGGTGTTTTACCCAAAATTCACTGTGGTCGAGTAATAGGGTGTTGGAGCAGGGGAGGGTGGTGAAGGGGAATGGGGGAGTTCGTGGGAGTTTGTGGGCGGTCAAAGGAGGTGTAGAAGGTGGACACCAACAATTCCGTGCGTCTGATCTCGCTGGACTTCGACGGTACCATCTACCACAGCGACTTCATTCCCCGTCTACTTGACATTATCGCGGACGAGTGCAACGAGCCGCTGACCCTGCTTCAGCGGCGGGCCGGCACGCGCTTCGTGTACATGTACTTCGGCCGCGGCTACGACCAGGAGGCACTGGCACGCGCGGCCACGGAGGAGGATTTCTTCGTCGAGTTCAGTGAGCAACTGATGACTGCCATCGGCATTTTGCCCCCCGTGCGACGACGGGCTGCACTGCCTGTTACAGTGCGCGCTCTGGCCCTCTCGAGCCAACGTTGGCTCGAGCCCGGCTTAGTGAGGTGGTTGGAGGGACTCCGGGAACGCGGCTACAAGCTCGCCCTGCTCACCAACCGGCCCAACAGCGTGATGGACCTGTGCCGCGAACTCGAAATTGCCCACGCTTTCGACCTGATCGTGACGCGCGAGACGGTGGGAGCCAAGAAGCCCGACCCAGCCCCCTTCCGGCACATGTTGCAGGTCCTAAATGTGGCTCCTCACGAGGCTGTTCACGTGGGCGACAACCCCTTTACCGACGTGGAAGGCGCACAGGCCAGCGGCGTGCACCCGGTCCTTGTGGACCCTGAGAACTTGTTTCCCGAGTACCATGCTCACGCCCACCGCGTTCGGCGTGTGGCCGAGCTTGAGGATCAGGTGTTACCACATATTTCAGGAAGTGTTCTGTGACCGACTTGACGAGCCTCAAGTCTGCTGCCTGTCGGGGTGACGAGCACCCACTGACAATGAGGTAGACCACCCAACTTCACAGGTCTGGAAAAGCGGCACGCTGATTGGATGGAGGCCAATCAGGCCGGAACGCGGTTGGTGCGACAGATTTCGGCGTAGACCTCGGCACTGGCTTTGGGGCGCCGCTCTTGCGTGAAGGGGTTGACCGCAATCAGGCCAAAGCGGGCTGACCACCCCTCAACCCACTCGAAATTGTCTACCAGGGACCAGTGGAAGTAGCCCCGCACGTCGGCGCCCTGCTGGATGGCGCGGTGAACGGCCCGCACGTGCTCCACGATGTGGCCTGGGCGCACGACGTCCAGGTTGTCGCACACGCCGTTTTCGGTTACGTAGAGGGGCCGGCCGAGTGCCCGCAACCGCAGGAGTTGGTGAGTCAGTCCCTCGGGGTAGATTTGGCCCCAGTCGGTGTGGCCCCGGCTCACGGTGGGCTGCTGGACGTGGCGGCCAAAGAAGTCGCCGGTTGCCGTCACGTCAAACCGAACCAGGTAGCGCCCGTAGTAATTGAGTCCCACGAAGTCGCAGCTCCCCTGAACGTGGGGCGCGGGCTGAAGCGGGAAGGCGAGTGGCGGGACGAAAACGCCCGCGCGGAGCGCGCGGAGTTTGGCCTCGTTGAAGACCCAATCCTGCCAGAAGGTGACCTGGCGGTCAAGCGGGTGGTGGGGGCGGGCTGGCTCCAGCAAGGGCATGTTGAACACAATGCCCACCTGTGCGTCGGGTTGCACCTCGTGGATGGCGCGGTAGGCGGCCGCGTGGGCCAGCAACAGGTGGCGCAGAGCCCGGAGGCCGTGGAGGAGGTTGCCCGTGCCGGGCGGCCACACGCGGCCGGCGTATGCGTTGTACACCAACACGGCTGGCTCGTTGACCGTGCACCAGATTGAGACCAGGTCTCCAAACCGCCGGGCACACTCGGCCGCAAGAGTTGCGAAGCGGGAGACAAGCAGCGGGTTGGTCCATCCCCCGATGTTTGCGGCCCAGCGGGGAAGGGTGAAGTGGTACAGCGTCACGACTGGCGTCAGGCCGAGCGTCCGCATGTGCTGGAACAAGCGACGGTAGCGCTCGAAGGCAGCCGGGTTGTAAACGCCGCAGGCCGGCTCCAGGCGGCTCCATTCCACGCTCAGGCGGTGGGCGTTCTGGCCCAGTTGGGCCGCCAGCGAGAGGTCCTCTTCGGCGCGGCCATTCCACCAGTCACAGGCCGCGCCGGACCGGCTGTGGTCGTGAATGTGGCCGGGGTGTTGTTCCCATTGCCACCAGTCGTTGTTGACGTTGTATCCTTCCACCTGGTGGGACGAAGTGGCGGTGCCCCACAGGAAGCCGTCGGGGAATGAAAGGCGGGCCATGATGCACTCGCCAAAGTCTACTCGCTCTCTTCTTCCTCGGCAATAATTTGCAGCACATCGTGGAGAGTAATGATGCCGACCAGGCGGTTCTCCTCGTCCACAATGGGCAGTGGGTTAAGACGCGTTTCCACCAAGGCCGTGATGGCGTCTTGGAGGTCCTGGTCGGGATGGATGCGCACTGGCACGTGGCTCATTATCTGTTCGGCTGTCACGGCCAGGATGCGCCGGAGTTCCTCGTGGTAGAAACGGGGGCTTTCCAGGTAAATGCGCGCGTCCATGATCTGGACGTAGTGGGGATAATGGGGACGGGCGTGGCGCATGACCAGATCGTACTCCGTAACCACGCCGAGCACGTGTCCCTCCTCGTCCACCACTGGCACACCGCTGAAGTCCCGGTCACGCAGCAGGCGGGCCACCGCGCCAACCGTCATCGAAGGGGGGACCGTGACGACCTCCGTGACCATGATGTCGCGCACCAGCATGGAAACCTCCCGAAGGGCAGGATCAAGGCGCTCCCATTATACCACAGGTTTCAGCAGCGCGCGACAGGGAAGTCTTTATGACGTGTCCAACCCTGCGTCTCTGGCCCGGATGATGGCCTCGGCTCGGTCTGCCACTTGAAGCTTGCTGAAGATGTTGGAGACGTGATTGCGCACAGTCTTCTCGCTGAGCACCAGCCGGGCAGCGATGGCTTGGTTGGTCAACCCTTGGGCGATGAGCGTCAACACTTCCCGCTCCCGCTCCGTGAGTTCGGGAAAGGCGGCCAGGGAGGGCTGCGACGGCGCGTGGGCGAAGTAGTGCATGATGCGGTCGGCGATGGTGGGGCTGAAGATGGCTTCGCCGTTGGCGACCGCCCGCACGGCGCGCAGGGTTTCTTCCCCCTCGGCCCCTTTCAACAGGTAGCCCCGGGCACCGGCCCGCATGGCCGAAAACACCGTGTCGTCGTCGAACATGGTGAGAACCAGCACGGCGATTTTCGGGTTCTCGTCCCGAATGCGCCGCGTTGCTTCGATGCCGTTGATCTCGGGCATGTTCAAGTCCATGAGCACGACGTCGGGCTGTAGTTCCAGGGCCATTTTCACGGCTTCGAGGCCGGTGGTCGCCTCGCCCACCACTTCTACATCGGGCTCGCCTTGCAGCAGAGCCCGCAGGCCGAACCGAAACACGGGGTGATCGTCGGCAATCAACACGCGGATGAGGTTAGGTGAACTCATGAGGTCTCCCCTATCGGCAACCATGCTTCCACGAGGGCGCCTCCAGCCGAGCTCTTTCCCAGGCTGAAGCGTCCTCCCAGCGTCGTCACACGTTCTTGCATGGAACGCAGCCCCACGCCTTTCCGAAGATTGGGCGGAAGGCCGCGACCGTCGTCCTCGATGGTCACGCACAGGCAATCCCGTTCCAGTCTCAGGGCGACGTGGCAGGTGCGGGCGTGGGCATGGCGCACGACGTTGGTGATGCCCTCCTGCACGATGCGAAAGGCCGCCACTTCCACGGCCGCTGGCAAGGGCGGCATGGGATCGGGTGCGTCAAAGGTGATGTGGACGCCGCTTCGGTTGTACCGCGCCACACTCTCCCGCAGAGCGCCAGTCAGCCCCAGGTCGTCCAGCGCGGGGGGGCGAAGGTTGTAAACCAGGCGTCGAATTTCCCGCACCGCGTTCTGGGACTGCTTCTGGAGTTCCCGCAGAATGGCGGCAGCCGCTGGGGGGTTGCTCTCCATGAGGCGAATCACCGCGTCAAGGGCCAGGGGGAAGCTGGCCAGATACGGACCAAGCCCATCGTGCAGGTCGCGCCGCAGGCGGCGGCGTTCCTCTTCGCGGGCCGTGACCAGGCGCTGGTTCGAGCGGCGCAAGTCGGCTGTAAGGCGCGCGGCATGGGCGACGGCGCCGGCTTGGCGCGCGATGTTCTCGAGAAGCACCATGTCCGTTTCATGGAACGTTTTCCCGCGCCCTCGCGGGGCCGCCAACAATTGCCCCACGATCTCCCCCTGGTAGACCAGCGGGAAAGCCACCGCCTTATAGTCCGGCTTGCCATAGGCAGTGACCATACTCAGGCCGTCCTCACCTTCCAGCCCCACCCCCACGTACGGCAGCTTCAACTCCCGAGCCACCGTCTCCACCATAGCGCTCAGCATGGCCTCCGGCGTGGCCGCCGCCTCCATGCGCGCGCCCATTTCCGACAGCACGGTCAGCGGATGGGCACGACGACCGTACAAGAGCCGGTTGGCGCCCCGTTGCAAGCGGGTGCGCAGGGGATGAAAGACGATGCCGACCACCCCAGCCGCGACCATCGCCGCGATCCAGTTGCTGCGGTTCTGGACGAACAGGCTGACGGCGCTTACCGTGACGACATAGAGCCCCACGATTGACGCCACCAGAGCCCCGTAGACCAGTGTGCGGTTGATGATGAAGTCAATGTCATAGAGCCGATAGCGCAGGATGGCAACGGCGACGGCGACGGGCATCGAGAACGCCAGAACAGCCAGGGAGATATCGGCCAACGGCCCGGAGAAATGCCCCACTATTCCCGCGAAGGAGACAAGGACGGTCGCGAAGGCAAGCCATTTGAGCTGATGCCGTGTTACGGCGTCCTGGGTGCGGCGGTATCGCGCGATCAGCGAACTGGCGGCGGCCAGCATGAGAAACATACCTGTCAGGGGAATGACGACGCGGGGATCGAACGAAGTGACGAACGTGCCCCGCAGGGCTTCCACGCCGAAGGGGTTCTCGATGTCGCCGT
>WFWG01000113.1 GCA_015491235.1 Ardenticatenaceae bacterium
CAGCTTTTGTGCCTCCTCGCTGCCGGCGACAGAACGCACGGCTTCAGTAAGCTGGCGCCCCAGTTCGCGCAACTCCTCCGCAATCCGGCTCGGGTCAACTCGCTTTTGCTCGCTCACGGCTTCGCCTCCTTCCCGCATGGCGGGATTTTTCGGTTTTCTGCCAGCTAACTCATCTCCGCTTTCACTTTACATTGTACGCCAACGACACCCGTCGGGCAAGTGTACCGTCAACCTCTTTTTACGAGCCCGTGGCTCCGCAAGTTGCGGGGCCTGTGGGACTGAGATGACATTTTGGTTTTTGCTTCTTCTCTGGTACTATCATTAATAGCGGAACACGATCAATTTGGAGGGAACAGAACGAATGCCTTTCATAACTGTTGCTGCGCTCTATGACGGGAAACAGGTGTACTTCCTCGAAAAGGTGCCTGTCGAAGGACCTTATCGGGTTATGGTGACGTTCGTAGCGCCAGCCCACAACGAGGTAGAACATAAGCACGATGAAGCTGCTTTCTGGCGCTCTTTCGGCGCTTGGACCGATGACCGCCCAGTCAAAGCAACGCTACAAGATATCCACGAAGCTCGACGATCTAAAGTGGAGCCACCTGCCTTATGAAGTTCCTTTTAGACACCGACACTTGTGTCTTTTGGTTGCGAGGACATCAGTCTGTGCGCGACCGCCTTATTTCTGTGGGCCTTGATGAGGTCGGTATTTCGATTATCACGCTCGCTGAACTCCGTTACGGTGCTGATTGTTCTACTAAACCAAAAGCCAATCATCGGGTAATTGACGACTTCATTAGTGGTATTACTGTCCTGCACGTTGACCTGGAGATTGCGCGCTCATTTGGAAAGCTTAAGGCGTATCTGCGCCAAAAGGGCGAACTCGTCGCGGATTTTGATCTTTTGATTGCAGCGACTGCGCTCACGTATGATCTCATCTTGGTGACGAACAACCTTAATCACTTCTGTCGAATCCCCGACTTGCGCCTCGAGAGTTGGGCGCGTTAGTGCCAACCACAACGATTCCCGCCATTGCGCGAACTGACGAAGAGCCTTGCCGCTGGGTGTCCGCGAGTGGGCAAGCGGGGATGTTCTGGTATAATTCGGTGAACGGCTTTTCCCACAGCGCGGGAAAGCGAGCACCAACTTTCGGAAGACGAGGTGTGCACATGGCCGAAGAAGTGCGCGTGCGCTTTGCGCCCAGCCCTACCGGTTACCTGCACGTGGGAGGCGCCCGAACGGCCCTCTTCAACTGGTTGTGGGCCCGCCACACGGGCGGCACCTTCATCCTGCGCATCGAGGACACCGACCGCAAGCGGTACGTGCCCGACTCGCTGGACGACATCATGGCGAGTCTGCGCTGGCTGGGTCTGGAGTGGGACGAGGGCCCCGACGCGGGCGGCCCTTACGGTCCCTACTTCCAGAGCCAGCGCCTGGAACACTATCACCGCTACGCCGAGGAATTGATTGCTCGCGGCGCGGCCTACCGCTGTTACTGCACCCCCGAGCGCTTGGCCCAAGTGCGCGAGGAGCGCCGCCGGCGCGGCCTGCCGCCCGGCTACGACCGCCATTGCCGCTACCTCCCCGAGGAGGAGCGCGCCCGGCTGGAGGCCGAAGGCACGCCCTCGGTGGTGCGCTTGAAGGTGCCTGAGACGGGGCAGACGGTGGTCCACGACCTGCTGCGCGGCGAAATCGCCTTCGACAACCAGAAGTTAGAGGACGTGGTGCTCCTCAAGAGCGACGGCTATCCCACCTACCACCTGGCCGTGGTGGTGGACGACCACCTGATGCGCATTAGCCACGTCATGCGGGCCGACGAGTGGATTTCCAGCTTCCCCCTCCACGCCCTCATCTACCGGGCCTTGGAGTGGGAGATGCCCGTCTTCGTCCACCTGCCCATGATCTTGGACCCCAGCGGCAAGGGCAAGCTGAGCAAGCGCAAGCAGCGGCGCCCCGACGGCCAGGTGGAGGAGAACATGACGATGGTGCGCGAGTTTCGCGAGGCCGGCTACCTGCCCGAAGCCCTCTTCAACTTTCTGGCCACGCTGGGGTGGGCCTACAGCGGCGAGCAGGAGATTTTCAGCGTCGAGGAGGCCGTCGCTAAATTCGAGTTGGAGGACATCCGCACGGCCCCAGCCGTCTTCTCCTACGAGAAGCTCGAGTGGATGAACGGCGTCTACATCCGCGCGCTGGCCCCCGAGGAGCTGGCCCGTCGCCTGGTGCCCTTCATGGAGCGGGCTGGCCTGCGCGTCACGGCCGATGACCTGTTGCCCCTTATTCCTCTCGTCCAGGAGCGCCTGAAGACGCTGGCCGACGGGCCGGCCTACCTGGACTTCTTCTTCCAGGACATCGAGACGCCTTCGGCTGACGTCCTGGTGCCCAAGAAGATGGACGCCCCCCGCACGCTGGAAGCGCTGCGCGCTGCCCGCGAGGTGCTGGCCGAGGTGGAGTGGAACGAAGAAGCCATCGAGGCCCGCCTGCGCCAGCTCGCCGGCGAATTGGGCTTGAAGGCCGGCCAGCTTTTCCAGCCCATCCGCGTGGCCACCACGGGCAAGCGCGTGGCTCCGCCTTTGTTCGGCACCCTCTACCACCTGGGGCGGGAGCGCGCGTTGGAGCGGATAGACCGGGCGCTCCAGGTGCTGGAGCAGGCTGCTGTTCAGGAGCAATGAGCATGGGTGGGCTGAAAGCACTTCTCCCCGCGCCCTTCGTGGTGCCCCGCTACGAGGGGCGCAGCATTGGCAACATTCCGGCCACCTTCGGCGCGCTGTGGGGCCTCGAAGTTGGCTCGCTGCCCCCCCTCGCGCCGTCCCTCTGGCAGCCGCTCCTGGGCGACGGGGTGGAGCGGGTGCTCTTCCTGCTGCTGGACGCCGTGGGGTGGGAGCGCATGAACCGGGCACTGGCCCAGGACGCGGTCACGGCCTGCTGGCTGGAGGAAGTGGGAGCCGTCGTGGAACCGATCACGTCCATCTTCCCCAGCACCACCACGGCCGCCCTCACCACCATCTGGACGGGCACGCCGCCCGCCCAGCACGGCATGGTGGGGTACACCGTGTGGTTGCGGGAGTTTGGGGTCGTGGCCAACATGATTGCCCTCCAGGTAGCCCACAAGGGCTTGCGGGCAGACCTGCTCGACGCGGGACTGGACACGGAGCGCTTCGTGCCGGTGCCCACGCTGGCCCAGCAGCTCAAGGGCGCGGACATTCCCCTCTTCGTCCTCATCGGGGCGGCCATCCGGGGGAGCGGGCTCAGCCAACTCCACTTTCGCGGCAGTGAGCAGGTCATCCCATACGCCGGCCTGGGCGACTGCCTCTCCCTGCTGCGCGCCCTGCTGGACAAGACGAGTGGTCAGCGGGCGCTGATTGCCGCCTACTGGCCCTCCTTCGACACCCTGAGCCACATCCACGGTCCCAATCCCTCCCACTGGGACGCCGAGTGGCACATCGTGATGACTGCCTTGCGGGACGTGCTCTTGCGCGACCTGAGCCCAGAGGCGCGGCGGCGCACGCTGGTGGTCATCACGGCCGACCACGGTCACAACACCGTGCCGGAAGAGGGCGTGGTCCTCCTGTCCGACCACCCGGAATTGACCCGCCGTCTGGTGGTGGAGCCCACGGGGGACAGCCGGGCGCCCTACCTGCACGTGCGCGACGGGGAGCGTGCGGCTGTGCGAGCCTACGTCGAGGAGCGCTTGGGCCACGCCTTCACCGCGCTCGACGTTGACGAGGCCCTGGCGGCTGGTCTCTGGGGGCCGGGCCCCCTCCACCCCGACGTGCGCTCGCGCCTTGGCGACCTGGTGCTGCTGGCCCACGACGGCTACGCCCTCGACGCCCGAAAGCGCGAGACACCGCTCATCGGCCGACACGGCGGCCTGTGGCCGGACGAGGCCCTGGTGCCGTGGATTGCTTTTCGGCTGGACTGAAATCCAAACAGGACGAAACAGCGCGGCTACCCGTACAAGGAGCCAGGTTCGCCGCGTAAGGGGAGTGAGCAGGAGAGCAGGTTAAGAGGTCTGTTTCTTGTTGTCCTTGTAGCGGTAGACGATGCGCCCGCGTTCCAGGTCATAGGGGGAGAGTTCCAGGCGAACCCGGTCGCCCAGCGTCACGCGGATGTAGTGCTTGCGCATCTTGCCCGACAAGTATCCCAGAATCTCCTGACCGTTGTCCAGTTGGACGCGGAACATCGCGTTGGGCAACGCCTCGACAATCGTTCCGTCAACATACAACTTTTCTTCCGCCATAACACCTCCTTTTCCGCAATGGCTTGTTTCGACAGTTTGGTTCTCGCAGCCTTTTTACTCTTACCAGCGAGGATACGACACAAAGGCGTCGTCGTACCTTTCTCACCTCGGTCCATCAGCAGTGAAGTCGTCTCTAAACGGATTGCGAATCTGAAGTTGCTGCTCGACGGTTAATTCATGCTGCATATCTTCAGAGTACAACACGGGTACCCCCGCACTCAATGCAGCCGACACAATAGTACTATCCCAGAAGGATAACGAATATCGTTGGCGCAATTGAGATGCCAGCAGTAAGATTGGCTTGGTTAACTCGATTACTTGGTACTTCTCGTAGAACGATTCGATCAGCCGTCTGATCTGCTCTTCGCTGAAATTCGCGCGACGCAGCAAATTGACGCATACTTCGTTGACGACTTGAGTACTAATAACAGGCACACTTTTTTGAATAAGGGCACGTGCGATTGCAGACTTAGTCGCGCCATTCGTTTCGTCATCCGTTTCAATAAAAGCGTATAGCCAGATGTTCGTGTCAACGAAGCAAATCACGGTTTGATTGTTCGGCATAGATTTCTTCCCTGCTCAAGGGGCGGAAGCCTTCCACCCGTATAGGATGAGCAAGCAACTGGTCAATGAAATTGGCGGTCGTTTGGGGTGTTTCCTCGACCAGCAAGATGACGCGCACGCGATTTGTGATCTTCCCAAGGTATTGGCGAGGGATTTCTATCGTACCGTCCTTGACCGTGGCCTGAAACTCTATAGCAAACATACTTCCGCCTCCGCTCGGGGACTTACCGGCTTATCCTTCAGTCATCAAAACCGATACGGCGTGCGCCGGATCTCGAAGGGGCCTTCTTCCCCGGCGGGAGGCTCCTCCGCAATGTCCACGCGCGTCACCCGTGCCCCTGGTGGCCCCCGGTGTGCCCACTGCACCAGGCGGTCCACAGCCTCCGGCGGCCCCTCGGCCACGAACTCCACGCGGCCGTCCGGCAAATTGCGCACCCAGCCACTGACGCCCAGGCGCAACGCCTCCTCCTGCATGGTGGCGCGGAAGAAGACGCCCTGGACGTACCCGCTAATGAAGCCGTGGACTCGTTTTCGTGCCCCCGTGCTCATCTGGCTTCCTCGCGGGAACTTTACTTAATCGCTTCGGCCACAGGGATTGTACCATGCGGCCTGGGGGTTGTCAATTGCCTGGCTGCCTGAAGAAAGGAGCTTCCTGCCGGGGCCTGGGGGTGTTCTCAGCCTTCTTTGTTCTCTCGCGCGGTTGGTTGTCCCGCCAACCGCGCGACGCTTGCTCTATTTTATTGCAAAGGCCAGCACGCTCAACCCCAGGAACACGACAGCGATTCCCAAGGCGCCCCGGTTGTCTCCCAGGATGCCCACGGTCAGGAAGAGGAGACCAGTTAGCAAGGACAGCAGGAGAAGGAGTTTCATGGCTCGTGAGTGCTCACGGTTGAACGGTTTCGCGCTCAGCCTGCTCCACCACGTCCCGCTCCCAGCGCTCCTCACACCTCAAGCAGCGCACCGTGGAGCGGTTTTCCTCCACCAACAGGCCGCCACAGGCCGGACAGGGCACCGGCAGGGGGCGCTTCCATGAACTCCACTCGCAGGCCGGGTAGTTGGCACACCCGTAGAAGGTGCGCCCCCGGCGCGTGCGGCGCACCACGATGTCGCCCCCACATTCCGGGCAGGTGGCGCCCGTCTTCTCCAGGTAAGGGCGCGTGTTGCGACATTCAGGGAAGTTGGAACAGGCGATGAACTTGCCGTAACGCCCGTACTTCACCACCATCGGGCTGCCGCACTTCTCGCACGTCTCGTCCACCTGTTCTTCCACTTTGACCGACGGCATGTTGCGGCTGGCCGCTTCCAGTTGGCGGCTGAAGGGGCCGTAGAAGTCGCGCAACACCTGAACCCAGTGGCGCTCCCCGCCCGCGATGCGGTCCAATTCGGCCTCCATCCGGGCGGTGAAGTCCACGTCCATGATGTCGGGGAAATGTTCCACCAACAGGTCTGTGACCACTTCACCCAACTCGGTCGGAATCAAGCGCTTCCCCTCGCGGCGCACGTAGCCCCGCTCCTGGAGGGTACTGAGAATCGGCGCGTAGGTGGAGGGCCGGCCGATACCCCGCTCCTCCAGGGCCCGCACGAGGGTAGCCTCCGTGTAGCGGGGCGGCGGCTGGGTGAAGTGCTGTTCGGGCAGGAGCGCCAGAAGGTCGAGCAGGCTGCGCTCGCACAAGTCAGGGAGCTGGACGTTGGCGCCCTCCTCCTCGCCGTCGTCCTTGGCCTCCTCGTACAACACCAGGAAGCCCGGAAAGCGAATCACCGAACCGGTAGCCCGAAACAGGTAGCGGGGCTGGCGAGCCAGTTCTGCCCGCAGAGCCTCGTCAATTTCCACGACACCCGCCGGAACGCGCCCTTCCGTGTCGGCCACGATGTCAACCGAGGTGGTGTCGAGCACGGCGGGGGCCATCTGGCTGGCCACAAAGCGTTTCCAGATAAGCTCGTAAAGGCGATATTGATCGCGCGTCAGGTAGGGCTTCACCGACTCGGGCGTGCGGCGCACTGATGTGGGCCGGATGGCCTCGTGAGCCTCTTGGGCGGCCCGGGCGCGGGTCTTGTAGACGGGCGGCTGAGGCGGCAGGTATTCCTCGCCAAACCGCTCGGCGATGAAGGCGCGTGCCTCAGCCTGGGCTTCCTTGCTGACGTTGACGCTGTCGGTGCGCATGTAGGTAATGAGGCCCACGGAACCCTCGTCGCCCAACTCGATGCCCTCGTAGAGCTGTTGGGCCACCTGCATAGTCCGCCGGGCGGTGAAGCCCAGGCGCCGGTTGGCTTCTTGCTGCATGGTGCTAGTGGTGAAGGGCGGGCTGGGCCGCCGTCGGCGCTGGCGCTGCCTGACAGACGTGACCACGTAGGCGGCCTTTTCCAGTTCGTGCACCAGAGCCTGGGCGGCCTCTTCGTTCGGCAGGTGGGGCTCCTGGCCCTCGACGCGGAAGAGGCGCGCCTTGAACGTGGGGCGTTCCGGTTCCGGCAGGTGGCGCGTGCTGACTTCGGCCAGGAGGGCGTCAATGGTCCAATACTCCTCGGGCACGAAGGCACGGATTTCCCGCTCCCGCTCCACTACCAGCCGCAGGGCCACGCTCTGCACGCGGCCGGCGCTCAGGCGGCTGCGCACGTTGCGCCACAGGAGCGGGCTAATCTGGTAGCCGACCAGGCGGTCCAAAATGCGCCGCGCCTGCTGGGCGTTCACCAGTTGCATGTCAATGCCGCGCGGGTGGGCGAAGGCCTCGTCCACAGCCGACTTGGTGATTTCGTGGAAGACCACCCGCCGCACGCGGTCTTCGGGCAGGTTGGCCGCCTGAATGAGGTGCCAGGCGATGGCTTCTCCCTCCCGGTCGGGGTCGGTCGCCAGGTAGATTTCCTCCGCCTGGCGGGCGGCCTGCTTGATCTCCTTGACCACGTCGCGCTTCTCGCGAATGACGCGGTAGGTGGGCGCAAAGTCGTTCTCGATGTCCACGCTCAGGCGGGACTTGAGCAGGTCGCGCACGTGGCCGATGGAGGCTTTGACCGTGTACTCCTTCCCGAGGAACTTGCCCACCGTGCGTGCCTTCGCGGGCGACTCCACGATAACGAGCTTAGGCCGCCCGCGTTTGGAACCTCGGCGAGTTTTTCCGGATTTGCGGGCTTTGCCGCTCGAACGGCGGGGCTGCTGGGTCGGCTCAGGCGGCGTTAGCCCTTCGTGAGCAGGCGTGCGCCCCATGCGGAAGAGGGTCGTGCCGCACTCCGGGCACACCCCCCGCGTGCCGGGCCGGCCGTTGGCCGTGAAGACCGGCTCGGGGTTGGCGATGGGGCGCTTCGTTTTGCACTTGACGCAGTATGCGGTCAACGTTTCAGCCATGTTCAGGTTCACCACCTTCTCTTTTTGTTGGCAGCGTGCCACACAGTTTTAAAAATCGTGTGGGCAAGCGTGTATTAGTTTCTATTCTGAGGCGGAATTGCCAGAATGTGTTCCACCCGTGGAATTGTCATGTCGAGTTCTGGGTTCTCGATGATTTCCCAGGTGACGAAGGGGCCGGCCAGGTCGAGGTGGACGCCTACCGGCAGGTTGGCCGTGCGCAGGCGCGTGTAGAAGATGTCCAGAGCGTCGTACTCCTCGATGTCTTCTTCTTCCAGGAAGCGGGCTTCGTCCTCCTCCGTCCACACGTTGACCAGCACCGTGCCTTCCACGATCAAGTCAACCGGCACGATTTCCACCACCTGGCCGCCGTACTTGAGGAGGGCCCGCGCGTTTTCGTGAACGGTCAGGCCAGCGGCTCGCAGGGCGCGGGCCAGTTCCTGGCGCCAGGTGGTGTGGGAAGCGTGAGGCCCCAACACCTCGTAAAGGTCATCGGCCACCTGTAAAACCAGGCCGATGGCGTCTTCAGCCTCCTCGTCCCAGGTAAGGGGCGTCTCGAAGAAGCGCCCCTCGGCCTCGATGAGCGCCAGTTGCGCGATCATCTCCAAGCCAGGGTCAGGCCGGCGCACGTACCAGCGCAGCACGCTGATGGCGTCCTCGTCGGCCAGGTTGGCCAGCATGGTGAGGGCTTCCAACTTGTCCTCATACGAGCGACGGCTGTCGGCCAGGATCGCCTTCAGCATGAGCACCAGTTCGGTCGGGTCGTCCACGAGCCAGTCTTCTCCCCAGCCGTCCATGTTTGCCTCCCTCTTCAATCTCTTTGGCAGATTGGGCTTACAACAGGTCGTGGCGCTCCTGCTCTTCCAGCCACTTTACTACCCGTTTCACGTCCTGCGCGCGATCCCGGCGACACACCAACAAGGCGTCCGGCGTATCCACGACGATGAGGTTGTCTACTCCCACCAGCGCCACAAAGCGCTTGTCGCTCCGCACGAAAACGCGCTGGACATCGAGCGCCAGCACGTCCCCCTCGAGCACGTTCTCGTTCGCGTCAGCTTCCAGCAGGTCGGCCAGGCTCTCCCAGCTTCCCACGTCGTCCCAACCGGCGTCCATTGGGACCGTAGCCACGCGGTCGGCCTTCTCCATGATGCCGTGGTCAATGGTGGTCTCCCCCTCAAGGTGCTGCCACTGGTGTGCCAGCACGTCCGGCCACTCTGGCGTGCCTGCGGCGGCCGCAATGCGCTCCAGCACTTGAGTGTGCTGGGGGAGAAGGCGGCGGAAGGCGTCCAGGATGACGTCAATGCGCCAGCAGAAGATGCCGCTGTTCCACAGGTACCGGCCGCTGGCGACGAAAGCGCGGGCGGTCTCCAGGTCGGGCTTCTCCTTGAAGCGGCGCACCTTGTAAGCGACGAATCCTCGGTAGGTGCCCAACTCCCCTTCCAGTTCCACGTAGCCGTAGCCAGTGGCCGGATAATGGGGGCGCACGCCCAAGTTCACCAGCCAGCGTTCCTGGGCGACCTCGGTAGCGGCGAGAAGCGCACGCCGGAAGTGCTCCTCGTCCCGGAAGTAGTGATCGGCGTGAAGCGAAACCATCACGCTTTGCGGAGCCTGGCGGGCGATGAGCATCGCCCCTAAACCGATGGCCGGCGCTGTGCCGCGCACGGCCGGCTCGGCGATGATCTGGTCGGGGGGCACTTCCAGGGCCTGGCGGCGTACTTCTTCGACGTAATCAACGTTCGTCATGATGAAGGTGCGCTCGGGCGGAATAACGGGCCGTATGCGGTCGAGTGTCATCTGAAGAAGCGACCGTTGCCCCACGAGAGCGAGCAACTGCTTGGGTTGAGACCGGCGGCTCAGCGGCCACAGGCGCGTGCCCACACCGCCAGCCAGAATAAGGGCAAATATTTGGCCCGAAGCGTCCATTTGATGCTCCTGTCTTCGTCGAAAGTTCGAGCGAGTGTGTCCGGCAAGGCTGTTCAAAGCTTTGAAGGATTATAACGAAGAGGTGGGGTTTGCCAAAATACGAACGCGCCCACGGAGCGTTTCTACCTCTCGTTTCTACCTCTTAAATTGCATCACGAAGTCAACCAGCTCGCTTAAGGAGGCAGTGGCCAGACAACAGACCTTGTCAGCAGCACCGTAGTAGACATGCAGGGTATCCCCTAGAACAACGGCCCCTTGGGGGAAGACAACATTGTTCACGTCGCCCACGCGCTCGTATTCCGCTTCCGGCTCAAGGATGGGGTGGGGCGCGCGTGCAATCACAAGGTGCGGGTCTTCCAGGTCGAGCATAGCGACACCAACGCGGTAGATGGCCTGAGCGTCCTTGGCATGGTAAATCACCAGCCAACCAGCAGGTGTTTTGATTGGCGGACACCCTCCACCAATCTTTTCCGATTCCCACTCAAATTGGGGACGCATAATTACATAGTCGTCCAAACGGGCCCGATACTTGCTCCAGAAGCGAGTGTCGGGATTAACGAGAGCCTCCAAGTTGTCGAAGTATGCAATTTGAATATCAGGCTCCACTCGGTGGAGCAGAACGATGCGCCCTCCGACAAGTTCCGGGAAAATGACTGCATCTTTGTCTTCGAGGTCCGGAATAATAACGCCATACTTGCGATATGTGTGAAAGTCCTCAGTGATGGCCAGGGCTACGCGGTTTCCGTATCCCGACCAAGCTGGTGCTGAGAGGGCCGTGTAGGTAATCATGTAGTGCGGGCGACCGTCAAGTTCCAGGCGAGTTACCCGAGGATCCTCGCAACCGTAGCGGTCATAAGTGTCGTCCGGCTCGACCACGGGTTGGGGGAAACGGGTGAAGTGAACACCGTCTTCGCTTACAGCACAACCGATGCTGGAAACGTAGTTCTGGAAGCCGGGCCTATCGGAATAGGGTGTATAGCCTGCGGGAATGGCTCGGTAGAGCAGGTAAATGCGTCCGTCGTCCGCCAGAACAGCACCACAGTTGAACGTAGCACCCGACTCCCAGGCACGGTTGGGATCGGGTTTCAGAATGGGGTTATCCGGGTGACGTTGAAGTTTCATGACGCACTCTCCTCGCTTCCGGTGGTCAGTTACACCACGGCAGCAGGCGAATAATCGAATCACCAGGCGCGCACGTAGCTCATGCTCCCAGTGGAGCGCACGAATCCTTTCAGCTCCATAAGGGCCAGCGTGCTGGCGACGGTGGCCGCGTCCAGGCCGGTGGCGCGCCCGATTTCGTCCACGTGCATGGGTTCCCGCGAGAGAACGGCCAGGATGCGCATTTCGTCCTCGTTTTCGGGCAGCAGGGAGCGGGCTTCCTGCTGGGGTTCAACCGGGCCCAGGTTGAGAGCTTCCAGGATGTCGCGCGCTTCCAGGACGGGGGTTGCACCGTCGCGGATGAGTTGGTTGGTGCCCCGGCTGCCCGGGCTGAGGATGCTGCCCGGCACGGCGAAGACCTCGCGTCCCTGGTCGGCGGCGAAGCGGGCGGTGATGAGGGCCCCGCTGCGCTCACCTGCCTCGATGACCAGGGTGCCCAGGGAGAGCCCGCTGATGATGCGGTTGCGGGGCGGAAAGTTGGCGGCGTCTGGTGGGGTGCCAGGTGGATAGTCGCTGACCAGTGCTCCCTCCTCGATGATGCGCCGGGCCAAGGCCCGGTTGGAAGCGGGGTAGAGGCGGTCAATGCCGCTGCCCAGCACGGCAATGGTGCGCCCGCCGCTTTCCAGGGCCACCTGGTGAGCTTGACGGTCCACGCCCAGTGCAAGGCCGCTCACAATGGTTAGGTTCGCCTGAACCAGCTCGCTGACCAGCCGGCGGGTGACTTCCTGGCCGTAGGTCGTCATGCGGCGGGTGCCCACGACGGCGAGGGCCCAGGCGTCCTCGGGGAGCAGGGTTCCGCGCACGTAGAGCACCGGCGGCGAGGCGGGGATTTCGCGCAGCAGGTGCGGGTAATCCTCGTCAGCCCAGGTGAGCACGTGGGCGTCCAACCGTTCCAGCCGGACCACCACCCGGTCGAGGGAGAGGGTGCGGCGCGTTTCCAGCAGGCGCTCCAAGGAACGACGGTCGAGCCCAGCGCGAGCCAATTCCTCCTCGTCGGCTTCCCAGGCGGCCTCCAGGTCGCCGAAGTGTTCCAGGAGGCGCGCCAAGCGGGCCGGGCCGATGCCCGGAACGTGGTTGAAGGCGATCCAGAACGCCCGCTCGCTAGGTGGAGTCATGAAATCAGAGGATTATATCAATCCCTCGATCAACTCGACGCGGATCTCCCCGGCTTCCAGGTCAACGGCGCGAACAACCTCCTTGATGGCCGGAATGAGCACCTCGCCGTAAGGGCCGCCGCGCACCACGTACACGTCGTTGGCGCCGGTGAAGATCACGTCCACGACTTTGCCCAACTCCTCGCCCCTCGTCGTTACGACGCGCAGCCCGAGGATCTCGTGGACGTAGAATTCGTCCTCTTCCAGGGGAGGCGCCCACGCCTTGGGGATGAGGACGTAGAGGCCCCGCAGCGCCTCGGCCTCGGTGCGGGTGGTGATGTCCTCAAACTGGATCAAGGCGTGCTTCCGATGAAAGCGCACACCCGCCACCTGCATTGGGCGCGGCGCGGCGTCGTCCACGTAGAGCGTTTCCAGTTCCTGTAGGAGCTCGGGGTCTTCGGTAATGAGGCGAACTTTGACTTCGCCCCGAATGCCGTGAGGAGCAACAATCTGGCCGACGATCAGATATTCCCCCGGCATGTCACCTGATTTCGAGCGTGGCCCGTTTGCCCTGGACTTTTGCCGCCACCCGCAGGATTTCGCGCATGGCGTCGGCGATGCGCCCTTCCTTGCCAATGATGCGCCCCATGTCCTCGGGGGCGACGCTCAGGCGAATGCGCACCCGCTTGCCGCGCGTGAAGGCGCGCACCTCAACGGCCTCCGGATGTTCGACCAGGTTCTCGGCCATAAAGCGCACGAGGTCTTCCATTGGGGACTCTTCCTCTTCTCTACGTCTTTACGCTGCCGAATCAGCCTGCTGGAATTCCTCCGGGAAGATGGATTCCAGCGGCTCACCAGCCCGATAGCGCTTCAGCGCCTCGTAGATGCCGTCCTTCTCGAACCAGCGGCGCACCGGTTCGGAAGGCTGGGCGCCCCGGCTCAGCCAGTAAACGGCACGGGCCTTCTTGTAGACCACGGTCTCAGGTTCAGTGCGCGGGTTGTAGTGGCCGATGATTTCGATGAACCGCCCGTCCCGTGGGGACCGCTGGTCGGCCACCACGATGCGGTAACTGGGCTGATTGCGGGCACCTGTACGGCGCAAACGGATGCGGACCATGTCAGCCTCTCTCCTTGGTGGAATTCAGCTTTGTTTTCCTGCCGCCACACAAAAGAAGCCCGCCACCCGGCGAGCCTGTTTTCAAAAAGTATTATAGCGGCAAAGGAAAAAGGTGGCAAATGGGCGCGTCCGTTCCAACGGGCGAGGCAATGCGTGGGTACTCGTTGTTTTCCCCTTTCGCCTGTGCTATACTTTCGCTTCGAGGGGGCTGTGCGCGGTTGAGGTGAGCCCGTCGCTGGCACGCTTGGCGCTGGGGATAAATACCCGGGAGTGGCTTGGTTGGCGACGGCGTGCGTCCCCAGCCCCGTTGCGTCACTCCTGCGAGTTTCAGGTACAAAAGGGGCTTTTCTTATGGCGGAAGCGCTCTTGGGCTCCAGTCCTTTTACCAGGACAATCCCACAAAGCACGCTCTTGACCACGAAGATGCGCATTCCCCAGCCTCGGCCTGATTGTGTCTCCCGTCCTCGCCTCATCCAGCGGCTGAACCAGGGGTTGACAACCCCTCTGACGCTCGTCTCCGCGCCGGCTGGCTTCGGGAAAACCACGCTGGTAAGCGAGTGGGCCCGACAAAGCGTCGAAGAAGAGCCTCCCTTTCGGGTGGTCTGGCTCTCGCTGGACGAAGCAGACAACGATCCCGTCCGCTTCTGGACGTACTGCTTTGCCGCCCTGAACACGCTGTGTCCCGGAATCGGCGAAGGCCCCTTCGCGCGGCTCCGGTCCCCTCAGCCGCCTGCCATCGAGTCGGTCCTGACGCTTCTCCTCAACGAAGTGGCGGCGCTTCCGCCTGAGGACCGGAAATCGCCACTTGTGGTGGTGCTGGACGACTACCACCTGATTCGCGTCCACGCTATCCACGAGGGGCTGGCTTTCCTGCTGGAGCACATGCCGCCCCACTTGCGGCTGGTCATCGCCACGCGGGCCGACCCTCCCCTGCCCCTCGCCCGCCTGCGCGCCCGTGGGGAGTTGACCGAACTGCGAGCCGCCGACCTGCGCTTTACCCGCGACGAAGCGGCCACGTTTCTCAATCGGACCATGAGGCTCAACCTCTCCGAGGAGGATGTGGCCGTGCTGGCAGCCTGCACGGAGGGGTGGATTGCCGGGTTGCAACTGGCCGCCCTCTCGGTGCAAGGTCGGGACGACGCCCCCGCGTTCATTCGAGCCTTCAGCGGCAGCCATCGCTACGTCTTGGACTACCTGGCCGAAGAAGTGTTCGAACGCCAGCCGGAAGACGTGCAAGCCTTTCTGCTGCGAACGTGCCTCTTGAAGCGGCTCACCGGCCCCCTGTGTGATGCCATGTTGGACGACGGGAAACCGGGTAGGGGGCAGGCCATGCTGGAGCGGCTCGAAGCGGCTAACCTCTTCCTCGTGCCCCTCGACGACGAGCGTCGCTGGTATCGCTACCATTCCCTGTTTGCCGAGTTCCTGCAGGCGCGCTTGCGGCGCACCCGGCCCGCTCTGATTCCTGAATTGCACCGCCGGGCTGCCGCGTGGCACGCGCGCCAGGGGCTCCTCGCCGAGGCGATTGGGCACGCGCTGGCCGCCGAAGACTTCGAGGGCGCTGCCGAGCTGATCGAGCGAGTGGCCGAGACGACCGTTTTTCACCGAGAAGTGGCCACGTTGCTGGGCTGGCTGGACGCCTTGCCCGAGGCGCTGGTGCGTGCGCGGCCAACCCTCTGCCTCTATCACGCGTGGGCCAGGGTGTTCGCCGCTCAGTTCGACGCGGCCGAAGCGCGCTTACAGGACCTCGAACGGTTTGGGCGCGAGGACCCAAGCGTGCACGCCCATGTGACCACGATGCACGCCGTTATCGCCTGCCACCGGGGTCAGGTCGCCCGCGCCGTCGAGTGCTCCCGGCAAGCCCTGAAAGCGTTGCCGCCGGAGGCCGTTCCCCTGCGGGCTATGGTCGCCATTAATCTCATCCTGAACCTGTTTGCCGACTCCAACATCAGCCGCGAACTGTTGCAAGTACAACAGGTTCTGCAAGAGGCGGCACGGACAAGCCGCGCGGCGGGTGACGTGTACACCGCCGTTGTCACGCGCAACTTCCTGGCCACGTTGAAGGTGGCGCAGGGCCAACTCCCACAAGCGGCTGACTTCTACCGGCAGACGTTGCGGCTGGCGGACGACGCCGGGCCGCGCGGCGAGCCCCCTCTTTCCCTTGGTGCCACCCATATCGGCCTGGCTAAAATTCTCTACGAGTGGAATGACCTGGACGGGGCCATGCGCCACCTCACGGCCGGCATTGAGCTGAATGAAGCGGGGGCGAGCAGAAGCATTTTCAACGAAGCCTCTATGGTGCTGGCCGAGGGGTATGCGACGCTGGCCCGCGTCTCCCAGGCACAGGGCGACGCGGCCGGTGCACGGCGCGCCATGCAGGCGGCCGAGGAGCACGCACAGATTTCGGGGGGAGCGTGGCTCACGGGCAAGGTGGCGGCCTGCCGGGCGCGACTGGCGCTGCTCCTGGGGGACCTGGAAGAGGCCACCCGCTGGGCCGAAACGTGCGGGCCGAGCGCCCACGACCCGGTCACGTACCGGCGGCACGAGGAGTACACCACCCTGGCCCGCGTGCTCACGGCCTTGGGGCGCCCCGAAGAGGCGCTGGCGCTGCTCGATCGGCTGCTCCAGGCGGTAAAGACGGCAGGGCTGACCGGGTGGGCCGCCGAGGGGCTGATGCTCCAGGCGCTGGCGTGGGACGCCCGTGGCAGCGAAGCCCGTGCCATGAGCGCGTTGGAGAAGGCCTTGACCCTG
Source organism: Ardenticatenaceae bacterium (assembly GCA_015491235.1). Classification (GTDB taxonomy): domain Bacteria; phylum Chloroflexota; class Anaerolineae; order Ardenticatenales; family Ardenticatenaceae; genus WFWG01. The sequence continues at coordinate 16,173 of WFWG01000113.1, forward strand.
GCCGCGCCCGCAGGATACGTGCGCCTCTTCGTGGACGAGGGCACAGCCGTGGAGCGGCTGCTCAGGCGGGTGGTGAGCACCCGTCGGCGGCTGGTTGCTCCCGATTATGTGGAGAAGCTTCTGAGAGCCTTTCAGTCGGAGAAGGCCGGCCTGCTGCCCGGGGCTTCTCACTCCACCACGCTTGTCGAACCCCTCACCAAACGCGAACTGGAAGTGCTCCACCTGCTGGCCGCCGGCCTGACGAACCGCGAAATTGCTCGAGAGCTGGTCATTACCGTGGGCACCGTGAAGCGCCACCTGCACACCATCTACGGCAAACTCGGGGTGCGCAACCGCACGCAGGCGGCGGCGCGAGCGAGGGAGTTAGGGCTGCTGAAGGAACAGTGAGAACCCGTCGCGGCGAGGCCGTAGAGCCACTGCACGGTGCTGGAGGTCTTTTCCATCGTGCGTGCGTCTACGATGGGCAGACGGCGGCTCATATTGCAACCTCAATTTGTTGTAGCCTAATACTTGAGAGGCTGACCTCAATCAACCCTCAAATGTACCTTTGGATACATGACATCCCTCTGGCGAACGGCTACAATAAAAACAAACTGGGTGAGAGGTCAGGAGGGAAAACCATGACAGAGGAAAGTCTGCGCCCCCAAACCGCCGGCCGGTTCTTGCGCCTCGTGCTCGGCGCTGCCTTCTTGGGAGCGGCCCTCGCCTTGCCCCGCTGGACGCTCCCCTACGCGCTGCGGGTGGGCGGGGTGTTTGTGGCCTTGCTGGTGTTTTACCTGCTGTTAGGCTGGATTTTGAGCCGCCGTGGGGGGCACCTGCCCCCCTGGTTGGGCGGCTTCCTCTCCAACGGCGTGGCCGGTGCGGTCATGCTGGCCGGCGCGCCCAACGGCCTCATCTTCGGCCGCGGCGAGGGCTTCATCGGCGCGGCGGCCTACGTCGGCCTTTCACTGTTGCTGGCCGCCTGGCGCGCTGACCCCGGCTGTGAGGTGATGACCCTGCCAGCCCTCCTGTTGGGGAGGCACAACGCGCTGCCCTGCATCTTGTTCACGCCGCTCGACGCCCTGGAACGGAACTTGCGCCGTCGTGGTGGGGTGGAATGAGAGACGGAGCGTTCCCCTGGAGCACATCGAACAGCGCGACATGAAAAGTTCGTCCAACACGACCACGGACGATGCACTTCGCAAGTGCGTCGCACCCGAAATGTCAACCCGGAGGAAACAGCATGCAAATCGCCATCGTCTGTGCCGGCTCCAGAGGCGACGTTCAGCCCTACGTGGCCCTGGCGGTTGGGCTGCAAGAAGCCGGGTACCGGGTGCGGGTGGTCACCCACGAGAACTTCGAGCCCCTGGTGCGGGCGCACCGCCTGGACTTCTGCCCGGTGCGTGGAAATCCTCGCGCGCTGATGGACCACGCCCTGGCCCGCAAGGTGATGGGATCCGGCCAGAACCTCATCCGCTTCACGCGCAACTTACACGCCATGTTCAGAGCGCTCATGGACACCTTCCTGGAGGATTGCCAGCGCGGCTGTCAGGGGGCTCAGGCAATCATCTTCTCCACCCTCGGCTTCCCCGCCTTTCACATCGCGGAGGCCATGAGCGTACCCGCTTTCGCGGCCTTTTTGCAGCCCCAAACACGCACGTCGGCCTTCCCGGCCCCCTTTGTGTCGGCGCCCCGCTGGCTGCGCAAAGTTGGACCGTTCAACCGCCTGACCTATGCCTTTATGGAACTCCTCACCTGGCAACTGATGCGGCAGGAGATCAACCGCTGGCGGGTGGAGACCTTGGGCTTGGCCCCCTTGCCCCGCTCGGGGCCTTACCGGCGCATGTACCGGGGGAAGATGCCGGTGCTGTACGGCTTCAGCCAGCACGTGGTGCCCCGCCCGCGCGACTGGCCCGAGACGATGCACGTGACGGGCTACTGGTTCCTGGACACGGCGGAGGGTTGGACTCCTCCCCAGGACCTGGTGACCTTTCTGGAAGCCGGGCCGCCGCCGGTCTACATTGGCTTCGGCAGCATGCGCGGCGAAGACCCGGTCAAAACAGCTCGAATTGCCATTGAGGCGCTGCGTCTCTCCGGTCAACGGGGCGTGCTGCTCACCGGCTGGGGCGGCCTGCACCCGGACGAAGTCCCCGAGTCGGTTTTCGTCGTTGAGGAGGTGCCCCACGACTGGCTCTTTCCGCGGGTGACGGCGGTGGTCCACCACGGCGGCGCGGGAACGACGGCGGCCGGCCTGCGAGCCGGTCGGCCCACGGTGGTGGTCCCCTTCATCGTGGACCAGTTCTTCTGGGGGGAGCGGGTGCAGGCCTTAGGCGTCGGCCCGGCCCCTATTCCTCACCGCCGTCTAACCGCCGAGCGCCTCGCCGCCGCCATCGAGCAGGCCGTGCGTGACGAGGCGATGCGCGCGCGGGCGGAGGCGTTGGGGGCTCGCCTCCAGGCCGAGGATGGCGTTCGGGAAGCGGTGGCTATTTTGAACCGCTACCTCTCCCGTGTCCCTTCACGCGCCTTGTTAGCCGACAAGACGCTCGGTCATACGGGAGAGAATACCTCGTCGGCTTCGGTGTAACCGGCAGTATTACGGCTTCACAGTCCCTTCCTCCAACAAAATGTCCAGACACAGGGCGGCCGTCCACGAAAAGCGGTCCGCTCCGTGCCCGCATCCGGCATGGGGGTCATAATACTCGTAGAACCCGTGCCGCCAGGCAAGCTCAAGCATAGCCCGACGAACCCATCGGGCATAGTCGTGGAAGCCGTAGCGCTGCAAGCCGCGGTACAGCAACCAGTTGATGCTGCACCAGACAGGGCCGCGCCAGTAGCGCTGTGGCGAGAAGCCGGGCGCGTGGCGGTCATAGCTGGGAACGGCATAGCAGGTATCATCCAGCCGGCAGAAAGCCGAAGTGTTCAGGTAGCCCAGGATGTGCTCAGCCTGGCGGCGGTCCGGAATGCCAGCGTAGAGGGGGGTAAAACCGGCCGCTACGTGAACGTCAATGGGCTGGCCGGTTCGCAGGTCGAAGTCCACGTAAATGGCGTGCTGTTCGTCCCACAACTTGGCGTTCACAGCGGCCGCCGTGCGCTCGGCCCACGCTTCGAAGGGCGTCGGCTCCTTCCCCAACACACGGGCGATCGCCGCCAAGTCGCGGTTCGCCTGACAGAGCAGTGTGTTGAACAGCACGTCCTGTACCAGGAAGGGGCACTCCTCCCGGATGCGGACCTCGTCGTAGTCGAAGCGAACGAAGAGACCCACCAAGTAGGCGTAGCGGTCGTATTCCGCGTCGCCGGGCCGGTCCGTGGCATCCACAATCTGGGTGTCAACGCGCCGGTAGGCAGGAATTTCCTCCGGGCGCGGCTGTATTCGCTGCAGAATAGAGTCCCAGATAGGCGAATTGTCCTGGCCGGACTCCCAAGGGTGGCGGATGTACACCAGCCCCTCGCCGTGGGGGTCTCGCTCCCGGTAGAGATAGGCGTGCCAGGCCTCCAGGCGAGGAAACATCTCTTCCAGAAAGGCCAGCGCCCGTTCTTTGTCTTTCGCGTACTGGTAGATGTGCCAGATGGCCGTGGCGTGAACTGGCGGCTGAACGATTCCTGATGTCTGTGGGTTGCGAGGAGCGTGAGGGCTGCACTCCGTCTGCCAGAATTCGGGGCCGGGGGCGTAGGCCGTGTAAGCTGGGTTGAAGACGATATGTGGCAGCAGCCCGTTGGCCCACTGGCCGCTGAACAGGTGTCGCATTTCCTGCTCCGCGCGCTCCTGGTCATAGTGGGAATAGGCTACGGCGATGAAGGCAGAATCCCAGGACCACTGGTGGGGATAGAGACGAGGAGCTGGCTTCGTAAACGCCCCCGTCCAGTTGCCCTCCAGGACCGCTTTCGCCCGCTGAACAAGCCTGCTCTCGTCTAAGGCCATGTGTGTTCTCCCTCTCTCCGACACATCGAATTCGCCCCACAAGTTCGACGCCCGATTGCCCCCTTTTCTTACTAAAAGGCTCCCAGCGCGCAACGGTTCGGTGGATGCCTCCGTTACCTCCCGCACGCAGGCCGGATCGCGCCCGGGAGGTCCTCGTAGCGGGCGCGCTTCAGGACGATGAGTTCAGGGGAGTCGAGGGGTACTTCTTGACGAATTCCTCTTTTACGATATTATTTGAACGATTGCACAATAATGCAAAAAGAGAAAGGGAGTGAAACCATGAGCCGCGAGACGTCCACCCAAACCCTGGAGTGGCGCGTTGCCAACCTGGACTGCGAACACGATGCCTCGGCCATCGAGCGGGGCCTGCGCGGGTTCCCCGGCTTGGTGGACTTGAAGGTCTACCCCAAAGCCGCCAAGGTGCGCCTGACGTTCGACCCCACCACCACCGATGCGGAGGCCCTGCGCCACCGGCTGGAGGAGCTGGGCTTTCCGCCCCAAAAGGGCCTGGAGATGCCGGAACCACCCAAACCCTGGCGCAACCCCAAGGTCCTCACCTCGGCAGCCTCGGGGCTGCTGTTGCTCGTCGGCTGGCTCCTGGGGCGGGTCGGCGTGCCGGACGTCGTGTCCCTCGCTTTCTACGTGTCGGCCATCATCACCGGTGGCTACTTCTTCGGCCGCGAGGCCATCGAGGAGCTGATCTTCGAGCGGAAGATCGGCATCGAGCTGCTGATGAGCATCGCCGCCGTCGTCGCGGCCCTGATGGGCCAGGCCGCCGAGGGCGCCATGCTGGTCTTCCTCTACTCCATCAGCGAGGCGGCCGAGGGGTACACCGAGGAGAAGACCCGCGCCGCCATCAAAGCGCTGATGGACCTGGCGCCCAAGGTGGCGCTGGTGCGCCGGAACGGTCGCGAGGTGGAGATCCCCGTCGAAGAGCTCCAGGTGGGCGACGTGTTCATCGTCAAGCCCGGACAGGCCGTGCCCACCGACGGCATCGTCATCAAGGGGCATTCCAGCGTGGACCAGTCGCCGGTGACGGGGGAGTCCATCCCCGTGGCGAAAAAGGAAGGGGACACCGTCTTCGCCGGCAGCATCAACCAGGAGGGCGCGCTGGAGGTGCGGGCCACGAAGACCTTCGCCGACAACACCATCAGCCGCATCATCCAGATGGTGGAGGAGGCCCAGGAACGCAAAGGGCGCAGCCAGCGCTTCATCGAGCGCTTCGGCGCCCGCTACAGCCCGGCGGTGCTGGTGACGGGCATCCTCATTGCCGTGGTGCCGCCATTGGCCTTCGGCGCCCCTTGGGCCACGTGGATCACCCGCGCCACGGTGTTCATCGTCGCGGCTGCCCCTTGCGCGCTGGTCATCTCCATCCCCATCACCCTCGTCGCCACCCTGGGCACCGCCGCCCGCAACGGCGTGCTCATCAAGGGCGGCGTGTACGTCGAGGAGCTGGCGAAAGTCAGCGTGGTGGCCATGGACAAGACGGGCACACTGACGCGCGGGGAGCCAGAGGTGACAGATGTGTTGTCAGTAAGCAGTAGTCAGTTATCAGTGAACAGTGATCAGTTATCAGTAAGCAGTAATCTAAGAGGTGAAGAACTGATCACTGATAACTGGTCACTGATTACTGACCACAGGCCACTGGACACTGGCCATCTGCTGGCGTTGGCCGCGGCGGTGGAGAGCCGCAGCGAGCACCCGCTGGCGCGGGCCATCGTGCGCGCGGCCGAGCGGGAGGGCCTGTCCGTGCCGCCGGTGAGCGACTTCCGGGCGCTGCCGGGGGCAGGGGCCAGTGGTCGGGTGAACGGGCAGACTGTCCTTGTGGGCCGCCCCGAGCTCTTCGCCACCGCCCTGGCCGCCGACGATGATCTGCGCCGCCAAATCGAGCGCCTCCAGGAGGAAGGCAAAACAGTGGTCCTGGTTGGAGCGGAGGCGGCAGACGACACCCCTCCGGCCGCCCGCACAGGGGAGGAGTTCCTCCAAACGGGGAGCGGGGGCACAGCGGTCGTTTTGGGCCTCATCGCCATCCGGGACACCCTCCGGCCCAACGCCAAGGAGGCCATCGCCGCGTTGCACGCCGTTGGGGTGGAAAAAGTAGTCATGCTCACCGGCGACAACCACCGTGCGGCCCGGGCCATCGCCCGTGAGCTGGGCATTGACGAAGTGTACGCCGAATTGAAGCCCGAGGACAAAGTTGCCAAGGTGCGGGAGCTCACCCAGCGCTACGGCCACGTGGCCATGGTGGGGGACGGGGTGAACGACGCGCCGGCCCTGGCCGAGGCCAGCGTGGGGGTCGCCATGGGCGCCGCCGGGACAGACGTGGCCCTGGAGACAGCAGATGTAGCACTGATGGCCGATGACCTGGAGAAGTTGGCCTACGCCATCCGACTGGCCAAGCGCAACCAGGCGGTGGTGCGCCAGAACTTGACCCTCTCGGCCCTGGTGATCGGTGGGCTGGTCATCGGGGCGGTGGCCGGCTGGTTCACCCTGCCCATCGCCGTGCTGGGCCACGAGATCAGCGAGTTCGTGGTCATCGGCAGCGGGCTGCGGATGCTGCGGGGGTAGGAGATCATGTGGCTGTCCGAAGGAGAGAGGCTGTGATCGCGGCAACCGTTGACCGCGGCCTGCAGGCGTTCGAGGAGCGCGTGGCCAATCCCCGGACGGTCAAGCAGGCCGCGCGCTTGTTGAAAAAGCTGGTCGGCCGAGGCATGGACGCCGATCTGGTTCGGGAGATCCAGCGTCTTCGCTCTGGAAATCGAGACAGGTGTGGATCTGGGAGATCAGATCAAAGCCCTGAAAATCGTGGATCAACGGACGCGGATGTAGCCACCTTGGGCCAGAAGTCATCACGGGAGGACACAGGAGATGGTCGAAGCGAACGTGAAGGCCGTTTCCCAACCGACTACTGAGACTCAAAACGACGTCTGCGAAGTCCTGTACGTGGACGAGCCGCGCGTGAAGGCCGTCGCCGCCCAGATGCCGGCCGACGAGACGGTTCGGGCGGTGGCCGACATCTTCAAGGTGCTCAGCGACCCGACGCGGGTCAAAATCGTCTTCGCCCTCTCGCGGGCCGAGTTGTGCGTGTGCGACCTGGCGGCCCTGCTGGGGCTCAGCGTGTCGGCTGTTTCCCACCAACTGCGGCTGCTGCGTAACCTCGGACTGGTAAAGTACCGCAAAGCGGGGCGGCTGGCCTATTATTCGTTGAACGACGACCACACGGAGCAACTGCTGCACGACGTGCTGAAACACGTGATGAGGTGAGGGATGGGGTATGACGCACGTGGCAAGTGCGTCGCCCATTCACCCCTCTTCCTGTACCAATTGCTTTCTCGAACACCGTGTTTCAATCCTGGTGTTCCCCTGAAAACGTGGGACGACAGCGTGCCATTCCAGCGACTTGAGCAGAGATATGGCCTGGCGCCGCCGTGAGAGAAGAATTTTCCTTGTTGGGTAGGCGGGTGGGCCGGCGGCGCCGGGCCATTCCGGTGAATACATGGCATTCGTAGACCCAATTGGTATGAATTCCAGAGTGGTGCCGAGACATCGCTCTTGAAATCCGTGGTGAGAAAACCGGAAAGCTCCTGTTCCCTTGCGCAGGCACCTTGACGCCCTGGCAAAACGATGTACGATGTATTGAGGCTGAGATCATTCGCCGATCCATCTGCTGGACACGGTCAAGGCGGGGACGGTGGCGTTTGTGTCGGGAAAGGGATCGCTTTGGATCGCTTTGCGGGGGGTGAAACATGGGCAAGCTGGTGACGTTGGAGAATGTTTTGGAGTTGGTGAAGCACCTCTCGCCGGTGGACAAAGTGCGCCTGATTCAAGGCATCGTTGCCGACCTGGAAAGGGAGCTACAGGCCACGCAGTCGACACCGCGTAAGTCGCTGCGCGGGCTGTGGCGCGGCCTTGACATCACGGAAGAGGACATCGCTGAAGCGCGACGGGAGATGTGGGGCGATTTTCCCCGGGAGGACATCTGATGTCAGACGTCGTGACCGACACCCACGGCCTGATCTGGTATCTGGAAGACAGCCCCCGGCTTGGCCCTGAAGCCAGACGCGCTTTTGACGCCTGTGATCGCGGTGAGATCGTTGTCTACGTGCCCACTATCTGCCTGGTGGAGATCATTTACCTTCAAGAGAAGGGACGCATTCCGGTCGCCTTGAAAACTCAGTTGGATGCCGAGTTGCGGGCTGGCACCAGCGGTCTGGTTCTGGCAGCACTGACCCCGGCGGTAGCCGACACCGTCGCCAGGGTGCCGAGAGCCGAAGTGCCCGATATGCCCGACCGCATCATCGCGGCAACGGCATTGCACCTGGGCCTGCCCCTGATCAGCCGGGACCACAAGATCCAACTGGCGGGCCTGCAGACGGTCTGGTGAGTGGAGCAATGGACCAATCCGTTTTCTTCCGCCCGCTGACAGAAGAGACCAAGGAAGCCGTCCTGCCTGCGCCGCTGCATCGCCGACCTGGGTTTCGGTGTGCAGGACACGGCCATTGTGGAGACGGTGGCCTTTGGGTTGGAGAAACGATAGCGGCAAGACCGTGGGGGTGAAGGATGGGCAAAGTTGTGACTTTGGAAGAAGCTTTGGAGGTGGTGAGGCGACTCTCACCGGTGGACAAAGTGCGCCTGATCGAACGGATCGTCCCGGACATCGAGCGTGAGTTGATGACCGCCCGCTCTGCTCCGCGCAGGTCGCTGTGGGGTCTGTGTGCGGACCTGGGACCGGCACCCTCGGCTGAGGAGATCGAGGAAGCCCGCCGTGAGGCATGGGAACGCTTCCCACGGGAGGACATCTGATGCTGCGCGCCGTCGCCGACACTCACACGGTCATCTGGTATCTCTTTGCTGATGAACGCCTTTCCACAGCGGCCCGCGCCACGATCGAGGAAGCGGCTGCCAACGGGGATCAGATCGCTTTCTCGGCCATTACGCTGGCTGAGATTGCTTACCTGAGTGAGAAGGGACGCATTAATGCGGCCACGTTCGATCGTCTGTTGGCAGCGGTCGAAAGCGACGAGGCAGTGCTGGTTGACATCCCCTTCGATCGGCACGTAGCCCAAGCCTTGCGCAAAGTGGAACGACGTCGGGTCCCAGACCTGCCCGACCGCATCATCGCGGCCACGGCATTGCACCTGGGCCTGCCCCTGATCAGCCGGGACCACAAGATCCAATGATTCGATCTGCCATCGAGGGCGAAATCGCAAGGCTTGAACTGGCCCTGAAACTGGCCAGGGAGCGGCTGGCCTCATTTGAACAAAAATATGGTGTGACTTCGGAGTATTTCTTCTCCGAAATGGCCGCCGAGGACCTGGAGGGCGGCGACGATGAATACGTGCGCTGGGCGGGGGAGTACAAACTGATGCAGAGGCTCCAGGAAAAGCTGCAACGACTCCGGGAGATTGAGTACGGTGATTCAAGCCTACTTCGACCAGATCAAAACCCTCATTGACAAGTACGCTACCACCCCCTTTGTGCTGGATGCCGAAGTGAATTTTGAAATCCGTCCCGGCGAGCAGGGTTATCTGACCGGCTCAATCACTTTTGAGGACGGCTCAGTGTTGTACTTCAGAGAATTTCTTGACGGTGTCGGGGAAACCGTTGACCGGAACCCAGCTCAAGGTGGAGTCCGTCCTCGCACGAGCATTTGTTCTGGCGTGGGAGAAGGCTAGGATCGGGAGAGAAGCCCCTTCACCTTCTGCGAGCGCCGCTGCGGTAACGTCTCGTACATCACCCATGCCACCACGATGCCGGACAGG
>WFWG01000114.1 GCA_015491235.1 Ardenticatenaceae bacterium
CCCCCGGCAGGGGGTTCCACCCCCTGCACCACCGGAATACGGCCGGGCCAAACCTTCTGCCCAAGGCCACCGCGTAACTCCCGTTACAGAGCAAGTCCTGTTACAGGTCACTACTCACCGACAACCGCCAGGGGCAGAGCGCCATGCGCGACAGACGAACAGTTGACCAACTCTCCCTTGAGGAATTGGAACGGCTGGTCATCCTGAAACGACATGAGGAGCGGCAGCGGCGCCTGCGCCGTCGGCTGGGCGAGTTCCGACAGGTGCCCAACGTGCCCCCGCCTCCACCTCCACCGCCGGACGTACCCCGCCACGACGACTTGGCCTTTCTGGAGCGCGTGCGCCGGCGGCAACGCTCCGTGTGGACCCGTGGGCTCCGCCGGAACGCTTCCTGGCGCGATCGGCTGCTGCTCTTCGTGGAGGTCGTGGCACTGGTCGGCCTCATCCTAACCTTGGCCCTCTTCCTGGTTGACAGCGAAGCCATCAGGGCCGAGACGCTGACTGGCCTGATGAGTGGTCCGCAAATCGAAGCCACCCCTGTGACTGAAACATCGGCCCAATTGCCCCGCGTTTTGCCAGGGCGCCCCCCTCCACCCGCCGAAGGACAGCCGGTCTACCCGGCGCTTTACGCGGAGTGGATTCAGCCCTCGGCGGCACCGGCTGCCCTGCCCGTGTTCGAAGAAGCGGAAAGTCAACGCCTGCCGGCCCGCATCGAAATTCCCAAGATTAACGTGGACGCGCCCATTGTGCCAGGCGACGACTGGGAATCGCTCAAGAAAGGCGTGGGATGGCACCTGGCGTCGGCCAAGCCGGGCGAGCGGGGCAACATCGTGCTCTCGGCGCACAACGACATTTTTGGCGCTATCTTCCGCTATCTCCACAAGCTGGAGGTGGGGGACGAAGTCTTCATTTACGACCGCGCCGGGCGACGCTATCGCTACGTGGTGGCCGTCAAGCGCATTGTGGAGCCAACTGCCGTGGAAGTGCTTCGTCAGACCAACGAGCCTATCGCCACGCTTATTACTTGCTATCCTTATCTCATTGACACCCAACGCTTAGTCGTCGTCGCCGAGCTCCAGCCTTGATAGCCACCCAACTTGCCGTTTCCGAGAACCTGTCGTATCATTCCTTTCACGGGGTTCTGCCCTGTGCCCATGAGCTGTTCTTTGGTCAAAAATTTCAGCAGTGGAGCAGACATATGGCCAAAAAACGACGTCGCCGCCGTCAAACCCGGCGACCGCCACGGGTACCGTACAGCCGTCCCGAAGGTGGCGTTGCGCCTGAAGCGCCAGTAAGGCTTTCCCCACAGGTTCTTCCTCATCCCGAGGCAGCACCTGTCTCCTCCACCCAGATGGCCGAGACAAGGGCAGAGGAGTTTGCTTACGTGCGCCAGGATCTGATCCGCATTGCCGTCTTAGCCGTGCTCATTTTCGGCGTCCAGTTCGTTCTGAAGTTCTGGATGGGACTGTAGGCGCTACTCTGCTATCTGTCTTTGCCGGAGCACAACAGCAGATACAAGACTCCTGAGCTCGCCTCACATCACCGCAACGGAAACGTAAGCCGCTGCCCCAAGCATGGCTCGATTTTTGGCGGTGCTGCTTGCTAGAGCCGTCCCCTTCTTCCCTGCTGTGCTGCAAGCACTTGGGGCCTCCCTTCTTTGTTGAAAAGCCCGCACAACGAGCGGGTCAACTATTCCTGTTTGCACCTCTTTGCTATAATTAAAACACCTTTACGCGTTAGCCGCCTTTTCAAACCCACAAGCCCAAAGCCTGTCGCTTGCTTTCGGGCGGGTACAACTGGTGTAAGGAAAAGGTCACCAGCAACGCGAACGGAGTTCTCCACACATGGCGATACCGGTTATACGCACAAAGGTCATGGTGCCGCGCCGTTCTGGCCTGCTGTCGCGCCAGCGCCTGATTGACTTGATGTACGACCTTCTGGACTACAAGCTGATCATTGTGGCGGCACCAGCGGGCTACGGAAAAACGGCCCTCCTGGTTGACATGGCTCACGAACTGGAGATCCCGGTTTGTTGGCTGGCCATTGACGAACTTGACCGGGACCCCCAACGCTTCATTGCCCACTTCATTGCCGCTCTTGCACAGCGCTTCCCCGGCGTGGAACGCTATTCCAAAGCGACATTGGAGGCACAAAGTACCGCTGGCGGCGAATTGGACTTGGATCAGGTGGTGGCTACGCTGGTCAACGAACTTTACGAACACGCGGGCGAGCACTTTGTCATCATTCTGGACGACTACCACTGGGTGGACGAAATAGAAGAGATCAACTACTTCATTGACCAATTCCTGCAGTACGTGGACGAGAACTGCCACATGGTCATTTCCTCCCGCTCACTGCTCCCTCTTCCCAGTCTGCCTCTCATGGTGGCCCGGCGCCAGGTGGGCGGCCTGAGCTTCGAGGAATTGGCCTTCCGGCCAGACGAGATTCAAGCTTGGTTTCTCCACACGTATCGGCACGCCCTCTCCGACGAGGAGGCCGAAGAACTGGCCCGTCAAACGGAAGGGTGGATTACGGGCATTTTGCTGTCCGCCAAGACCTTGCAGGAGAAGGGATTCGACAGAGCAGCCACTGTTCGTGCAGCAGGAGTAGGCCTCTACGACTATTTGGCCCAACAGGTGCTAGATCGCCAGCCGCCCGCCGTGCGCGATTTCCTGTTGCGCACATCCTTGCTCGAGGAATTTGATGCCCAGCGATGCTTGGAGGTTCTGGGTCCCTCCACTTATCCGACGGGAGAGACGTGGGAAGACCTCGTCCAGCTCGTGATGCGCGAGAACCTCTTCGTTTTGCCGGTCGGCGAGGAGGGGACTTGGTTACGCTATCACCCCCTCTTTCGCGAGTTCTTGCAGAACCGCTTGGCAACAGAACAGCCAGATGAGTACATGCGCATTCTGTACCGCTTGAAGGAGTATTACATTCGGCAAGAAGCGTGGGAGGAAGCGTACAAGGCCATCAAACGACTCGAGGACATAGAGGAGTTGGCTGCGCTCATCGAGCAGGCCGGGTCGGCACTTATACGGAGCGGCCGCATTCGGCTGCTGGCCGAATGGCTCAACCAGTTGCCCCAGAAGCTCATTCGCGCCCGACCGATGTTGATGTCCCTGCAAGGGACTGTGGCCTACATGCAGGGCGATCTGGACCGCGGG
>WFWG01000115.1 GCA_015491235.1 Ardenticatenaceae bacterium
GCCTCCAGGCCCCGCACGATCACCTCCTTGTCCACGCCCAGCACGAAGACGGTGCCCGGCACTTCTAAGAACAACTTGATAGCCTCCAGCACCTGCACGGCCTTCTCGGGCAGGCAGCGGTCCAGGTCGTCCACGAAGACGATCAGGCGGCCATCGGGCAGGGCTCGCTTCAGGGCCTGCTGGAAGGTGTGCTCGAACTGTTCCAGGAAGGCCATACGCTCCAGGCGATAGCGCCGCACCTCGCGGCGGACGGCCCCCGCAAGCGCTTCCAGGTCCTCCCGCGCCTCCGGGTCAGCGCCCAGGAGCCGGAGCACCTTCTTCGCCACCTCCCCGCCGGGCACCAGGGCCGCCATCATGTCCACCAGCGCGTCCGCGCCGGCGCCCAAAGCCTTCCACAAGTCCACTGTCAGCTTGCCGACCTCCTGCCACTCCACCTCCCGGTAGACGCTCTCCTCCAGGCGCTCCAGGTAGGCGGCCACTTCCTGCTGGGATTCGTCCATCTCGTCGCGGACCAGCCGGGGGCGCTCCTCCCACGCCCTCTTTCCTGGCTGGCGCGGGTAGAGGGCGTCGAGTACGCGCAGGATGAAAGCCCGCCAGAGGGCCTCCTCCCGGTCGTATTTCCAGGCGGTAAACCAGACGGTGCGGACCTGGGGCTCCCCTTCGACTTCAGCCTGCAACTGGCGCATCAGGCTGGTCTTGCCCGCCCCCCAGGGGCCGAAGATGCCCACCGTCAGGGGCGTCTGGCAGGTGCGCAGCAGGTTCACCAGGGCATCGCGGAAGCGGGAGAAGTTGAGGGCGTCCTCGCCAGTCCAACGGTCGCTCAAGTAGACGTACACGGTTGCCCCTCCGTCGCGCAGTGTTCTGGTGGTGGCGCCGGGCGACCAACACTCGACCACGGCGAATTTCGATATCCTCTTCTGCCATTCGCGGGCTGCCACGCGGATTTACACGAAAACCCGCGCGGTCGAGCCGAGCGAGCCGTCACACCTTCTCGGGGGGCGGCGACTTCGCCGAGGTGGCCGGTTGGGCTTCCAGCGCAAAGGCGCTCTCCCCCTGCGGCGCCAGGGGCAGGTGGACGGTGAACGTGCTGCCCCGGCCCACCTCGCTCTCCACGGTGACATAGCCGCCGTGGGCCTCGGCGATCCAGCGCACGATGGCCAGGCCCAGCCCGCTGCCCCCCAGTTCGCGGGAGCGGGCCTTGTCCACCCGGTAGAAGCGGCGGAAGAGGTGGGGAATGGCCTCCCTGGGGATGCCGATGCCCGTGTCCTGCACCACCAGCCGCACCCAGCCGTCGTCGCGGTAGAGGGAGAGCACGATCTCACCCTCGCGGGTGTACTTGATGGCGTTGTCCACCAGGTTGAGGAGCAACTGCTTGAGCCGGTCGCGGTCTCCCAGCACGATGGCCTGGTCCTCGTGGCCCAGGCGCACGCGGATGGGCTTGCCGCTGGCCTCGGCCAGCACTTTGGCCTGCAAGTAGACTTCCAGGAGCAAGGTGTCCAGCTCCACCGGCTTGCGCTCGATGGCTTCGCCTTCGTCAGCGCGGGCCAGCAGGAGCAGGTCGGCCACCAGGCGGTTCAGGCGAGAGACCTCGCTCTCGATGGTCTTGAGGGCCTGGGCGCGGGCCTCGGGGTCGTCCAGCACGCCCCGCCGCAGCAGGTCAATGGTGGCCTGGAGTGAGGTGAGGGGCGTGCGCAACTCGTGGCTCACGTCGGCCACGAAGCGCTGCTGGTCGCGGAAAACGTCGTCCAGGCGGGCCAGCATCTCGTTGAAGGCGCTCACCAGCCGACCAATCTCGTCCTGAGTGCCGGGCTCGGGGATGCGCTTGCCCAGGTCCTCGGCGCGGGAAATGCGCAGGGCCGTCTGGGTCACCTGGTCCACGGGGGCCAGCGCCCGCTGGGCCAGCCAGGCACCCACCACCAGGGCCACCAGGAGGGTGAGCACGATGCCGGCGGCCACGATGGTCACCAGGCGGCGCAGGTCGCGCTCCAACTCGGCCAGGGGCTTGCCCACCTGCACGATGGCGATGAGGTGGCCCGACGAGTCCACGATGGGATACGTGAGAATGCGCAGCCGGCCGCCCTCGGGGCCACGCACCGTGCGCCAGGTGGGCACGCCCCGGTGGGCCTGCTCGTAGGCCTCGGGGCTGAGTTCCAGGCTCTCCTCGCCCAGGTTGGCGCTGCGCAGCCAGATGTTGCCGTCCGGCCAGCGCAACTCCACGAAGACGTCAGGGGAGCCGAAAGCGTCCAGCGGAGGCATGGTGATAATGGTGTCGGCGTCGGTCTGGCGGGCGCGGTGGACCAGCAGCACGGAAGCTTCCACCCGCCGGGCCACCGACTCCAGTTCCCGCGTGACCTGCTGGTTCAGGGAAATGTAGACGGAGCCCACCAGCAGCAGGCCGAAGAGGAGCAACGTGGCGGCCAGCAGCGCCACGTACCAGAAGGTGAGCCGCAGGCGGATGGGCACGTTTTGGTACCAGCGCCGTCCCGTCACGGATCACTGCTCCTCGCGCAACACGTATCCCACGCCCCGCACCGTGTGAATCAGGCGAGGCTCACCGCCAGCCTCCAGTTTGTTGCGCAGGTAGCGGACGTACACGTCGAGCAAGTTGCTCTCACCGCCGAAGTCGTAGCCCCACACGCGCTCGTAGATGGTCTCGCGGGGGAGCACCTGGCGCGGGTGGCGCATGAAGAGCTCCAGCAAGTCGTACTCCTTGGGCGTCAGGTCAATGACGCGCCCGCCTCGCCGGGCCTGGCGGGTGCCGGTGTCCAGTTCCAGGTCGGCGAAGCGCAGCACCTCGGGCGCAGAACGGGTGTGCGCCCGGCGCAACAGGGCCCGCACGCGGGCCAACAACTCCTCGAAGTAGAAGGGCTTGACCACGTAGTCGTCGGCCCCGCTCTCCAGGCCCAACACGCGGTCGCTCACGGCGTCCTTGGCCGTCAGGATGAGCACAGGAACGTCGCTGGCCTTGCGCAAGCGCCGCAGCACCTCCAGGCCGTCCATGTCGGGCAGCATCAGGTCCAGGATGACCAGGTCAGGAGGGCGGTCGCGGGCCAGCCGCAGGCCGGACTCCCCGTCCGGCGCCACGTCCACCTCGAAGCCCTCGTAAATCAGGCCCCGGCGCAGCAGGTCGGCAATCTTGGGGTCGTCCTCGATAACCAGGATGCGTTCGGCCATCAGCTTCACTCACCCAACAGGTTTATGCCGGAAAACTTGCCAACGCTTTGGCTTCCATTACTATTGTAGCACGTTCCGGCAATATCAGTAAGGGTGCAGGTGCCACGCCCTTCACGGAGACATCGCATCTCCTGGCTTCCAGGGAAGCCGGGCTGGAGGGACCCCGGCCCCCCGGCAGGGAGCGCCCCCCTGCACCACCACGGAGGCAACGGTGCACCACTGGCACACCCTTCCGCCCGAAGAAGTCGTCGCGCTCCTGCAAACCGACCCCCAACGCGGCCTCACGTCGGAGGAGGCGGAGCGCCGGCTGGCCCGGTACGGGCCAAATGTTCTTCAGACGGCCGGGCGGCGCCATCCCCTCTTGATTCTGGCAGGCCAGTTCAGGGAGACGATGGTGCTTATCCTGCTGGCGGCCAGCGTGATTTCGTACATCATTGGCGACGTGAAGGACACCATCGTCATCCTGGCTATCGTGGTGCTCAACGCCGTGTTGGGCTTCGTGCAGGAGTACCGGGCCGAGCAGGCCATCGAGGCGCTCCGCCGCCTGGCCGTGCCCCACGTGCACGTGGTGCGGGACGGCGAGGTGCAGGAGATCGAGGCCACCAACCTGGTCCCCGGCGACGTGGTCGTCCTCGAGGCGGGCAACGCCGTTCCCGCCGACGGGCGCCTGGTGGAAGCGGTGAACTTGCAGGTTCAGGAAGCCGCCCTGACGGGCGAGTCGGTGCCAGCGGAGAAGCACACCGCCCCCGTTTCCGATGAAAACGCCCCCCTGGGCGACCGCCACAACATGGTCTACATGGGCACGGCCGTGACCTATGGCCGTGGTCGGGCCGTGGTGGTGGCCACGGGCATGAGGACCGAACTGGGCAAGATCGCCACCATGCTCCAGGAGGTGGAACAGGAGGCGACGCCTCTCCAGCGGCGCATGGACCAACTCGGCAAGCGCCTGGCCCTGGTGGCCTTCGTGCTGGTGAGCCTCGTCTTTGCGCTGGGCGTGTGGCGCGGTGGCGATCCGGCTCAGATGCTGCTGACGGCCATCAGCCTGGCCGTGGCGGCTGTGCCGGAGGGGTTGCCGGCCGTGGTCACCATTTCGCTGGCCCTGGGCGCCCGGCGCATGGTGCGCCGCAACGCCCTCATCCGCCGCCTGCCAGCCGTGGAGACGCTGGGATCCGTCACCGTCATCTGTTCGGACAAGACCGGCACCCTCACCGAAAACCGCATGACCGTCACTGTGCTCGATGTGGCCGGCCGCACGGTGAACTTGGAAACCACTCGCACGGCGCGGCAGGACGAGCCGCCGCCAGTCCCCCTCACGCCCTCCCTGGAGTTTCTCATTGTGGGGAGCGCCCTTTGCAACGACGCTCAGATTAGCCACGACCGCGCCGACCCGGGGCGGTTTCACGTGGTGGGTGACCCCACCGAGGCGGCGCTGGTGATGGCCGCGGCCCGCTTTGGCTTCTTCAAGGACGAACTGGACCGCCTCTTCCCCCGCCTGGCCGAGGTGCCGTTCACCTCGGAGCGCAAGCGCATGACCACGATCCACCACGTGCCGGAGCGCCACGAGTGGCTGGCCGCCGTCCACACGCCCTACGTGGCCTTTTGCAAGGGGGCCGTCGAGGGGCTGCTGGACCTGTGTTGCGGCGTGTGGGACGACGGCACCGTCCACCCCATGGACGACTCGTGGCGGGCGCGCATTGTGAAGGCCAACGACCACCTGGCCGCCGAGGGGCAGCGTGTGCTGGGGGTGGCTTTCAGGCCACTCGAGGAGTTGCCCGGCGAGGTGGTTCCCGAAACGGTGGAACAAAACCTTATCTTCATCGGCCTGGTGGGCATGATTGACCCACCTCGCCCCGAGGCGCGGCCGGCCGTGGAACGGGCTCGCCAGGCCGGCATCCGGCCGGTGATGATTACGGGCGACCACCCCTTGACTGCCCAGACCATTGCCGCCCAACTGGGCATGTACCGGCCAGGCGAGCGTGTGCTCACGGGGCGTGAACTGGAGCAGATGTCAGCGGCGGAGTTGGCCGAAATTGTGGAGGAGGTTTCCGTCTACGCGCGCGTCAGCCCCGAGCACAAGTTGAACATCGTGACGGCCTTGCAGAGCCGCCACCACATTGTGGCCATGACGGGCGACGGCGTGAACGATGCCCCGGCCCTCAAGAAGGCCGACATCGGCGTGGCGATGGGCGTCACCGGCACCGACGTGGCCAAAGAGGCCGCCGACATGATCCTGCTGGACGACAACTTCGCCACCATCGTGGCCGCCGTGGAGGAAGGGCGCACTATCTTCGACAACATCCGCAAGTTCATCAAGTATCTGCTCACCAGCAACTCGGGCGAAATCTGGACCATGCTCTTGGGCCCGCTGGTGGGCCTGCCCGTGCCCTTGCTCCCCCTCCAGATTTTGTGGATCAACCTGGTGACCGATGGCCTGCCGGCCCTGGCGCTGAGCGTCGAGCCGCCAGAGCCAGACGTGATGAAGCGCCCGCCCTACCCGCCGCGCGAGAGCATCTTCGCCCGCGGCCTGGGCGTTCACATCCTCTGGGTGGGGCTTCTGATGGGGCTGCTTACCTTTGGCGTGCAGTGGTTCGCCTTCGGTCGCACCGAAAACTGGCAGACTATGGTCTTCAACACCCTGGCGCTGGCCCAGATGGCCCACGTGCTGGCCATTCGCTCCGAGCGGGAATCCCTCTTCACGCAGGGCCTCTTCTCGAACCCGTGGATGGTGGGGGCCGTGCTCAGCACGCTCGTCTTCCAGGGCTTGGTGCTCTACGTGCCCTTCTTGCAGGCCATCTTCGAGACGCGCCCGCTCCCACCGGACGAACTTGTGCTGACGTGGGCCGTTGCCAGCCTCATCTTCGTGGCCGTGGAGCTGGAAAAGTGGGCGCGACGGCGGAGGGCGAACACCCCTTCCTGAGCCTCCTTTGCAGCGGCGCCCTTTCCCCGCTAAATTGCCTACTTGCTCCCCGTGACAATGGCGGTTGTCAGCGAAGATGAAGCGTTGTACCCTGGAGTAGAGGAAAGTCTCTTCCGTGCTTTCTGGCCCGAAAGGGGCGAGCCAGAAGCCCGCAGTGCTGACTGATAGCCAAGATGAACAAATTTGCTTAGATTTTGTGGAGGAGTCGCGATGAGTACACAAAAGGTGGTGTTACCGATTCGAGGGATGACCTGTGCATCCTGCGTTAACCACGTGTCCCGCGCTCTAAAGAAGGTCTCAGGAGTGGCAGACGCGCAGGTTAACCTGGCCACCGAACAGGCTACCGTGACCTTGGAGAACGGCGACGCCCCACTTCCCATTCTCATTCAAGCCGTGCGCAACGCTGGCTACGATGTGGCCACGGAGACAGTCACGCTGCCCATTGGCGGCATGACCTGCGCGTCCTGCGTGAACCACGTGGAGCGAGCACTCAAGAAAGTGCCCGGCGTAATCGAGGCCAACGTGAACCTGGCTACTGAGAAGGCCACCGTGACCTACATCCCCAGCCTGGCGAGCTTGGCCGACTTCAAGCGCGCGGTGGCCGAGGCGGGCTACGAGGTGCTGGAAGTTGCCTCGGAGGCCGCCGGCGAGGAGGAGGACGAGGCCGAGCGCAAGATGCGCGAGGCCCGCTTTAACATGCGCGTGGCGTGGGGGTTCACCATCCCTATCGTCCTGTGGATGTTCGCGGAGATGTTCCTGGGAATCGTGTGGCCCAACGCCTTCATCTACAACCTGGGCCAGGTCTTGCTGGCGCTGCCGGTGCTCTTCTGGGTGGGCCGCAAGACCTACCGCAGCGGCTTGACGGCCGTGCTCCACGGCTACGCCAACATGGACACGCTGATCGCCCTCGGCACGGGGGTCTCCCTGCTCACGGGACCAGCCTCCCTGGCGGGCTTCCCCGTGGCCAACTATGCGGGCGTGGCCGCCATGATCATGGCCTTCCACTTGACCGGCCGCTACGTGGAGGAGACGGCCAAGGGGCGCGCCTCGCAGGCCATCCGCAAGTTGTTGGAACTGGGCGCCAAGACCGCACGCGTCATCCGTGACGGCCAGGAAGTGGAAATCCCCATCGAGGAAGTGCAGGTGGGGGACATCATGGTCGTGCGGCCGGGCGAGAAGATTCCCACCGACGGCATCGTCGTGGAGGGTGAGAGCGCGGTTGACGAGTCCATGGCCACGGGTGAGTCCATGCCCGTGAACAAGCGGCCTGGGGACGAAGTCATCGGCGCCACCATCAACCAGGAGGGCCTGCTCAAGGTACAGGCCACCAAGGTGGGCAAGGACACGTTCCTGGCCCAAGTGATCAAGCTGGTGGAGGAGTGCCAGGGCTCGAAGGTGCCCATTCAGGAGTTCGCCGACCGGGTGACGGGCGTCTTCGTGCCGGTGGTGATCACCATCGCCGCGCTGACCTTCGTGGCCTGGCTGGTCTTCCCCGACACCATGCGCGCGCTGGTGGAACTGGGCTCCTTCCTGCCCTGGGTGGACCCGAACCTGGGCGTGCTCACGCTGGCCATCGTTTCCACCGTGGCCGTGCTGGTCATCGCCTGTCCGTGCGCGCTGGGCCTGGCCACGCCCACGGCCCTCATGGTGGGAAGCGGCATGGGCGCGGAACACGGCATCCTCATCCGCACCGGTGAAGCCATCCAAACCCTGAAGGACGTCAAAGTGGTCATCTTCGACAAGACGGGCACCATTACCAAGGGCAAGCCTGAAGTCACCGACGTGGTGCCGGCAAATGGCTTCACCGAGGAGGAGGTGCTGCGCCTGGCTGCCTCCGCGGAACAGGGCAGCGAGCACCCGCTGGGCCGGGCTATTGTGGAGCGGGCGGAAGCCGAGCGCCTCGGCCTGGAGGCACCACAAGCGTTTCAGGCCATCCGAGGCAAGGGGGTGGTGGCCAAAGTGGACGGCGCCACCGTGCTGGTTGGCTCCCGCCGCCTGATGCAGGACCACGGCGTGGACCCCTCGTCGCTGGAGGCGGCCATGCAGGCCCTGGAAGAAGAAGCCAAGACGGCCATGCTGGTGGCGGTGGAGGACAAGCTGGCCGGGATCATTGCCGTGGCGGACACGCTCAAGGAGGACTCGGTCCTTGCCATCGAGGAATTGCACCGCATGGGCCTGCAAACGGCCATGATCACGGGCGACAACCGGCGCACGGCCAACGCCATTGCCAAAAAGGTGGGCATTGACCACGTGCTGGCCGAGGTGCTGCCCGACGGCAAAGTGGCCGAAGTGCAGAAGTTACAGGAGCAGTTTGGCCTGGTGGCCTTCGTGGGCGACGGCATCAACGACGCGCCTGCCCTCACGCAAGCCAACGTGGGCATCGCCATCGGCACGGGCACCGACATCGCCATCGAGGCCAGCGACGTCACCCTGGTTCGCGGGGAACTGACCGGCGTAGTCGAAGCCATCAACCTGAGCCGGGCCACCTTCCGCAAGATTAAGCAGAACCTGTTCTGGGCCTTCTTCTACAACGTGGCCATGATTCCGCTGGCCATCATCGGCTGGATGCACCCGGTGCTGGCGGAAATCGCCATGGCGACCAGCTCCATCACCGTGGTGACCAACGCCAACCGCCTGCGCAAGGTGGACATCCGGCCCTCCTACCTGCGGGAGCGCGCGGCAGCCTCCGCCGGGGTGCAGCCGCAGCGCGCGGCCGAAGCCACGGCGTAGGCACTCAAGTGGGGAGCGGCCACGGGGGCCGCTCCCCTTTTCTTGACAGGGGGCGAATCATGACATGGAGGAACCGCTCCTGGTCCAGCACGATGGTGTGGGTGCTGGCAGCTTGGGTGTGCACACTGCCCTTGATTGGCCTTGTGGTCGTTCCCATTTGGGGAACGAGGGCGGGCGTCACGCTGGCGGTTGGCCTGCTCATTGCCCTGTTGCTGCTCTGCTGGGGGTGGTGTGGCTGGCACGTCCACCGCCTGTGGCGCCACCTGATACGGGAGGAGTGAGCCATGGAATACGACGTGATCGTGGCAGGTGCCAGTTTTGCTGGCTTAGCCGTAGCCGCCCAACTGCGCGGAAAGCGCGTCCTGGTTCTGGATCGCCAGCCCATTGGAGAGGGCCAGACCTCCGCCTGCGGCACGCTGGTCTCTACCTTGCAAGCCCTCGGCCTGGAGGCGTCTATCATTCAGGTGCACGATCGCCTCGTCGTGCACACGCCGGGGCGCACGTTCACGTACCCCATGCCCGAGCCCTTCTGTACCTTCGACTATCCCAAGCTCTGCCAGTTGCTCTGGGAGCAAACGGACGCGGAGTTCGTGCAACTTCCGGCCACAGGACTGGACGGCGGCCGCGTGCTCACTCCCCACGGCGACTACGCGGGCCGCGTCATCGTGGACGCCTCCGGGTGGCGCGCGGCCCTGGGGGCCAGCCTGCGCCCCAACCTGGTACGGCGCAATCGCTTGAACTTTGGCCTTGAGACGACCCAAGTCTACCAGGAGGAGGGGCTCCACTTCTGGTACGACCCGCGCGGCTTGCTCCCGATGGGCATCACCTGGTGTTTCCCCATCGAGCGTTTCAGCCGCATCGGCGTGGGCAGCTATCGCGGGGAAACCCGCCTCCTGCCCACGCTGGACCGGTTCGCGCGTGCCCTGGGGGTCGAGCGAAACGGCCTCCACGGCGGGTATTTCCCCTATGCGCTGCGCGATCCCATCGTGGGGGACCTCTTCTTGGTGGGGGACGCGGCCGGACAGTGCCTGGCCCTCACTGGCGAAGGCATTCGCCCTGCGCTCTTCTTCGGAACTCACCTGGGGCGCCTTCTGCGGCGCGCGCTGGACGGCCAGATCTCCCTGGACGAGGCCCGACAATCTTACCGCCGACTCGTGCTGGCGCGCAAGAGGGGCTATGACCTGTTGACCTGGTGCCAACACATCCTCCCCCACATGCCCTTGCCGGTGGTACGGGGGCTGCTGGCCCTCGTCAGCCAGCCGGCGGTGCTTCAGCGGGTGCTGTCCCGCTACATCCGGGCCTTTGCGCTTGCGCCCACGGCCCTGACAGCTTTAGAAAGCCAGAGGGGAGGGTCATGAGCGCTCCACCTTCGCCCTCGCGGGGAGCCGGTCCCATCATCGAGGCCACAGGCCTGCGCAAGGTCTACCGGAGCCGGCGGGGTCCTGTGGAGGCTGTGCGCGACCTCTCACTGGAAGTGTATCCCGGTGAGATCTTCGGCCTGGTGGGACCAGATGGCGCGGGCAAGACCACCACCATTCAGATGCTTTGCGGCATCCTGACGCCCACGGCCGGCCGAGCGACTGTGGCCGGCGTGGACGTGGTGAACGACGCCGAGGCGCTGGGCGGGAAAATCGGCTACATGTCCGAAGGGTTTACCCTCTACGGATCCCTCACCGTGGAGGAAAACCTGGACTTCTTCGCTGAGCTCTACAGGGTGCCGCCAGAAGTGGCGGCGGAACGCAAGGCCCGCCTGCTCCACTTCACTCGCCTGGAGGAGGCTCGTCACCGCCGCGCGGAGCATCTCTCCGGCGGCATGAAGAAGAAGCTGGCCCTGGCCTGCACCCTCCTCCATCAACCCCAGGTGCTCTTCCTGGACGAACCGACCACGGGCGTGGATCCCCTTTCTCGCCAGGATTTCTGGAAGATTCTGTACGAGTTCCTGGCCGAAGGCATCACCATTTTTGTCACCACTCCCTACATGGACGAAGCGGAGCGCTGCTACCGCGTGGCCCTCATGCGCCAGGGGAGGATTATCGCCGTGGACAGGCCCGAAGCCCTCAAGCAACTTGTCCGGGGCGTAGCTGTGGACGTCGTGGCCCAGCCCCAGGTGCGCGCGGTGGCCTCCCTGCGGGAGATGCCCGGCGTGGCCCAGGTGCAAGCCTTCGGCGAGCGCCTGCACTTGCTCCTGCGAGACGACAACGCGCTGGCACAGGAACTTCCAGAACGCCTGAAGCAAGCGGGAGTGACCGTCTCCCACGTGCAGGTTACCAAACCCAGCCTGGAAGACGTGTTCATTGCAGCCATTGAGGAACTGCGCGCGGCCGAGGGGCGCAAGCGTCCACCCATTCCGCTGCCGAACAACGGAACGTCAGCGGCGCGGGAGGACGGGGCGGACGTAGCCGTGCGCACAGAAGGGCTAACAAAACGCTTTGGCCGAGTGCTCGCTGTGGACAACGTCACCTTCACAGTTCACAGGGGGGAAATCTTCGGCTTCTTGGGGCCGAACGGGTCGGGCAAAACCACCACCATTCGCATGTTGTGTGGGCTGCTGCCCCCCACAGCAGGCCGGGCGGCCGTGGCCGGCTTCGACGTGGTGAGCGAGCGTGCCCGCATGAAGCCCCACATCGGCTACATGTCCCAAAAGTTTTCTCTCTACAACGACCTGACGGTGGGGGAGAACATTCGCCTGTACGGCGACGTGTATGGACTCTCCCGCCAGCGCTTCGAGGAGCGCAAGCGGTGGGTGCTGGAAATGGCCGGGCTGGTGGGCAAGGAACATTTGCTGACCCGGGACCTCTCCGGCGGCTGGAAGCAACGCCTGGCGCTCGGCTGTGCTGTCCTCCACGAGCCCCAGATCCTCTTCCTGGACGAGCCTACCAGCGGGGTAGACCCGGTCTCCCGCCGGGACTTCTGGGATCTGATCTTCGCCCTGGCCGCCCAAGGGGTGACGGTCTTCGTCACCACGCACTACATGGACGAGGCCGAACACTGCCACCGCCTGGGGCTCATTTACCGGGGACGGCTCATCGCCCTGGGCAGCCCGGCGGAACTGCGGGCCAACATGAAACTGGGCTCCCTCCTGGAGGCGCCCGTGAAGGACCCCTTGGCCGCGCTTTCCTTTCTGGAGGGGTTGTCCGACATCATCCAAACCAGCATCTTTGGCGATAAGCTTCACGTGCTGGTGTGGGAAGCGGACACGGGCCAGGAAACGGTGGAACGGGCCTTATTCGCGCCGGGCCTGCTGGCCGGCCCGGTTCGCCCCGTGCCCATTTCCCTGGAAGACCTGTTCATTCTTTTCATCGAGATGGAAGAAGCCGGGCGAAAGGCGAGGGGGGAAGCGTGAACGGCGTGCTGCCCGTGCTCAAGAAGGAATTTCGAGAAATCTGGCGTGACCCGTACACTCTGGGCATCGCCATCTTCCTGCCGCTGGTGTTGCTCTTTCTCTTTGCCTACGCGCTCAACCTGGACGTGAAGAACGTGCCCCTGGCCGTCGCCAATTTGGACAACAGCGCAGAGAGCCGCGCTTACGTTCAGTCCCTGGTCAACACAGGGCGCTTTGTGCTGGCTTACCGGCCCGCAACGCCCCAAGAGGCCGAGCGCCTTCTGGATCGGGGGGCCGCTCAGGTGGTCCTCGTCATTCCTCGCGGCTTCGGTCAGGCCCTGCGCCGGGGTGAAACTGCACAGGTGCAGACCCTGGTGGACGGCACATTTCCCACGTCTGCGCGCGTGGTGCAGGGATACGTGAACGCGATCACCGAGGTTTTCTCCCTTCAAGTCGCCCAGGAACGCCTGGCCGCCGCACGCAACGCCGGTTTTGACCTCGCCGCTCCCGCGGTGGTGCCCGTCTTCCGCGTGCGCTATAACCCGGACTTGAAGAGCACTAACTTCATCGTGCCCGGCTTGATCGTGGTGGTGCTCATGGCCTTTCCGCCTCTGCTCTCCACACTGGCCATCGTGCGCGAGAAAGAGCGGGGGTCCATCCAGCAGATCTTCGTCTCGCCGCTGCGCCCGTGGGCGTTCATCGTGGGCAAGCTTGTTCCTTACCTGCTGATCGCCTTCTCCGAACTGGCCCTGATGCTCCTGGCCACCTTCTTCTGGTTTCGAGTTCCTATGCGGGGCAATCCAGGTTTCTTCGTTCTGGCCTTGGTGCCCTACATGGTGAGCACCGTGGGCATTGGCCTGCTGGTGAGCACGGTAACCCGTTCCCAACTGGTCGCCATGCTCCTGGCCTTGGTGCTCACCATGATGCCCTCCTTTCTCTTCTCGGGCTTCATGTTTCCTATCTTCACCATGCCGGTAGCCCTCCAGGTCTACTCGTATTTCTTCCCGGCCCGCTACTTCACCAAAATCACCTACGACATCTTCCTGAAAGGTGTGGGACCTGAAGTGTGGTGGGCGCAACTGGCTGTGCTCAGCGCGTACACGCTGGGAATCGTGGTGCTGGCAACGGCACGCTTTCGAAAGAAGGTGGGATGATGAACCGACGACTGTGGGGCCTGATGCGCAAGGAGTTCATTCAGTTCTTCCGGGACCGGGCGCTGGTGCTCCTCGTCCTTTACACCTTCGTGGAGATCGCCATCTGCGGCTGGGCCCTGACGCTGGAGGTGCGCAACGTGGCCGCGGCCGTGTACGACGGCGACCAGACGCCGGAAAGCCGGAGGCTGGTGGAAGCGTTCGCCCGCCTGGAGGGATTCCGCCTGGTGGCCCGGGTCACCAGCCCGGAGGAGATCAACGCGCTGATGGATGCGGGGCGAGTGCAGTTCGCCCTGGTGGTGCCTGCTGGGTTTGGACGCGCCCTGCGTGCCGGGGAAACGGCCCAAGTACAAGTTCTGGCGGACGGGACGAACAGCACCATTGCGGAACAGGCGGTGGCCATCACGTCGGGGCTGTTGCGCGACTACAACGAGCGCATCGCGGTGCGCCGCGCCGCGCGTGTGGGGGTAGCCAGATATTCCCTTCTGCCCCGCGTCGAAAATCGAATTCGCACCTGGTACATGCCCCAGTTGAAGTATGCCCACTTCATCATACTCACTATGTTGACCATTTCGGTGCTCATTTTGGGTGTTCTGGTGCCGGCCGCGGCCATCGTGCGGGAGAAGGAAGCCGGCACCCTCGAGCAACTGATGATTACGCCCGTGACCGCTGCTGAACTCATCACAGCTAAGATCGTGCCCATGTTCCTGCTCAAACTGGTGGGCCTGACCGTGGGCGTCCTCATGTCCCTGTGGCTCTTCGGTGTGCCCCTGCGAGGAAACGCCCTGCTTTTCTACGCCATTTCCGTGCTCATGTTCATGAGCAGCAGTGGAATAGGCGTGTTGCTGGGCACAATAGCCCGCACCATGCAGCAGACGCTCATGCTGGCCTTCTTCATCCTGTTTCCGGTGGCCTTCCTGTCCGGCACCATCGTGCCCATTGGCAACATGCCTCGCCTCCTCCAGTGGCTCTCGTACCTCAGCCCGCTTCGCTACTATGTGGAGGCCACCCTGGGAATTTTCCTCAAGGGGGCGGGAATAGACATTCTCTGGCCCCAAGCCCTGGCCCTGACGCTCTACGGGCTGGTCTTGTTGAGCATCAGCACGCTGCGATTTCGCCGAAGTCTGGCGTGACAGAAAGGGAGGAGACGCCATGAACAGGCAGGCTTCGTACATTCTGGGCGTTGCCGTTGTGCTCGTCCTCGTGGCCGGGGGCGTGTGGTGGAGCCGGCAAAGCACCGGCAGCAGCCACGAGTTGCGCGCCACCGGCACAATCGAGGTGGAGACGGTTGACATCGCCTCCGAGGTAGGAGGGCGCATTGTGGAGCTGGCCGTAGATCGGGGAGACGAAGTTCGGGCCGGCGACGTGCTGGTGCGCCTGGAAACGGAGATGTTGGAAGCCGACTTGGCCCGCGCCGAAGCGGCCATCCAGGCGCTGGAGCAGGCCAACCGCGCCGCCTACGACGCCTGGCAGGCCGCTCAGGCCGCACGTGCCAATCCCCTCGATATCGAGGCGAAAATTGTGGAACTCCAGGCCCAACTGGACGCGGCCGAACTCCAGTTGCAGGCTGCGCAGGTGACGGGCGACCCCACACAGGTGAAGTTGGCCGAAACGACCCGAGATGGCCTTCAGCGCGTTCTGGACGTGCTGGAGGCCATGCGGGACGAACCTTACGCCTTGGAAGCCCAAGTGAGCCAGGCGGAGATGGTCTATCGAAGCACCGAAGCCCTGCTTCAGGCCGCGTTGGGCGTTCGGGACATGCTGCGCCTTCAGCTCGAGAAAATGACCCTTACCGCGCCCCGTGACGGCATCGTCCTAGACCGCCTCTTCGCTGAGGGGGAGATTGCCGCGCCCCTAGCCCCCATTCTCGTCATCGCCGACCTCCGGCAGGTCACCCTGACCGTCTACCTGCCCGAGCGCCTCTATGGCCGCGTGGGGCTGGGCGACGCGGTCACCGTTTCCGTTGACAGTTGGCCGGACCGCACCTTCACCGGCAGCGTGAGCTACATTTCGCCCCGCGCGGAGTTCACGCCAGCCAACGTGCAGACGCCGGACGAGCGGGCGCGGCTGGTGTACGCGGTGGAAATCACCTTGCCAAACGACGACTTGGCCCTCAAACCGGGCATGATTGCCGAAGCGCGCTTCTTGCCCTGAGCCTTCACATTTCCTTCATACCTCCCACATACCCTCGTCACAATCGCTCGCTATACTGGGAAGTGAAGAGGTGAGGAAAAGAACCGCCACGGCAGAGACCACGGCGGTTGACAAAAACAACAACGGGAGGTATGAAGCCATGAAACGCTTGCAAAAAGTCTCACTGCTGGTCGTTGCGGTGTTGGTTGCTGGCGCGTTGTTCCTGGGTGCAACGGGACAGATTCTAGCTCACGGCCCCGAAGGGGGGCCAACGGACGGAGCAGGGCGTGATCCCCAGGGGCCGATGGTGCAACCGCCAACCCCTCAGAACGGTGGACCGGGCTGGGGCAACGGTTGGGGATTTCCCCGTGGCCTGTGGGGTTCCATGATGGGCGGCCTGGGCCGCTGGCTGGGCGGCATGATGAGCGGCTGGGGCGGCATGATGGGCAACGGTGGAATGGGCGGCATGATGGGCGGCTGGGGTGGTATGATGGGCGGTTGGGGGTGGTTCAACAGCAATAACACTCCCCTCTCCGCCGAGGAGGTTCAGCGGATTGCGGAGGAATACGTGGCCAGCTACGGCAACCCCGACCTGGAAGTGGCCGAAATCATGGAGTTCGACAACCAGTTCTACGTTCAGGCCCGCGAGGAGAGCACCGGCCGCTATGCCTTTGAGTTCCTGATTGACCGCTACACGGGCAACGCTTTTCCCGAACCAGGGCCGAACATGATGTGGAACACCCGGTACGGCCACATGGGTAGCGCTTGGAGCGCGCCCACGGGCCAGGAGGTCATCACGCCCGAACAGGCGATCGAGATTGCCCAGGCGTATCTGGACGCCACCTACCCGGGGTTGAAAGCGGCCGATGAGGCGGATGCCTTCTACGGTTACTACACCATCCACACCGTCAAGGGCGGCCAGGTGGTGGGCATGTTGAGCGTGAACAGCTCCACCGGCGAGGTGTGGCCGCACACCTGGCACGGCGAGTTCCTGGGCATGGTCGGAGAAGACACCCACTAAGGCCACAAGTCAAGTGGACAGGGGAAGGCGGCCAGTCCGCCTTCCCCACTTTTGGTCTCACCGGCGACAGGTGTGCAGGTGAGAAGTTTGCTTTCCGGCCAACGTTTTGAGCGGAACTCGACCGTGGCTGTATTCCGGGAGTGCAGGGGGTAGAACTCCCTGCCGGGGGCGTGGGGGGTGTCCCCCTGAACGTGTGCGGCGCCGCCGTACGAAAAAGAGAAATTGTGGGCGGGATGGCGGCGCCGCACCCCTTCTGTGAGCAGGTGACGTTACCAAACGCAATTGGTATAAACGATCAATGCGTAACCAAATAAGGAGGAAAGAGACCATGAGCCTGCAAAACTTGACAATTGCCACCCGCAAGCGCTACGACCGCATTGCCCCGCTGTATGACCTCATGGAGGCGCTGGTCGAGCGGCGCCGCTTTCGCGCTTGGCGGGAACGCCTGTGGTCGCAGGTACATCCCGGCCACATTCTGGAGGTGGGCGTGGGAACCGGGAAGAACATGCCCTACTACCCCAAAGGCGCCCAAGTGACCGCCATAGATCTCAGCGAGCGCATGTTGGAGCGGGCCCGCCAGCGGGCCCAGTCGCTGGGCCTCGACGTTGACCTGCGCCTCATGGACGTTCAACACCTCACCTTCCCCGACGACACCTTCGACACGGCCGTGGCCACCTTTGTCTTCTGCTCCGTGCCCGACCCCATCTTGGGGCTGCGCGAAGTCAAGCGGGTCGTCAAACCCGGCGGTGACATCTGGCTGCTGGAACACGTGCGGGTGGACAAGCCCGTCATCGGCCCTCTGATGGACCTCCTAAACCCCATTTTCGTCCGGATAACGGGCGCTAACATCAACCGCCGCACGGTGGAAAACGTGCGCCGCGCCGGGTTGGAAATCGTCTCCGTGGAGAACCTGAGCGACGACCTAGTCAAACTCATCCACGCGCGCGCCTAGCCCTTCTCCTCAGCAGCGCCCCCTGCCGTGCCGCCAAAACATCACCAGTGGCTGGCGTCCCAGCCATTGCAAAATGAGGTGTGCTCTCCCGATCACTGTTTCCAGGGAAGAACGGGCGTCCTGAGCGCTCCGTGAGTCCTAAGGCGTGGGAGTAGCCACGGGTGAAGGCGTGGGTGGAACAGCCGTTGGCGTGGCTGTCGGCGGTGGCGTTGTAG
>WFWG01000116.1 GCA_015491235.1 Ardenticatenaceae bacterium
CACCTACGTTGACGCCCACGCCCTACCCCACGCCCGACGGTCAGTCGCGGGTGGTGCGGGTGCCCATCCTCATGTACCACCGCATCAGCGTGCCGCCGCCCGGTGCCGATCGCTACCGCCGCGACCTCAGCGTGCCGCCGGAAGTCTTCCGCGCCCAGCTTCTCTACTTGAAGGCCCAGGGATACCAGACCGTCTCGCTGCTCGACCTGGTGTACGCCCTCACGCGGGGCACGCCGCTGCCCCCTAAGCCTATCATCATCACCTTCGACGACGGCTACCGTGACAACTACGAGAACGCTTTTCCCATCCTGCGGGAGGTGGGCTTTACGGGAACGTTCTTCGTTGTCACCAGCTTGGTGGACCAGGGCCACCCGGCCTACATGACGTGGGAGCAGTTGCGCGAGATGCGGGCGGCCGGCATGGAGATCGGCGCTCACTCGCGCGACCACGTGGAGTTGCGGGGGCGCTCCCTCGACTACCTGGTGTGGCAGGTGCTGGGCGCCAGCCAGGCTATCGAGGCCCAGTTGGGCTTCCGCCCCTATGCCTTCTCCTATCCCAGCGGCGCCTACGACGACTTGGCCGTGCAGGTGGTGCGTTCGGCCCACTTCTGGGCGGCGGTGACCACGCGGGGCGGCATCACCCACCGCACCGAAGACCTGCTGACCCTCAAGCGCGTGCGCGTGCGCGGCAATTGGGGGGTGGAGGAGCTGGCCTGGGCGCTCTCCTATTGGGAATCCGTAGACCGCTGACAAACTCCTCCTTGGACTCTCTCCTCGCCGGAAAGAACCGTCTGCCCCTTTGCGAAGACACGCTCCTGACGTTTTCCTGACGGTTCGATGCTAGATTGTGTCCGGCATTAAAGAGCCTATTTGCACATCTGGCGCACGAATGAGACCGAGGAGGAGAATCATGTCACGCGCCTTTGATCGGGTCCGAGGCATGTTGGTCGTGTTATTGGGGGCGCTCTTCTGGGGAGCACTGATCGCCTTCATGCAAGCTGCGCCGGTCGCAGGGGGCGGCTCCACGATTCAGGTGACCACCACGCACGACGAACTCAACAACGACGGCGACTGCTCCCTGCGGGAGGCGGTTCAGGCGGCCAACACCGACGCGGCGGTGGATGCCTGTCCCGCCGGCAGCGGACCCGACATCATCGTGCTGCCGCCGGGGACCTACACCCTGAACGACACCCTGGGGCCGATCAACCTGACCAGCACCCTGACCATCAGCCCCACCGGCAACGCCAGCAACACCGTGATTGACGGCGGCGGAGCCACGCAGTTGTTCAACGTCTCCTCCAGCGGCGTGGTCACCCTTACCAACCTGACCCTGCAGAACGGCAATGCAGGCTTAGCCGGAGCCGGAGCCGTCTGGAACAGTGGCACCCTACTGGTGAACCGCAGCGTTATCACCGGCAACACCAGCAGCGACGGCGGGGCTATCTACAACCGTGACGGGGTGCTGACTGTGATCAACAGCGCCATTGTCAACAACATTTCCAATGGTAGCGGCGGGGGCATTCTCAACAACTACGGCACGGTGATGATCACCAACACCACTGTCAGCGGCAACCGGGCCAAAGAGAACGGCGGTGGCCTGTACAACGATTATAAGATGTCCCTGTATAATGTGACCGTGGCCAACAACACTGCCGACTATGACGGTGACGGCAACGGTGACGGCGGCGGCATCTACCATTACAGCAGTTACTCGTTATATGCCAAGAACACGATTATTGGCGATAACACCGACGGCAGCGGCGGCTCGGGCACGGTGTATCCCGACTGTTCCGCCTCTTGGGGTGGCATCCAATCCCTGGGCCACAACTTGCTGGAGAACACCTACGGCTGTTCCTGGACGGGCGGAACGGGCGACATCACCGGCCAGGACCCCAAACTGGCCCCCCTGGCCGACAAGGGCGGCCACACCTTCACCCACGCGCTGCTGGCGGACAGTCCGGCCACTGACGCGGGCGACAACGCCACCTGCCCAGCCACCGACCAGCGGGGCGTGGCCCGGCCCATTGACGGCGACAACGACGGCACCGCCACCTGCGACATGGGGGCTTACGAAACCCAAGGGGTGGCGCTGTCGAGCGTGCAGATTAGCGGGCCGACCAGCGGGGTTGCTGGCCTGAGCTACGACTTCACCGCCACGGCCAGCCCCGTCACGGCCACGTTGCCCATCACCTATGTCTGGCAGGCCGACGGCCAGTCCACCATTACCCACGCGGCCCGCGCCAGCCTGACCGACACCGTCACCTTTAGCTGGACCAGCGGCGGGAGCAAAGTGATCACCGTGACGGCGGTCAACGTGGGGGCGTCGGTGGTGAACACGCACACCATCACCCTGGCCGCCGTGCCCTACCTGACCATCACCAAGAGCGGCCCGGCTGGGGTGAAGTTCGGCG
>WFWG01000117.1 GCA_015491235.1 Ardenticatenaceae bacterium
CACCACTCGGGTACCCCTTGCCGGCCGGAACTGTTGTCAAGTTGTACGAGCCGGGCAGTGAAGAGGTGCGCGGCACGGCCGTGCCCAACCTGGCTGATGGCTCTTTCCAGATTGGCCCCGTTCCCAACGGCCTCTACGTGTTGCGGGCTGTACCCCCTGCCGGCAGCGGCCTGACTCCTTCTCTTCCCAAGCCCGTCTCCGTTTTTGGCGGCTCTGTGAACGCGGGCACGCTGGCGCTGACGACGCCGCAAATCACGGGCACCGTTGTGGCGCCGGACGGAACGACGCCGGTAACGGCCACTGTGACGGTCTACGCTGGGGGCACGCTGCCGGTGTTGCGTGTGGATGCGCCCGGCGGCCAGTTTGCCCTGGGTGGCCTGCCACCGGGGAGCTACGCGGTGCAGGCCGAGCGCGCCACGGCCGACCCGTACTGGAAATCGGTGCGCCAGAGCATTACCATTCCGGGCACGTCCAGCCCGCTCACCCTCACGCTCCGTTCGGCCGACCTGTGGGGCGTGGTGGAAAATCCGGCTCACGCGCCCGTCAACGGTGCCAAAGTCGTGGTGGCTGCCCCTTCAGGCACTCATGCCGTTGACACCAGCGGTCCGGCGGGCTTCTGGGCCATCGGCGGCCTTGCGCCTGGAACGTACTGGGTAAGTGCCCTGCCACCCCACTCCACTCCTGGCCTGTTGCCCTCGACCCCTTTCTCCGTCACAGTCCCTGGCGCAACGAATCCACTTACACTGACGTTGAACGCGCCCTCCAAGGTGGTCAGCGGCACGGTCAAGACCAACACCGGGGCGCCCGTCTTCCACGCGCTGGTGGTGGCCCAGCGGCTGGACCACCGCGCCCGCGTCGAGCAGTTGACGGCTGCGGATGGCTCCTATCAGATGAACCTGGGGCCGGGCGTGTGGGCCCTCACATTGCGCCACGTCACCGACACCAACCCGGCTGATTGGGTCTATCCCAACGCGCCCCAACTGGTGCGCTTCAAGTTCAACACAGAGCCGGAACAACAGGAGGTGAACTTTACTGTCCTCACGGCTGATGCTGAAGTGACCGGACAGGTGACGCTGCCGGGGGGCGGCGTTCCCGGTTTCACGGTCACAGTCGCGCTGCGCAACGATGAAGGTGTGGGTGTCCACACCACGGCGAGCCTGACGGATGGCTCCTTCGCCGTGCGGGTGCCCCACGGGGACTACAAGGTGACGGTGCATCCCCACGATCGCTCGTACATGGGCCCTGTGCTGGAGCCCGTCCACGTGCCGCCCAGCGGGACGGTCAACCTTGGCACCGTCGAACTCCTGGAACGCAACGCGCTCATTACAGGCCGTATCACCACGTCCAATGCTCTGGGCGTGGAAGGAATTCCCGTGATTGCCTGGCGGCCGGGCGTGCCCGGCAGTGTGCGGACCCACAGCGGGCCGGGTGGCATCTACGCCTTGTCCGTGACCAGCGGAACTTGGTACGTGCGGCCTGCGCCCACGCCCCGTCAGCCTTTCATCTACACGGGCGACGCGGAGAAAGTGACGATAAGTGCTGGCCAGGTGGTGTCGGACGTCAACTTCACGCTGGTGGAAGCCGACGCAACGATCGTTGGCGTGCTGGTGGACGCCGACGGCCACCCGGTGACCGACGTCCAAGGGTGGGCAACGGCCAGGCAAGCGGGCAGCCCTGGTTTGCGAAACGGAGCGCCGGTCGTCAACGGCACCTTTGAAATTCATGTGCCTGCTGGCACCTATGCAGTGGCCGTGCACCTGTTGCCGGGCAGCCCCTACATGTCCACCGGCGAGAAGAATGTCACCGTGAGTGCAGGCGCCACCGCTTCGGTCACGCTGACGGTGGAAGCTAAAAATGCCGCTATTCAAGGTGCGCTGGTGGACCCCCGCCAGGGTGGCCAGATTGTAACGGACGCCCGCGGTGTGGTGGCCGCCTGGGCTGGCCCGAACTGGACTGCTGGCCCCATCCGAAACGGCCTCTACCGCCTGGACGTGGCGGCTGGCGTCTGGCACCTGAACTACCGTCTCGACCCCTCGGCCGGGTACGTCAAGCTCTCAGGCGGGCAAAATGTGGCCGTGCAGGCCGGCCAGACGGCCACTCTTCCCCTGCGAGTAACGGCACGCGACGGACAGATCACCGGCACCGTGCTGGCCCCGGATGGCTCGCCGCTGGCGGGTGCGGTGGTCATCGCTCACGGGGTGGACGCTGACATCCGCGGTGTGCGGCTTCACACGCGCAGCCGTGCTGACGGCTCCTTCACACTGAAAGTGCCCCACGGCCGGTACCGTTTGGGGGCTGCCTACCGACAGCCGGGCTGGTTGAAGCCGGTGGAGCGCGAAGTCTCCGTTCCGGCCAACGGCGTCTCCGGCGGCCATGTGCTCCAGTTCCGCCAGCCGGACGCCCGCCTGAACGGCACGATCACGGTGGGCAACACCACGGCTGAAGGTACCGTCTTCGTGTGGGCCTGGTCGGAAGACGGCAGCTTTACCACGGGCCGCTTCACGGTCACACAGGTGAGCGGGGCCGACCAAGCCACCGGCACGTACGAACTGGATGTGGTTTCAGGCACCGTGTGGCACGTGGGCGCTGTTTTTGAGGCAGAGGCAGCGTACTGGAACGGCTCGGGCACCGTCGAGGTGACCGGCACTACGGCCACGCTGGACCTGGAGTTGACCGGCCCCAACCCCAAGCCGGCGCCTGTAGTGGTCACTTTTGACGCCGCCGACCCACAGCACATTGAGCTGGCCGACGGCACGTCCATCTTCATTCCGGCTGGTGCCATGCCGGTGAGCGGGACGGTGACGCTGCGCATCGTGCCGATTGCCGCACTGCCCAGCCAGCGCCACGCCAACGTGGTGGGGTACGGCTACGTCTTCCTGGCTTCGGACGAAGAGGGCAATCCCATTGAGGCCCACTTTAACCAGGAGGTGATCATCACCTTCCCCTACGACGAAACCTTGCTGCGACGCCGTGGTCTGCTGGAATCGCGGCTCAAACCGGCCTACTTCTCCACCACGACGAACGAGTGGACCTTCCCCGAGAGCTTCGTGGTGGACACGGCCGCCAACCGCGTCACCATGCAAATTGACCACTTCACCCGCTTTGCCCTCATGGGCGAGACCGGCGTGCAGCTCTACCTGCCGGTGGTGGTGCGGTAAACTCGAAACCCTCCACAAAGATTGCTGGGAGCGAGGTGGTTTGGCGGCCTCGCTCCCAGCTTTTCCGCCCCGTTCCCCGCTTCAGAGGTTTCCGTTGCCCGTTGCGCGATAATTTCCTCGCTTGAACACTCCACTCCCCACCCGTTTGGGGCTTGAACCTACAGGGAAGTCGGGTAGAATACGGTCAGGGAGGGTGTTTGATCGCTGTTTATAGTTGTCACAGGAGCGTGCATGAGGCCCGTCCAACAAGCTCGCCCGGAAATCTGGCGCGTTGACCCAGAGCATCCGGACTCAGAGGCCATCGCCCGCGCGGCGGAGGTGATTCGCCGGGGCGGACTGGTGGCTTTTCCCACGGAAACCGTCTACGGTCTGGGGGGCGACGCCCTTAACCCTGAGGCTGTGGCGCGCATCTTCGAGGCTAAAGGGCGACCGGCTCACGACCCCATTATCGTTCACGTGGCTGAGGCGAAAGACTTGAACTCCGTGGCACAGGAGGTGCCGTCGGTAGCTTGGCGACTCGTGGAAGCGTTCTGGCCGGGACCACTGACGCTGGTGCTTCGTCGAGCTGACAAAGTGCCCCTGGTGGTCACCGCAGGCGGCGAAACGGTGGCCGTGCGCTGCCCGGCTCATCCGGTGGCGCTGGCCCTGATCAGGGCCGCTGGGACGCCCATCGCGGCTCCTAGCGCCAACCGCTTCGGTCACACCAGCCCCACCACCGCCCAACACGTGCTGGACGACCTGGACGGTCGCTTCGACCTGCTGCTCGACGGTGGCCCCACGCCGGTAGGGGTGGAGTCCACCGTGCTCGATCTGACCGGGGAGGTGCCCACGATCCTGCGACCTGGCGGCCTACCCCGCGAGGCCCTGGAGGCCGTGCTGGGCAAGGTGGCCGTGCGGGAGCGTCAACCGAAAGGGGAGGAGCCCCTGCCATCACCCGGCCTCCTCGACCGCCATTACGCCCCCCACGCCGAGCTATGGCTCTTCATGGGCCCCCCCGACGAAGTGCTGGCCGCCATGCGCCGCGAGGCCCGCTTGGCCAGGGAAGCTGGCAAGCGCGTTGGCCTGCTGGTGGCAGATGAGGACGTGGAGCGCGTGGCGGACGGGGAAGGACTGGTGAAATCGGTAGGGCCGGCTGGAGACCTGGAAGCCGTGGCCCGCCGCCTCTTCGCGGCCCTGCGGGCGTTGGACGCACAGCAACCGGACATCATTCTGGCCCGAGACTTTCCTCCTGCCGGCTTGGGGTTGGCCGTGCACGACCGGCTGGTGCGGGCCGCTGACCGCATCGTGCGGGTTGCATCGAAAGAACGAAAAGACTTGACAACAAACTGATTCTTGGTATCCTCCCATGAAGTAAATCCATATGCCCGGGAGATCGTCGCCTTTGTCCGTGCACAAATGGCCTGATGCCGAGACAGTAGAACGCGCAGCTCGCCATTGGGCTCACATGTTGGCCGACTGTCATCCCAAGGTGATCCGCGTTGGCTATTTTGGTTCCTATGCCCGAGGATGCTGGGGTGTAGGAAGTGACTTGGACCTTATCGTCATTGTCAGCCACGCAAAGGAGCCATTCGAACGTCGGGCTGCGCGATTTGCCGCCAGATCGTTTCCTATACCGGCCGAAATTCTGGTCTACACACAGGACGAATGGCAGGCACTTTTGGCCCAAAGAAGCCCCTTCGCCCAAACGGTGGAGCGAGAAGTGATGTGGCTCTTCGAGCGCTCCCTTGAGTCGAAGGAGGACGAATGAACTTGTCTGGCTGCACGGCGGAGGCGGCAAAGGGGCACCGTTCTCAGTCGCGGTTGACAGATGTCTCTTTTGGACGAATAATTCTACTCCATCCAGAGGGAAACGTTGAAAGAGAGGGTTTGGGAGAGGGAAATGAGCAAGCCGAATGAAATTCCTTCAGAATGGTCGCCATACGAGGACGAAATCGACCTTCGTCAGTACGTACTTCTCTTGTTGCGCTTCTGGTACTGGCCTGTGGGAGCCGCCGTGTTGGCTGCCCTGGCCGCTGCCCTGGTGAGTCTCTTCGTGCTTACCCCCACTTACGAGGCCAC
>WFWG01000118.1 GCA_015491235.1 Ardenticatenaceae bacterium
CCCCACCACATGAACCACCCTCCCACCAGCGCCAGGAACCCGGCCACCCAGGCGGCCAGCAAGAGCGCCACGGCCCGTTCCCGACGCCCCAGGCTCCGCCAGGCCAGCAACGCGGGCACAACTACCGGCGCGAACCAGACCAACCCTTTTCCCGGGCTCACCAGCAGGCCGGGCAGGCTGCGCGCGTAGTCCCACACGAAGCGCTCTTCAGGAGCCGTGTAGCCACCCCGCAGCGGGTGGCCGTAGCGCGCCCAGTTGAGCCAGGCCATCACGGCCAACCCCGGCAGCAGGCCAACACCGTAGCCCACCAAAGGTGCCAACGTGCGCCGCCGCGCAGCCTCCCACGCCCACCACCCGCCGAAAAGCACCACCAGCAGCGCGTTCATGGCGTGGACGAGCAGAGCGCCTCCCACCACCAGCCCACACGCGAGTGGCGCCCAGGGCTTTGTTCTGGCACGCGGCGAGAGGGCCAGCCAAAGTGCCGCCGCGCCGTAGAGAGCCGTCAGTGGCTCGCTGAAGAGGTAGCGAGCGTAGGGCCAGGCTGGTGTCGTCAGCCCGTAAATGAGGCCGACGCCAGCAGCCTTCCCTTCGTCCACCCCCAGGTCAACCAGCAAGCGCATGAGGAGCGCCACCGTCGCCAACGTGGCGAGCACGTTTGTGAGCGCGGCCACCTGCACCATGCCAGGCGCTTCGAGGAATCGTCCTACCTGCCAAAGCGGCCAAAATGCCAGGCTGTATCCCACGCCCCGCTTGGAGTAGAGTTCTCCGTCGCTGCCATCGGCCACGTGGGTGGGCGTCCAGCCCAGCGCCCAGCGGAACTGGGGCACGCGCCAGGTGTGCTCCCGCGTCACGGATTCCACCGTGGCCAACGCGGCCAACTCGTCTATGCTGTGGAAACGGCCACTGAAGGCAAGGAGATAGATGCCCAGCAGAAAGGCCAGCACACGCCAGCGCCTCAGCCTCAGGCTCCACCTACGAGAGACCATCTTGGCTTACCCCACCATGTCGAACACCAGGGCGGCCGCGCCCACCAGTCCGGCGTCGTCCCCCAGTTGGGCTCGCACCACGTCGAACGTGTCGCGGTAGGCGGGCAACACGTGTCGGCGGGCGGCGGCCCGCGCTGGCTCCAGCAGCAAGTCACCCGCGTTGCTGACACCGCCACCGATGACAAACCGTTGGGGGTCGAAAAGGTGAGCCAGCAGGGCCATTCCGCGCCCCAGGAATTCGCCCGCGCGGGCCAGGATCTCACGGGCCACCTGGTCACCATCCCTGGCAGCCGCCACCACATCCTCGGCGCGCAGGGGGTGGTCCACTTTGGCCAGCGACGTCTTCCACCCGCGCGCGACGGCTGCCTGGGCCTCACGGGCGATGCTAGGCCCCGAGGCAATGGCCTCCAGGTGCCCCCGGTGTCCACAGCCGCACAGGGGACCCTCTGGAACTAACGGCATGTGTCCAACTTCGGCTGCCAAGCCGTGGGCGCCCACCAGCAGGCGATTGTCCACGATGATGCCGCCCCCAATGCCAGTGCTCACGGTGATGTAGATGAGGTGGGCCACACCGCGGCCCGCTCCAAAGCGGTGCTCTCCCAGGGCAGCCAGGTTGGCGTCGTTGCCCAGCCAGACTGGCACGTCCAGGCTCCGGGAGATCAAGTCGGCCAGGGGCACAGTTCCCCAGCCGGGCAGGTTGGGAGGATGCATGACCATACCGCTCGCCACATCCACCGGACCTGGGGCGGCCACGCCCACGCCCAATATCCGCTCGTCCTCGCTTCTCTGTTCCAGAATCTGCCGGGCCAGGGCAAGCATCCGCTCGATGACAGCGTCCGGCCCCTGTTCGGCATGAGTGCGGGTGCGCACCGCGCGCAGGACGTGGCCGTGTTCGTCCACCACGGCCGCCCGCACGTGCGTGCCACCCAGGTCAAGGGCAAGTGCATACCGGGTCATTGCTCCACTCCTTGCGGGACATCGAGTTTCGGAGGCGCCTGTCGCTCCGGAGGCGTCCACCATCGGGCCGCTATCGCCGATGGCGCAGGCGTTCGGCCACGATGTCCAGAATGCGGTTGGCAAGAGCCACTTTGCTCAGTGGTTCCAGGGGCACAATCGTGCCGTCCCGGAATAGGAGCGTGGCCTGCACGCGGTCACTTCCAAACGTTTGAGGAACCGGATTGGCCACGATGAGGTCCAAGTCCTTGCGCCTCAACTTGCTGCGAGCGTTCTCGATGAGATCGTGGGTCTCGGCGGCCCACCCCACCACGACGAGCCCCGGCGGTTTGGTGGCTTTGACTTCTTCCAGAATGTCAGGGTTGGGGACGAGGCGCAGAACCCACTCATCGCTGCCCTTCTTCCGCTTTTGGGGTGCCACGTCGGCCGGGCGATAGTCGGCCACGGCCGCCGCCATGAGCAGGGCATCGGCCTGTGGAATGGCGGCCAGCACCGCGTCACGCATTTGGCGCGCACTCTCGACCGGCTCCACATCCACCCAGAACGGTGCAGGCAAATGGCGCACGGTCGAAATCAAGGTAACGCGCGCGCCCCGTTGGGCGGCTGCCTCGGCCACAGCGTAGCCCATGCGGCCGGAGGAAGCGTTGGAAATGAAGCGCACCGGGTCAATGGCCTCGCGGGTGCCACCGGCCGTAACGACAATGTGGCGCCCGGCCAGGTCTTGTGGGGTGAAAAGGCGGGCCACGGTGGCCAGAATGCGCCGCTCGTCGGCCAGGCGGCCCGCGCCGCTTTTCCCCGAGGCCAGGTATCCCGCTTCCGGCTCGACGACGATGACGCCCCGCTGCCGCAAGGTGGCGAGGTGGTCCTGCGTGGCCGCATGGTGCCACATGGCCGTTTCCATCGCAGGCGCCACCACGATGGGACAACGGGCTGCCAGCGCGGTGGTGGTGAGCAGGTTGTCGGCCAGCCCCAAAGCCAGTTTGGCCAGCGTGTTGGCTGTGGCCGGTGCCACGAGCAACAGGTCGGCCTGTTGGCCCAGCGTCACATGGCCGATTTCCGTCTCGGCCAGGGGGGCAAACAGGTCCACGTGAACGGGACGGTGCGTAATGGCCTGGAAGGAAAGGGGCTGTACCATGCGGGTCGCCGCCTCGGTCATGATCACGTCCACTGTGGCCCCAGCCTGCACAAGGGCGCTGGCCAAGCCCACGGCCTTGTACGCCGCGATGGAGCCGGTCACCCCCAGCACGACGTGTTTCTGGCGCAGGCGACTTGCTACGGCCTCGTCAACGCGCATGGTTTTCCTCCACGGCTCGAGATGGTTCCAACGGCGTTTGGTCGGAAAGTGTCCTGCTGTCCCCCGAACGGGGTCGGAGAACGGGTGCCGTCCGGCACCATCGCGAGAAAATTACCACAAACGGCGCTTCAGCGCCAGCCCAACGTTGGCCATATAACGGTGAACGGGCAGGTCGGCCGGCACAGGCACCGGCACCGTCAGGCGCTCGATGGTTTGTCCGAGCACCTCCCGCACAAGTCGGTGCAGAAAGGGGAAATCCCCCAGAGCACCGGTGCAAAAAAGGGGTACCGTTATGTCAATAGGGGCGCCGGGGCCACTTACGTTGTAGCGCCCGAGGGCACTGTTCAGGAATTCAACCACCCGAACCGCTTTCGACATGGCCGTGCTGAGGAGGGGCGCATCAAGGGGGTATCCGGCCACGTGAAAGGGAATTCCCTCGCCGGCAATTACCACCGTGGCAAGTGACGGCTCCACGTCCACGATAATCGCCTGCTCGCGCCCGATGGCTCGCAACAGGGCCAGCGGCTTGGGCTCCAGCCCCACAATGCGAAGGCCGACCTCGGAGAAGAGGGCGTGGATCTGGTCCACCACCTCTTGAGGGACCCGCAGCAAAAAAAGCATCGGTCGCCCGCCGTACTCCAGCACCTGCCAGGCCACAGATGAGGATTCGAGGGGCCAAAACCGGGCCGCCAGGTTGAGAGCCGTCTCCCTGTCCACCGGCTGGTCCGGCTGAACGGCCACCAGGCGAACGCTCGTCTGGCTGGCCGGGATCGAAACCACGACGCGGTTGGAGGGAATGCGGTGAACTTGCCAGAGCGTGTGCAGGGCCTGCGCCACCGCCAGGGGGTTACGAATCACGTCACCCTGCATGGTGCCCGGGGACAAACGGACGCGCCCCCATGTGGTCACTTGCTGTCCCCGCTCAATGACCAGCACACGCAGCTCGTCCGGTTCCAGGCTTAGCGTAACGCGCGGTCGGCTCAGCAGCGGCATGTCAGGGATAAATCTCCAGAATCCAGTTGTTCAGCGTACCCGTCGTGTTGGCCGGCTTCGTGTCGGTGACACGTAACGTCCAGGTGCCCGCCGAACTCTTCCCCTTGATCCGGTCCAGGTCACTGCCGCTCACCTCGTACCAGCGGCTGATGCTGTCGGGTCCGCCCTGGTCTTGGCGCTCCTCTTCCTGAAGCATGATAACCTCACCGTGTGGCGTGAGCAGTTCAATGCGCAAGTCGTAGGTGTCATCGTGCTCGATGTAAACGAAAACCTGGACAGCACGGATGGGGAAGTTCTCCACCACGGTGAGGGAAACCTGAAGCGGGTTGTTGATATCTTCAGGAATGGGCAGCGGGCCTCCGCTCATTTGGTATCGCACGGGCGTGGGCGTAGGAGTGGGCGTGGTGGTCGGTGTGGGCGTGTTCGTCGGCGTGCGGGTGGGTGTGGGCGTTCCCGTCGGGCTCGGGGCAGGAGATGGCGTTTTGGTGGGCGTGCTGGTGGGCACTGGCGTGCCGAGCTGGCCCGCAAAGCGGATGAAGTCAATGATGACTACCTGGCGCCCTGTTCCGCCGGGTTTGCAGTCACGGGTATCGGTGTAGACGGTGACCACTTCGGAGAGATAAGCCCCCGTTTCGCGGTCAACGACCGCCACGTACCACTTGCCTTCCTTGGGGTATGGTGCCAGCACCACGTCCCAGTAACCGGCTGGCTGGCGGGGGTCGGTGCCGGAGGGCAAGGAGTAGACCTGGTCGGGCCCGGCGCCATCCCACCAGACGCGCACGGTAACGCCGTTGAGGGGCCGGCCCTGCTCGTCCTTGACAGTGCCCTTGATTTGCGTCAGACCACAATTGGGCAAGTAGAAGGGCGTAGTGGGCCCGAATTGATATGGGCTGGGCGTGTTCGTCGGCCCCGGCGTGGGCGTTGCCGTGGGCGAAGGCCCTCGCGTGTTCGTGGGTCTGGGCGTGTTCGTGGGCCTGGGTCGGGGCGTGTTTGTGGGCGGCGGAGGGCGCGTCGGCGGCAACGTGGGAGTGGGGGTGCCGGTCATCGGCACAAGCGTCGCTGTGGGTTGAGGGGCGCCGCCTGGTTGGGTCGGCTGTGGCGTGGCCGTGCGGGCCTGGGAGACGAGCAAGAGTCCCAAAATGGCCTCCTCGCCGTCCGGGCGGATGTTCAGCGCCTCCCGGAACTGCGCCTCGGCTGCGTCCGGGTACCCTTGCTCCAGGAGCGCGTTGCCGTATGCCACGTAGGTTTCGTAGAAGAGGTCGTCCAATTCCTTGCGGTCAGGATTCAGCACGGCAAGGCGCATCAGCGTGCTCAGGGCCAGTTCGTAGTCTTTCCGCGCCACCGCTTGTTCGTACTGGGCGCGCAGCCGTTCGATTCGCTGGCTGTCGGTCAGCGTGGGGGTTGGCGTGAGGATCTCCGAGACAACCGTACTAAGGACTACAAGCGTGCCCGAAAGGCGGTACGTGTCACCCTCTCGCTCAACAGTCACATCCTGAAACCGGCTGGTTGGCATTTTCTCGCCGACGGCAGTGACAAAG
This sequence comes from Ardenticatenaceae bacterium, assembly GCA_015491235.1. GTDB lineage: Bacteria > Chloroflexota > Anaerolineae > Ardenticatenales > Ardenticatenaceae > WFWG01. Next base: position 5,766 of record WFWG01000118.1, read on the forward strand.
GCCGCCAAATTGTCCAGGGGGCCAGCAAATCGAACAGCATAGTGCTGTCGGATCACAGGGCCGTCAACGACTGTGCTTACCGCCTCGACCTGTTGGACCTGTACTCCAAGCTGGCTTCCCAGTCCGACCAGCGCGTTCAAGATGTCGGTTTGTTTGCCTGCGGGGGGAAACTTGGCTTCGGCGGTCGCCAACCGAGCCTGAGCGGCCGCCCATTGCTGGTTCAGGCGATCGGCGTCGGCGAGCGTGGGCGCCACGGTGGCGACAAAAGCCTGATAGCGGAACAGATCAGCCTGTAAGCGTCGCTGGGCCTGGCGCTGGCGGTGAAATTGGAGCGCAAACCAGCCGTATGAGAGCAAAAGCACCAGCAGCCCCCCCAACAGCGCTAGCCACCGCACACGGGGAGACGATATGGACACTGAGGCCGGACGGACTGCCTGTCTCATGAACGCTCCGCTCACTGCAAAGGCCCAGCGCGGGCTCGGACGTTGCCCGGCGCTGGTCCTCTTTCTGGTCGTCCGGTGGAAGAGATGTGAGGTGCCAACCGAACGGTTTAAAAGTCAACAAAGTAGGCCGCACAGGCTCGGTCAATAAGCTCTTTGGTCAGAGCTGGCTTGATGCCGCGGTACGTGGCAATGTCCACGATTTGATCAACGATATCACGAGGATGGACGGAGCGCAACTCCCGGTTTTGTTTTCTGTAGTAGGTTTTAATCAAGTAAATCACAGCCTGTGGCTTGAACTCGATGCCACGCGCCAAGCACACTCGCCGGAAAATCTCGAAGAATTGGCGCTCAGTGGGATTACCAATTTCGATTTTGTGGCGAATGCGCCGCAGAAAAGCCTCGTCCACCAGCTCTTTGGGGTCCAAGTTGGTGCTGAAGACAATCAGCACCTGGAAGGGAATTTCTATTTTCATGCCCGTCTGAAGCGTGAGGAAGTCCACCCGCGACTCCAGGGGCACAATCCAACGGTTGAGCAGGTCTTGAGGACGGACCTGCTGGCGACCGAAGTCGTCAATCATGAAAACGCCGCCGTTGGCCTTCATCTGAAAGGGAGCTTCATAGGTCTTTGAAACGGGGTCGTAAATCAAGTCCAGCGTTTCAAGCGTCAATTCCCCGCCCACGACGACAGAGGGCCGCTTGATCTTCACCCAGCGACGGTCCGCCCGGCGGGCCCGCAAGCTGCTGGTGGTTTCCCGTTTGGGTTGCTCCTCCACAGGCTTGTGGTTGACTTTGTCGAACACTTTAATAACCGAGGTGCCGATCGCAATGGCATAGGGCACGTAGATATCGCCCTTCATCATTTTGGCAATGGCGGAAGCAATGGTTGATTTCCCGTTGCCCGGCGGACCGTACAGGAAGAGTGAGCGCCCGGAATTTACGGCCGGTCCCAATTGGTCAATCAATTTGGGGTGAACGACAAGGTGGGAAAGAGCCCTCTTGACGTCCTCCGGTCCCACGCGGTACTGGTTGGGGGACTGGCGCAGCATGACCTTTCGATAGGCGTCCAACGTCACCGGGGCCGGGCCGACGTATTGGCTGCGCTCCAAGGCTTCCCGAGCCCGCTGGATGCCCTTTTGAGAGATGGCGTACCGAAAACTTCGCTCTCCCAGACCGGTACTTCCCGTAATGCCGACCAACTCCTCCCGTTTGAGGTATTCGAGTATTGTGTCCACCACGCCCACGAAGGGCAGACAAACTGACTCGGAGATCTCCTGGGCGGTGATTTCACCGGCAAAGTAAATGGTCTTCAGCACCAGATCAACCAGGAACCCCATATTCAGCCCGGTTTCTTCCACTGAGCGAGGTTCCAGCAACTCTTCAGGAAGCGCGGCCGTTGCAGAGGGGGTAAGTGTTTGCGCGTTCACGGTCATGAGCTTCTACCCCTTTTTGTTATGGTTATGTAAACTGTACTGAGGCAGTGTCTTGGCGCCGTGGAGGAGGTGCGACGCACTTGGCAAGTGCGTCGCACCTTGGACCTCGGTCCCACTTTGAACGTCCGAAGCGGCCTCAAGGTGCAGCGCACTTTCAAAATGTGTGGGTAGACCTGTTTCCGAACACTCTCTGTACTCACAAAAACCCGCAGAAACATCAGTTTACCTCACGCCTCCCTTCACGCCTCCCTTCACGCCTCCCACCACCCACAGGAAACCAGCCACCATCATGGCAGCCGTGGCCGCCAGGCCCACGAAGGGCAGCTTGGAGTCGTAGCCGGGGTTGATGGGCTCATCGGCATACTGCTTAAAGAGGGCGCCCCACTCGGTGTTCTCCAGAATGTATTTAGCACGCTGGTGTCCCACAAAGGGATACCAGAAGACGTTGTGGTACAGGTTGGAGGCCAGGTAACTCCACGGCACCAGGCGCGACCGCAGGAGCAGCCCTTCCAGGGGCTTCAGCGGGCCGTGATAGATGAGCTTCTGGCCACGGCTGGCAAACGTGTTCTCCTGGCCGGAGAAGTGCCAGTTCTCCTCCGCTGCGTCCACGTCGCCCACGATTTCGATCTCCCGGGGATCTCCTACACCCAGCCCGCGCTCGTGGGCCAGACGGATGAACTTGATCTTCAGGGGGTCGAACCCCATCATCTTGGCCGCAATGGCGTCAATCGCCACCTGGTCGGCTGAAGCCAGGATAACGTTCTTGACGTGAGGGCGCATGGCCCGTGGCCCAGGCCCGTCGCCGGCCAAGGTGCCGTCCATCACGGCGAAGAGGCCACTGTGGATGTCCTGCTGAATTTGCAACAAGTCCACCAGCGTCTCGTGAATGACAGCGTGGGTCCAGTGGCGCCGCTCGTTCAACAGCCCGCCGAAGGCGTTCTTCATAGCTCCCGTCATCGTGGTGAAGACGTGCGTCTTGGTCTGGGGCAGGTGAATGATGTTGCGGTCGTAGAAGAATTCGGGGATGTAGACACCTTCAGGATAAATCTTGTCCAACACGAGGAAGGGCTGTTTGGGTTCGTACCGCACCCACTTCACGTGGGGTTCGTAAATGTGGACGTTACGAATTCCGTACTTCTCGACCACGTGCTTGTGGCGGTTGTTGATTTCGCCCTCCTTGGCGCTGACCACGACCGTGCGGTTGTGGGCCGCAATCAAGGAGTCGCGGGGATAGCCGTCTTCCAAAAGCGTTTTAATCACACCCTCGAGTTGCCAAGGGGGCGTGGAACAGCCCGGATACCAGAGTTGCCACGAGATGTTAATTTTCAGAATCGTCTCGTGGTCCTTGGGCAAATTCGCTTGATAGTTCGCCAAGTGCAGCAGGCGCTTGTAATCCTCAAGCACCGTTTGGGGTGTCGTTCGCAAAATGGCCACACGGCCTCGCCCTGGAAAGTTCGCCGGATCAATCACGTTTATCCTCCTTGTTTGTAGTACTCGACCACGCCGATTTTTGTGTAAATCCGCGTAGTCGTTTATCAGATAAAAAATGGATATATCTTTCAATTGCGCGCTTTGCGCGCAATTGAAAGATATATCATTAGCTTTTTTCGGTGTGATACGAAATTTTCTCTGTCAGCGTTTTTCCAAAATTCACTGTGGTCAAGTAGTAGTGCTCGACCACGCAGATTTGCGCAAATCTGCGTGGTCGTTTATCAGCAAAAGCGGTTCTAAATGCGATAGCCTTGGCCTTAAACTGGGGTTGTGTTTCACAGCGCTCCGTGTTATTATATAACCACACGTGTTGACATACATTGACGAAGTATACAAACAAAGCTGGAGAGAGCAAACCAGGAAGGTTTCTATTATTTTGGCTTAACGTTGAATTTCACAGCCATGACCGTTCCTCACCGCCGGGTTCTCTTCTTGTAAATATACCCGCCTGTAACGGCAAAAGCAATAGGAAAACAAGGCAGGTCCACATGGGAACTCGTGAACCAGAAATCGCGTTGCGCCGCAAACTGATTGGCCTTCAACTGCAAGCCGCCCGCCTGGAAGCTGGCTTGGACGTGACCACTTGTGCAACCTGGCTCGGTGTTTCCCCCGAGGACCTTGACGCGTGGGAATCCGGCCGCACGCCAGTTCCCTTTTCGGCGCTGGTGCGCCTGGCGCGGCGTCTTGACCTCCCGTTGGCCGCTTTCGAGGACGGTTCGCCTTCCTCCCCCCCAGAGGCCTCGTCGCTCCGGCAGAGAATCGGAAGTCGCCTGAAAAGGTTCCGCGAGCAAGCGGGGCTCTCCCTGGAAGCGCTGGCCTCCCAAGTGGGGCTCACCCCTGACCAGTTGACCGCCGCCGAGGCAGGTGCGCTGGACTTGGACGCAGCGGTGCTCGCGACGATCGCCAAGGACTTGGGATTCTCGTTGGAAGCGTTGGTTCAGCCTTCGATCGAGGAGCCGTCCCTAGAAGCTGAACTCCCACCGGATTTAGCCAAATGGCTGGCTGTGAAAGAGCATCAACAACTCGTCCGGCACCTCCAGGTCCTGCTCGACCAGCCGGCCGAGGCGCTTACCAGCGTGGGGCGGTTGTTACTGGATGTGGTTCTCCTGGCCACATCGCAAGAAGAGGAGCGCCGAAATGAACAAGAACAATAAAGTGCCGCCTATCACGATCCACGACATGCTGTGGGCCACCCGACAACGGGACCCCCGGCAGATTCTGGAAATGCTGCTGGACCGTTTGGTCGAAATTACAGGCGCTCAGGGCGGGGGGCTCCTCTTCGTCGGTGTCCAAGAGCCCACCGTGCTCCGCCACGGAAACCTCTCCCCAAAAGCTTTGGCTACACTCAGCGGCTGGGATCACGCTATGCTCAACCGCCTCAAACAGGGCCCCGTTCACGTGGAGATTGCTTCACAGGTGGAACTCGACAACGGGTCCGCGTTGATCAAACTTCCGATCAACGGGCCGGATGCGGTCATTGGCCACATTGGCTTGTTGTTCCCTCCTGGTTCCCACCCTCGGTTGAGCGACTTGGAGGGTGTGCGGGGGTTGATCCAAGCTACTGGGAGTTTCGTGGCCCTGCTGGACGAACTCAACGCCTTACAGAAACGCCTGGACCGGCTGAGTTTGCTCTACGAAGTGGGCCAGGCGTTGGCTTCGACGCTGGATTTGTCGGCGCTCCTCTACGAGACCATCCAACTCGCCACGGACGTGATCAACGCCGAAGGCGGAAGCTTGATGCTTTTGGACGAGCAAACGAACGAATTGGTCTTCCAAATCGCGTATGGCGCCCAAGGTGAAACACTGGCTCAATTTCGCATACCGGCTACTGAAGGAATCGCCGGATGGGTTTGCCAGCACGGTGAACCGGTGATTGCCAATAATCCACAGAGCGACCCCCGTTTCAGCAACCGCGTTGACCGGCAAATTGGCTTTCACACACGGAGTGTCCTCTGTGTCCCCCTCCAGATTAAAGGGCGCACGATTGGCGTGCTGGAAGTGGTGAACAAGCGCAGCCCCGCTGGCTTCGACGAGGAGGACAAAGAGCTCCTGCTGACGTTGGCCAGCCAAGCGGCCATCGCCCTGGAAAACGCGCGCCTCTACAAGAACCTACGGGAGGAGCGAGACCGCATTCTTCACGCTCAGGAGGAAGTGCGGCGGGAAATTGCGCGAAACCTGCACGACGGCACGGTGCAGTTGTTGGCTTCCATCTCCATGAACTTGAGCCACGTGCGGCGCCTGCTCAAACATGCCCCCGACCAGGTCGAAGCCGAACTGGACAACATCGAAGAGTTGGTCCAACATGCCATTCGCGAGACACGCACGTTGCTCTTCGAACTGCGCCCCCTGGTTTTGGAAACTCGCGGGCTTGGAGCCGCCCTGGAGGCTCACATTTCCCGCCTCAACCAGGGCGTAGGCCCGCCCATCCACCTTGCTCTCCCCGAGGAGTTACCGCCTCTCCCCCCACAGGTGGCTCGCACCCTGTTCGCCATCATCCAGGAAGCCGTCAACAACGCCAGAAAACACGCCCTCAACGCAACGGGCATCTGGGTGACCATCACCCCCACGGAGACACACCTGGAAGTTGAGGTGAGAGACGACGGGCAGGGCTTCGAGCTTCAGAAGGTGGAAGCCAAGTACGAGGAGTTGGGAAGTCTGGGACTGGTCAACATGCGAGAGCGGGCCGAGTTAATTGACGCCCAACTGACAATAGAGAGTAAACCGGACGCCGGCACACGGGTGTTCATCCGAGTACCGTTACACGCGACGACACCGACATTGCACACTTAAGAATTCACTGTAGCGAAGCATTACACGGGAGGGAAGCAGCGGCATGACCGAACTGGAACGAAACCACCTGGACGAAGGCAAGCAGGCATACAATGAAGGAGACTACGAAACGGCTGTGGAGGCCTTCCGACAGGCGCGGGAGGTCTGGCGTCAAGTCGGCGACAAATACGCCGAGGCCGACGCCCTGATGAGCGAGGGGCTGGCCCACCTGCGCATGAAGCGGTACAAGGAGGCTGAAGCGGCCCTGCGGGAGGCGCTGGACATTTTCTCCCAAATCGAAGCACCCGAAGGTCAGGCCACGGCAATGGGCAACTTGGGCACGCTGCTGTACAAGCTGGGCCGCTACGACGAAGCTGTGGAATTCCTCGACCAGGCCGCCATTCTGTTTGCCGAGATTGGCGAACAACGGCGCGAGGTCGAATCCCTCCAAATGTTGTCACGTATTTTCCTGCGAAAGCGCGACTGGCTCAATGCCCTTCTGGTCTACGACCGGCTGCTGCAGAAAATCCCCCCCCGCGAACTCAAGCCGTCTCAGAAGCTCCTGCGCTTCTTGAACAAGATTTTCTTCCGCATTGTAGGAGTCCAGGCCGGGTAGTCATAGTCATCAAGGTGCGACGCACTTCGAAAAGTGCGTCGCACCTTCGGACAACTGGCCTTAGCCCTCACGAACAGGACTTATACCAATTGGGTCTACAA
>WFWG01000119.1 GCA_015491235.1 Ardenticatenaceae bacterium
ACTTCCCTCCAGCAAAGCCACGAACAGGGTAGCCGCGATGATGTCTGCCGTGGTGCCCGGGTTCAAGCGGTTGCCGTGGGCTCGCAGCCTGGCATCCAGGGCCTCAATAGCCCGCTGGCCCGCGGAAGTGAAGACACCGCCCGCAGCCAACACCTGAGCCGCCTCTTCGGAGACTTGGCGAGCCACGGCGAAGCCGCATTTCCGTGCGATAAGCGTGTCGGGCACAGCGGCCAAGAGTTCCAGGTATGTTTGCACAATAGCCTGCCGCGTGTTCGCCCCCCGGTTGAGTGCCGCCGTCAGCGCGGGCAACCCACGCTCGAAGGTGATGGCATAGTCACTGAGATATTCGGCTGCAATACTGTCCCGTTTCACTGCGCTGGCCATTGCCTCGCGCAGCGTCACCGTGGGCTCACGGCGCACGTCGTGCTCCACTTCCTCCTCGAGCCCGCCGGGCTGAGCCAGCCGAATAGCCTCGTAGGCGGCGCGGGCGTCCTCCACCGTGAGTCCGCGCAACACCCTGCTCAGGTTGGCCCGCAGGTCGTCTCCTCCCATCAGGGCCGCCTTGGCCAGCGGCGCGAAGAGCAACGCGATGCCCAAGTTGACGTTGGTCCGTGCCCAGCGCCGGGTGGCCACGATCGCGGCCAGAACCGTCTCCCCCACGGAACGCTCCCCGGCGCGCGCCATCGCAGGCCCCAAGGCCACCGCACCACGCAGGAAATCCTCGTAGGTCAGGTCGGGAAAATCGTGAGTGGGTGTGACGTTGCCGGGCTTTTCCGCACTGGCCTCCAGCAGACAGGCCAGTTGGGCTGCGGCGGCGACCTGTTCGGGTGTCACTTCTGAAGGGCGCCCTCGCACCGTTATCGCGCCTCACTGTTTTCCAGGTAAACCACGATTTCCGTGGCCACGTCTATGCCGGTAGCAGCCTGAAGCCCTTTCCACCCCGGCACGCCGTTCACCTCCAAGACGTAAGGTGAGCCGTCGGTCCCGGTGAGCAGGTCCACGCCCGCGTATTCGGTGCCGACCACCTGAGCAGCACGGAGGCACAATTCCTCCTGTTCCGGCGTCAGGTGGATGGGACGCGCTTCCGCCCCTCGCGCCACGTTGGTGCGCCACCCGTCGGCCCGGCGCTCAATGGCAGCCAGCACGCGGTTGCCCAGCACAAAAGCGCGAATGTCACGGCCGCCGTGGGGAATAAACTCCTGGACGTAGTAAACAGCTCGCTCGACTTCCAGGGCCTTGAAGACCCGGTAGGCCACCTCCTCACGGTCAATGCGCACCATGCCCAGTCCCATCGAGCCGAACAGCGGCTTAACGACCACGTCGCCTCCTAGGGCCGCAAAGGCCTCCAGGGCGTCGGCGCTGCGCTCGCACACGGCCGTGCGAGGTGTGGGGAGACCCGCCTGTGCCAGCAGAGCCGACGTGTAATACTTGTCCACCGTGCGCTCGATGGATTTCGCACAGTTGACAACGCGCACTCCCCGCGCTTCCAGCAGGTGGAGAGCGTCCATGCGGAAGATGGTCTGCTCCAGGGAGCCGCGCGGAATGATGCGCACCAGCACCACGTCGAAGTCGTCCAGGGCTACGCCACGGCTGCTCAAGGGTGGCCCACCGTTGACCCACGCGGCCATTCCGCGGATGGGCAACACCGCACACCGGTGTCCGCGGGCTTCCAGGGCGCGTTGGAGCTCGTCCGTGTGCCAGCCATGCCCGGCGCCAATGATGGCAACGTGCAACGCCTTACTCCAGGAAAGACTTGCGCAACACTTCCACGTTGACCTGTCCGGCGTGGAAGGTGCGGCCACTGACAACGTTGGTCACGAAAATTTCGGCCGGGCTGAAGAGCAGCGGGTCCACTTGGTAGAAGTCGAAGTTGTAGCCTTTGAAGGTCTCGTAGAAGGGCGCCCCGTAGTCGCGCGATGTTGAGGACGGCACGCGGGATACCACGTCCGCCAGTTCGTCGTCGTCGGCCCGCACCGTGTAGTGGACCTGGCCGCCGTACAGGATAGCGTCGTTGGTACGCCCGATGGCGCGCAGGTCGTCCTTGGCAACGGGCGGCAGGGGGCAAGTGCCAAAGCCGCTCAGCACCTTGTGCACGTCGAAGCCGATTTCGTGGAGCTTGTGCAGTCCCGTCTCCACCACCCGTGCGGCCACCTGCACGCTGCCAACCACGCTGGCGGTGGGCGCGATGAGCAGGGTGAGGGCGTCCGGCGCGACACCTGCCCGCTCGGCGATGTAGTTGGCCACCTCCGGCGTGGGCGGGGTGCGGCCCTCCAAGCAGAGCACGGCCACATTGGCCTCGTCCTGGTAGCCCAAATCCTCGTACAGTTCCTTTTCGGCCAGGATGATCGCGCGCGCGGGACCACTGCCCATTGCAAAGTAGTCCCCCTTGCTGACGGCCCAGCCAGCGTATTGAGCGCCCAAACAGGCGATGGCGGGCTTGTCCGTCCAGACGGCCACGGCCGGCAGCCACCACCCGTCCAGTGTCACGTGCGTGAAGGTGACCGTGCCCAATCCTGCCATGCAGACTTCGGCGAAACGGCGGCCAGCCTCCAGCCCGCCCGGCGCCTCGATGCCACAGTCAACCACGCGCGTGCCGTTTTCCAGCGTCTGCACACTCACGCCCAGCGCCTCGGCGTCCGCGACCAACTCCTCAACCAACGCAAGTGCTCCTTCGTTAAGCGAAAGGCCCATTGCCTCCTCTCCCGTTCGTTCCAGTGATCAGTTATCAGTCACGTAACTCCTGTCAGTAATTGGTTAATCACTGATCACTGCTTACTGACAGGAGTTACGCGGTGACTCTCAAGTTCGTCGGGCAAGCGCGTAACGGTTCTGTGGGGTGTTCTCCATTGCGGAGAACAGCCAACAGCCAGCGCTCTTTGACTGCACCGACACTTTCATAAGGAGATGAGCGCAACATCTGCAAAACGACAAAGGTGAGCAGGACAAGAGCGACATGACGGACCATGGCTTGATCCACCCAACACTGACAAGCGGCCAAACTGGCGAATTGCTTGGTGTCACGGAAGAGGGTCTCAATGCTCCAGCGGCTGCGCTTGCGTTGCACGACCGTGGTCAGGTCGGCCTGCAGGTCATTGGTGACCAAGTACTCCAGGTTGCCGTGACGGTTTCTGGTCACGACCAACCGCACATGTCCGTACTTGGGCGCATAGACCCGCAAGGCCGTGGCTCGCAGCCCCAAGTGGGCGCGCCACTTGAGCTTCAGCAGCGCTTCCAGGTAAGCCACTTGCAACACGCGGCTGCGCCAGCGCACCTTGGTTTTGGGGTCCAACACCCCATACCATTTCAGTCCGACGCGATTCAACCATCTGGTGAACCAGCCGGCCGTGTACAGCTTGTCAAACACGATGTAGCTGACCGGCAACTGCGCCGTCAAGACCTCGGTAACCATCGCTCGGGCCAATTGTACCTTGGTGCGGTAACACCGAGGGGCGCACGAGCGCTTGGGACGCCACAGCCGAAAGGCCACCGGGATGCGCCAGCGGCCATCCTCACGGCACCACAGCAGGATCACGACATGCAGGCCGTAGACATGGCGCTTCTTGGCGTAAGAGTAGGTCCAGCCAGCCCACGGCAACCGTTTGGCAAACGGCTTTTCGATGATCACATCGTCCAGACACAGGTAGCCCGGTCCCGGCAGCCGTTTTACAAAAGCGACCAACAAGCCCATCAAAGCGCGTGTGGACCACGGCATCACCCGCAGGAGGCGGTTCAGCGCGTCGTGACAACGGCCCGGCAAGAAACGGGCCACGCGTGTTTGCGTCGGTCTCCCGTCCAACAGGATCAGGCCGGTCACGTACAAGGCCATCAACACCCCCAAGGTGGGCGTGCCCAAGGTGGTTACCTGCAGACGACAGAGCATTCGTTCGACTTGCCGATACAGTTGCCGTGTACTACTATACAATCGAGACGCCACGAGTTACACCTCCTTCAGGTATCCTGGGATCTACCACTCCAAGTATACCTGATCGTGGCGTCTCTTGCTATTTGGCTCTCAATCGGTGGCTTACCCCACCGCGTAACTCCTGTTACTGATCACTGATTACTGCCCACTGATTACTGATCATAGCGGCGTCGGTACTGGAGGGCTTCGGCCAGGTGGTGGGTTTCGATGTGTTCACTGCCAGCCAGGTCGGCGATGGTGCGGGCCAGCTTGAGCACGCGGTGGTACGCCCGTGCGCTGAGGTTGAGCTGGCGCACAGCCGTCCGCATGAGCGCTTGTCCCTCCGGCGTGAGCCGACAGTAGAGGCGGATTTCGGCCGGCCCCATGTCGGCGTTGCAGTTCACGTGGGGCAGGTGCTCGAAGCGGGCTTGCTGGCGCCGTCGGGCGGCCTCCACGCGGGCGCGAACGATGTGGCTGGGCTCGCCCAGCCGGTCGTCGGCCAGCTTCTCGTACTCCACGCGGGGCACTTCCACGTAGATGTCGAAGCGGTCCAGCAGCGGGCCGGAGATGCGCTTCTGGTACCGGGCTACGGCCGCGGGCGAACAGGTGCACTCGTGCGTGGGGTCGCCCCAATAGCCGCAAGGGCACGGGTTCATGGCGGCGATGAGCATGAAGTTGGCCGGAAAGGTGAGGGAACCTTGGGCGCGGCTGATGGTCACCACGCGGTCTTCCAGGGGCTGGCGCAGGGCCTCCAGGTTGCGGGCGCCGAACTCCGGCAACTCGTCCAGGAAGAGCACGCCCCGGTGAGCCAGGCTGATTTCGCCCGGGCGGGGCCAACGACCGCCGCCCACCAGGCCAGCGTGGCTGATGGTGTGGTGGGGCGCACGGAAAGGGCGGTGCTGAATGAGGGGCGCGTCACCCGGCAGCGCGTCGGCCACGCTGTAGATGGCCGTAACCTCCAGCGCTTCTTCCAGGGTCAAGGGCGGCAAAATGCCCGGCACGGCGCGGGCCATCATGGTCTTGCCGGCCCCGGGCGGCCCACTCATGAGCACGTTGTGGCCGCCAGCCGCGGCCACCTCCAGCGCCCGCTTGACGTGCTCCTGTCCCTTGATGTGGCAAAAGTCCACGAAGGTGGCCGAGGGGCTGTTCCCGTCAGGATTGACAATGACCGGCTCCTGGCGGGGAAGGGAAACGAGGCCGTTGAGGTGGTCGGCCAAGGCCGAGAGGTTGGGCACGCCGTACACCTCCAGGTCAGGTACCAGAGCCGCCTCCAGCGCGTCACAGGCGGGCACGAAGAGCCGTCGAAAGCCGGCCGTCCGGGCGGCAGCGGCTATGGGCAGAATGCCGCTCACGTGGCGCACCCCGCCGTCCAGCGAGAGTTCGCCCACGAAGATGGCGTCGTCCACCGAGGCTGTCACCTGGCGGGTGGCGAGCAGCAGGCCCACGGCCATGGGCAGGTCGTAGGCGGGGCCCTCCTTGCGCAAGTCGGCGGGCGCCAAGTTGATGGTCAGGCGCTGGCGGGTGAAATGAAAGCCACTGTTGAGCAGGGCCGCGCGCACGCGCTCCTTGGCCTCGCGGATGGCCGCGTCGGGCAGGCCCACGATGGTCACCACACCTGCCTGGCCGGGAGAAACGTCCACTTCTACCTGCACAGGAATGCCCTGCACGCCGATGACGGCGCAGGAGTGTACGGTTGCCAGCACGGTCGGCTTCCTCCTTGACAGGGCGCCAGACCTGACAGGTTTCGTAGACCTGTCAGGTCCGGCTGTGGATTCCTACTCGAGGGTTTGGCCCGGCTCCAGAGCGTAGATTTGCAAGCCCGGAATGTCGGCGGTGAGCTCCCGCAGCTTGTCGGGCGTGCCGGTTAGGAGGGGAAAGGTGCCGAAGTGCATGGGCACCACGGCCTTGGCGTTCAGCAGGCGGATGGCTTTGGCCGCCTCCTTCGGGGACATGGTGAAGTGGTCACCGATGGGCAGCAGGCAGAGGTCCGGCTGGTAGAGCTCGCCGATGAGGGCCATGTCGTTGAAGACGGCCGTGTCACCCGCGTGGTAGACCTTGTAGCCGTTCTCGAACTCGATGACATAACCGGCCGCCTCGCCGCCGTAAACAATCTGGCCGTCGTCGTCCAGGATGCCGCACGAGTGGACCGCGTGAGTCATGGTGACCTTGATGCCGCCCACGTCCACCGTGCCGCCCTTGTTCATGGGAATGCACTTCTCCTCGGCCACTCCCTTCTTCTGGAGCCAATTGATGAGCTCGAAGATGCCCACCACGGTGCAGCCGGTGGCCTTCGCAATGGGCGGTGCGTCACCAATGTGGTCGAAGTGGCCGTGGGTGCAGAGCATGATGTCGAGCTCCTTGATGCCGCCGCCCTTGTACTGGTCCGGACAGGCGGGGTTGCCGTCCACCCACGGGTCAATCAAGATGCGCTTGCCGTTGGGACTTTCGGCGAGGAACGTCGCATGGCCTAACCACGTCAACTTGATGCCGGCGTTCAAGGTGCTCATAACGCCCTCCTCCTTTCTTTCAAAAAGCTTTCTTCACTTTGAGGCGCTTTTCTCATAGAGGACTTTTCCCGTCTGGAGGATATGACGAATAAAGGGCCTGTCGCGCAGGCGCTCGATTTCCTCGGGCGTGTAGACCAGCAAGTCGAGCGCCACGTTCGCGTGCAGGCGGCGGGCCAGTTCCACGTTCCGAGTGACGAAGTCGAGCTGGGAGTCCATGACAACGAGCACGTCAAGGTCGGTGAGCAAGTCCCGACGGCCAGCCGCGTAGGAGCCAAAGAGGATTACTTTGTGCACTTCCGGAATTTGGCTCAGTTGCCGCACAAGGCTATCGAGTTCGTGGGCCAGGGCGGCCACGTACTGCTCGCGCCGGGTGATTTTCACGGGTGTCGCCCCCGCGAATCTTCACAGCGGACTGTTGGATCGAAGCTCGGCGCCCCGGACGACGCACCGAGCGCCCGTCTCTGCCGTGTGGTTCAGCGTCCAGTATACTCGGACTGCCCCTTTCCGCAAGTCAAGATTCTTGGAGGGTGGTCAAACGTCGCCCTGTAGCTCCTCGGCCGGGGTGCGAACTGTGATGGAAGAGGGCGCACGCTCTCGTTGTTCACGGTCCAGAGTGATTAGAATAGCATCGTGCCGCCAGGCCAGAGCAACGTAAATGGCATCACAGCCTCGAATTCGATGTTGAGCCGCCAACTCGGCTGCCAAGTCGGCCAGAGCTTCATCAACAGGGATGAAACGAATATGGGGCATCCGCCGCAAAATGACAGTCAGATGACGAGCCAATTCCGGTCGTCCTGTGCCGCGAGAGATAGCAGCGGCAACCTCAGCGAGGGCTATCGAGGGTAAAAGGGTTGTTCGTGCTTCCGAGGCCAGTCGAACGAGAAGGGTATGCGCTTCCAGATGGTGAGGTTCCGATGGCCGGGCGTCGGCCACGAGGACACTGGCATCGAGCACGTACATAGCAATTGTCCCTACCGGCGTTGTTCGGAAATGAGTTCGACAGCCCCTTTTTCGGAGTGCCAACTCCGCTCGATCTCCTGTCGCAGTCTCGCCAAGTCAGCCCACACGTCACCAACAGTGTGTTCTGCTTCTGATTCCACTTCCAGGGGCAACAAGATCGCTACAGGCCGTCCCCGGTAGGTAATAATGTATTCTTTTCGGTTTTCCCGAATGTCGCGCAGAATTTCAGTCGTTCGGTCCTTGAGTTCTTGCACACCCACCTGAGGCATTTCGCTCTCCTTATACCAATTGCGTTTGGTAACGTCGCCTGTGCACAGGAGTGGTGCGGCGCCGCCATCCCGCCCACCCAAAAGGGGAAAGATGTAGGGGCGCAGCGTACTGCTGTGCCCTGCTGGGG
>WFWG01000120.1 GCA_015491235.1 Ardenticatenaceae bacterium
AGTTGTAGCTCTCCCGACATAGAATTGGCATCAATACGCCGGAACGCCAAGGGAAAGTTCTTTTTCCGCCACCTTCAACGACACATGGTCCGAAGCCACCTCGTCGGAGCGTTCGGCAGAAACGGAACGGCCGTTTTTGAAACACACCAGATCATGCCCAGGTTGCAGTTCCACCCGCACGCGTGTGCCGGGTGCATACGCGTGGGTGTGCAGGGTCAGGGCATGGATAATGCGGCCAGAAGGCAGGGCAACCTGGTAGACGTGGTACATGCCCTGAAAAGCCCGCCGGACAACGCGAGCTTCACCGGCTTCGTCAGGATAGACCACAAGATCGTCCGGGCGCACCAGAATGTTCACCTCGGTGCCTGGAGGCAGGGGCACCTGTTGGGAAAGGAAGCCCAGCTCGGTCTCCACCCCCTCGGGAACAACGTGGCCCAAGATGAAAGCGGTGTGCCCGAAGAATTCCGCCACGAAACGGGTGGCCGGCTGGTGGAAAACGTCCTCGGGGGTTCCCGCCTGCTCCAGACGCCCCTGGTTGAGAACGGCCACCCGATCGCCCATGACGAGCGCTTCTTCTTGGTCGTGCGTCACAAAGAGCGTAGTAATGTTGATGTTCCTGAGCAGGTCTCGAATCTCCTCCCGAACCTCGACCCGCAGGCCGGCGTCCAGGTTCGAGAAGGGTTCATCGAGCAACAACACGTCAGGCTCGGGCGCCAGTGCCCTGGCCAGGGCCACGCGCTGTTGCTCTCCGCCGGAAAGCTCATGGGGATAGCGGTCGGCCAGGTGAGCCAAGCGCACGGTTGAAAGCATCTCCCGGACGCGCCGCCGGCGGGCTTCCTTGGGCCACCCTTGCAGTCCGAAGGCTACGTTTTCGGCCACGGTCATGTGGGGGAAGAGGGCATAATCCTGAAACATCAACCCCACCCGGCGCTTCTCGGGCGGAACAAACATCCCCTTTCCGGTCACCACTCGACCTCGAATCTCGATATACCCTTCGTCAGGCATTTCCAAACCGGCGATGAGGCGCAAAAGCGTCGTCTTACCACACCCGCTTGGTCCCACCAGTGCCAGAAGTTCTCCGGGTGTCACCTCCAACGAAACGCGATCAACAGCAACTGTCTCGCCGTACTGTTTGGTTACATTCTGCAATCGCAGTGCCAGTTGGGCGTCGAAGTTCATTGTGAGCTTCCTCCAATTCTGCTATTTTGATATATTTGTGATATATTATATTGCCTTTTCACCCTTTTGTCCAAGCGTGGCCGAACGTATCATCACAATCACGGGTAGCAAGCCAGCCACAACGATGGTGAGGGCTGGCAAGGCAGCCTTTTCCCAGAGGGATTCCGAAACGTCCTGCCAGACCCACAGGGCCAGCGTCTCATACCCGAAGGGCCGCAGGAGCAGCGTGATGGGCAACTCCTTCATTATGTCAACGAAAACCAGCGTAGCGCCGGTCAACATGCCCGTCCGAATGAGGGGCAGGCTTATGCGGAAGAGTACCCGTGCGGGCGTGGCTCCCAGCGTGCGGGCTGCCGCTTCCACGTTGGGCGAAATCTTCTCCAGGCTGGCCTCCACGCTGGAATAAGCCACCGCCATGAAGCGGACTACGTAAGCGTAAACCAGGCCGGCAATGGAACCGGTGAAAATGAGCCCCGGCAGAACGCCCCACCACCGTTGCGCCAGCGCGTTGAGCGTGTGGTCCAGCCACGCCAGGGGCAGGAGCACGCCCAGGCCGATGACCGCGCCGGGAACAGCATATCCCAGCGTAGCACCACGCGCTGCCAGCCGGGTGAGGGACGAACGGCTCAGGCGCACGCCGTGGGCCAGCAGCACAGCCGCGCCCACCGAAATGACCGCTCCCACGCCTGAGAGCACCCACGTGTTGCGCACGTACCGCAGGTAAATGGGACCCAGCACCTCCAGTGTCCCCTTGGACATCTCCTGCAACGTCCACAGTACCAGTTGGAAAGCGGGCAAGATGAAGGCCATCCCCAACACCAGCCCGCACAGGAACGTTGCTGCCCACTTGCGCCAGCCCACTAACGATGTCCGGGAAATGCCCCGACCACGGGCGCCTTCCTGAACATACCGGGCTCGCCCGCGCAGACGACGCTCGAGGAGCAAAGCGCCAAAAGCAAAGAGCAGGAGCACCCCGGCCAGTTGCACGGCGGCGTCCCGGTCCATCATGCCGTGCCAGATGCGAAAGATGCCGTCGCTCAACGTGGGGAAGTTCAAAAAGCGCACCGTGCCCACGTCGGTGAGCACTTCCATCAGCACAAGCGAAACCCCGGCTACGAGGGAAGGCCGCGCCATGGGCAAAACCACCCGGAAGAAGGCGCGCAAGCGCGTTGCCCCCAGGGTGCGGGCAATCTCAAAGGTGCTGGCCGTGTGCTCGTGGAAGGCCGCACGGGCAAGCAGGTAGACGTAAGGGTAGAGCGTTAGCGTCATGACGAACACTGTTCCGCCGCCGGAGCGGATGGAGGGGAACCAGGCGCTGCTCCCAAACCAGGCCCGCAGCACCTTCTGCACCGGTCCGGCGTAATCAAAAGTGGCCATGAAGACGTAGGCCAGCACATAGGAGGGCACCGCCATAGGCAAAATCAGGGCCCAGTCGAAAAGGCGACGACCGGGGAAACGATACGCCGTCACCAACCAGGCCAGGCCGGTGCCCAGCACCAGCGTGCCCACGCCCACGCCGACCAACAACACCACCGTGTTGGAGAGAAACTCCGGCAGGCGCGTGGCCCAGAGGTGTCGCCACACCTCGGGAACAGGCGAAAAAAGCGCGCGCGCGATCATTGCAATGGGCAAAAGCACAAGCCCAGCAATTAGTATGGCAACAAAACTCCAGAAATCCAGGTTAGGCCGGGCCCTTGCAAATTCTTGCACTCTGACGACGACGCTGGTACCGTTCATGTACGCTCCCTATGGCTCAGCGACAAGGCTTACGCGGTGCAACGCTCTCCAAAAGGGCGTTGCACCGCGTTCAACTCTCTCATTACTTATACCCCGCCTCGTTCATCAACTTGATGGCATCGGCTTGCAGACGCCCAAATTCGCTGACCGGAATAGTATCCTTCTTGAATTCACCCCATTGTTGGAGCAATTCGTGCGGCTGAACATTGGGATTGGCCGGGTACTCGAAGTTACCGTCCGCGAACAGGCGCTGGCCCTTCTCCGTGCTCAGCCACTCCAACAGGCGGATAGCGTTATTCACGTGCCGCGCGTAGGTTGTCACACCGGCGCCGCTCACGTTTACGTGCACTCCCCGATCCTCCTGGTTGGCCCAGAAGAGCTTGACCGGGAAGTTGGGGTCTTCGTTGACAAGGCGGGCCAAATAATAGTGGCTGACGATGCCCACGTCACACCCACCTTCAGCAATCGTCTTGAGAATGCGCGTGTCGCTGTCAATGAACTCCTTGGCATTGCGAGCCCATCCGGCCACAATCTCCTTGGCTTTTTCGTACCCGTGATAGGCGATGAGGTTGGCCACCAGGGACTGCGTGTAGACTTTGGTGGAAGGGCGCAGACACAAGCGGCCCTTCCACTGGGGGTCGGCTAGGGCTTCGTAGGTGGAGAGTTCCTCCGGTTTTACCCGATCAGGATGGTACGCAATGGTCCGCACCCGCAAGGAAAGGGCAAACCACCGGTTATCGGAATCTTGCCAATAATCGGGGATGTTCTTCTCCAAAACTTCGGACTCAACGGGTTGCAGGAGCCCCTCTTGAGCAGCCAACCAGAGGTTTCCAGCATCCACGG
>WFWG01000121.1 GCA_015491235.1 Ardenticatenaceae bacterium
GTCTGACTGGCCGCGCGTGGAGCGCGTCGTTGACGGCGATACCATTGTGCTGGACAACGGCACCATCGTGCGCCTGCTGGGCGTGAACACCCCCGAGCGGGGACAGCCCTTTTATGAAGAAGCCAAAGCCTTCACCGAGGAGTTGACGCTGGGCAAGCCGGTGCGCCTGGAGCGTGATGTGGTGTCCGTGGACCAGTACAACCGCGTGCTGGCCTACGTGTACCTGGAAGACGACACGTTCGTCAACCTGGAGATCGTCCGTCAGGGGTACGGGCAGGTGTACGTCATCCCGCCCAACGTGGCCCACGTGGAAGAGTTGCGAGAGGCCGAGCAAGAGGCCCGCGAGCAGGGACGCGGCCTGTGGAAGCCAAGTGGCGTGGCCGTTCGCATTGTCGCGTTGAACGCCGATGCGCCCGGCTCGGACACGGAGAACTTGAACGGTGAATGGGTAGAAATCGAAAACGTGGGCCATCAGCCCGTGCGCCTGAAAGGGTTTAGGCTGAGCGACACCAGCAACAACGAGTTCGTCTTCCCGGACGTGGTGCTGGAACCGGGCCAACGCCTGCGCGTTTACACCGGGAGCGGCACACCCTCCCGCGAAGCCCTTTACTGGGGCAGTTCTTCGCCCATCTGGAACAACAACGGCGACACCGCCTACCTGCGGGCACCAGACGGCACGCTGGTGGACCTGTTTGTGTACGAAAAGTAGCCGCGTGGCGTAGAAGCGTCTTCCGTTCGGTTCATGGTGAAATCTAACGCACTTCTCACGGCGAACTAACGGAAATGGCCTAAAGTAACAAGGGGGCCACGTGCCTGCGCGCCGGTCGGTGTGCTGCCCGAGGTCCCTGTTGGAGCGGAGTTCCCAGATGGCAGCGACACAACGTCAACGACACATGCCCTGGTTTTATTACCTGGCCAACTGGGTGTTGCGACACGTCTTCCGGCTGCTCATGCGCATCGAAGTGGAAGGGGAAGAGCACGTGCCGCCAGAAGGCCCGCTAATTGTGGCCATCAACCACATGTCGTTGATGGATCCGCCCCTGATTGGCGCCTTCTTCCCGCGCGACCTGGAAATGATGGCCAAGGTGGAACTCTTCCGACGGCCGGTGATCGGGTGGGTGGTGCGCCATTACGGGGCCTTCCCTGTGCACCGGGGTGAGGCTGACTTGAGGGCGCTCAAACACGCCATGCGGGCTTTGAGGGCGGGCCATGCCATTCTCATGGCACCGGAAGGAACCCGCAGCAAGACGCACCAGTTGCAGCGGGGCAAAGAGGGGGTGGCCCTGGTGGCCGTGCGCACAGGGGCTCCGGTGCTCCCCGTGGCCCTCTATGGCCAGGAAAACTGGTGGCGGGACCTGTTGCGCTTGCGCCGTCCCCGCGTGCACATCCGCATCGGGGAGCCGATTCCCGTGGAGCGCAACCGCAAGGCCGATCGCCGCGCCTTACAGGCCATTACCACCAAAGTTATGCGCGGCCTGGCTCGCCTGTTGCCGCCAGCGTACCGGGGCGCCTACGCGGAGGCCGTTGACGAACAGGTGGCGTAGTATTTTGAGGAGGTGACAACCATGTGTGGCATCGTGGGCTACGTGGGCGACAAGGAAGCGTTGCCCATTCTCATGGACAAACTGCGCATGTTGACCTACCGGGGATATGACTCGGCCGGCATCGCCGTCTCCAAGAACGGCCACTTTTACGTCCGCAAGTGCAAGGGCAAAGTGCGTGACCTGGAGCAAATCGTGGACGAAGACGTCGGCTCCGGCACGATTGGCATCGGCCACACGCGCTGGGCCACTCACGGCCCCCCCTCCACCCGCAACGCCCACCCACATCTGGATTGCACCGGTCACATCGCCGTGGTGCAGAACGGCATCGTGGAGAACTTCTGGGAGCTGAAGCAGGAACTCATCGAAAAGGGGCACACGTTTCAATCCGACACCGACACCGAGGTGATTGCTCACCTCGTGGAGGAATATTACGACGACAACCTCACCACGGCGGTGGCACTGGCCATGCAGCGCATGAAGGGGTCTATGGCCGTGCTGGTCATGCACCGGGACGAGGAGGACCGGCTGGTGGCGGCCAAGATGGACAGCCCGCCCCTCATCATTGGTCTGGGCCGCGGCGAGAACCACGTGGCCAGCGACATCCCGGCCTTGCTCCACTACACCAACAAGATCTACGTGCTGGAGGACGGCGAGATTGCCACCATCACCCGGGACAGCGTGATTATCTCCAACTACAAGGAGCCCACGAAGCCCGACCGTCGCCTCTACGAGCGCAAGGTGATCGTGGTGGACTGGTCGCCCGAGGTGGCCCAGAAGGGCGGCTACCCCCACTACATGCTCAAGGAAATTCACGAGCAGCCCCAGACAGTGCTGGACACCCTGCGCGGCCGCCTGCCCGAGCGCCCCGATGCCCCCATCGAGTTGCCCGACCTCAACGTGACCCCCGAGGAAGTGGCCGCGGTCGAGCGGCTCACCTTCGTGGCCTGTGGCACGGCTTATCACGCCTGCCTGGTAGCCAAGTATGCCTTCGAGCAGGCCCTGCGCATTCCCGTCACCGTGGACATCGGCTCCGAGTACCGCTACCGCCAGCCCATCATCGGCCCCAACGAGTGGCTGGTGGCCGTCAGCCAGTCGGGCGAGACGGCCGACACCATTGCCAGTATGCGGGAGGGAAAGGAGCGCGGCGCCCGCTTGCTCGCCATCACCAACGTGGTGGGCAGCAGCGTGGCCCGCCTGGCCGACGGCGTGCTCTACACCCGCGCGGGCCCCGAGGTGGCCGTGGCCTCCACTAAGGCCTTCGTTGGTCAGCTTGTGGGCATCTTCCTGCTGTTGCTCTACATGGCCCAGTACCGCAAAGTCTCGCGGAAGACGGCCAAGTCGCTGCAAGCGCTGCGGGCCGGCCTGTGGAAGCTGCCGGAGCAAATCGAGCGCATCCTGAACGACGACGGACACGTCAAGGCCATTGCAGAGGCCATCGCCGCTCACCCGTCGGCTTTCTTCATTGGCCGCAACCTGGACGAGCCGCTGGCCCGCGAGGGGGCCTTGAAGCTCAAGGAGATTTCCTACATCCACGCTGAGGGCTACCCGGCCGGTGAACTCAAGCACGGCACGCTGGCGTTGCTGGACGAGGGGGTGCCCGTGGTGGCGCTGGCAACCCAGGGGGCCGTGTACGACAAAATGGTCTCCAACGTCCAGGAGGTGCTGGCGCGGAGCGCCTGGGCCATCGGCGTGGTGCCCGAGGGCGACAAGCGCCTGACCGAACTCCTGGGCGAGGCCAACGTGCTGACCATACCCCGCAACCACGACTGGCTCCACACGGTCACGGCGGCCGTACACGTCCAGTTGATCGCGTACTACGCGGCGGCGGCCCTGGGGCGCGACATTGACCAGCCGCGCAACTTGGCCAAGAGCGTCACGGTTGAATAAAATAGGTCCAGGGAGCGTCAACAAAAAGAAGTCGTCTTTGGAGAGGTAGGAAGACCCATGTGGAAGTGGTTTCAGCCCGGCATAGGCTTGAAGCGGTGGCTGGCCGTCCTGTTCTTGGGCATTGTGATGATTGCGCTCGGCGTGGCCTACTGGCTGGCCGAGTTGTACCGCACAGTGGCCTTTCCGCCCATCGCCTATTGGCTTACCTTGCAGTTCATCAACCAGTGGGTGCGGGGCTTGCTTTTCGTGCTGGTCGGCGGTGGACTGGCCTGGTGGGGATGGCACAATCTGAGCCGCAATGTAGTGCGCACGCTCGTGCCCGAACGGGCCGATGAGCAAATCGGCCTAGCCCAGCTCATGTACGAGCGCAAGCAGGCCGAACGGGGCCGCAAGGTCACCGTCATCGGCGGCGGCACTGGGCTGCTGCCCGTCGTGCGGGCGCTCACCATGACTGGCGAGCCGGTGCAGGTCAAAGTCATCCTCTCGGCGGCCGAACAGGGGCGCATTGTGACGCTGCTGCGGGACCAGTTGGGCCTCACGGGCCGTCAGGTCATCTTTCCGGTGGGCGACCACGTGAGCCTGTGGGCCGAACTGGCCGACGGGCGGCTGGTCGAGGGCGCCACGGCCATCGAACGGCTGGAGAATGGCCTGCCCATTCGGCGGCTCTTCTTCTCGCGCAGCCTGCGTCGCATACGGGTGTGGGAGAACGTGGAGAGCGAACTCAGCGTTGACCTCTTGCGAAGCTATCCGCCCGACGTGAACCCGGACGCCGTGCAGGCCATTCGCGAGGCCGAAGCCATCGTGATTGCGCCGGGCCGGCTCTACACCGACGTGCTCCCCACCCTGACGTTGCCCGAAATTGGCGCGGCCATCCGCATGAGCGAAGCCAAGCGCATCTTTATCTGCAACATTATGACGGAGCCGACCAAGACGGACGGGTTCACCGTGGCCGACCACCTGCGGGTCGTTCGGGAGATGACCGGCCTCGAAATGGACTACGTCGTCGTCAACGAGGCCCCCATCAGCCCGGATGTGCTGGAGAAGTACCGGCTCGAGGGGGCCGAGCCCGTGCGCCTGGCACAGGCAGAGCATGAGGCCGTCAGCCGCCTCATCTTCGCGGACACGGGCGAAGCCACCACGCTCGTGGAAGGGGCCGTGGTGGTCAGCGGAGCGCTGATCACCGAAGAACCCCAACTCATTCCCTACCGCTCCAACGGGGAGATCCGCATGAGGGAGTTGGCCATTGCCCGCCACGACCCCCAGCGCCTGGCGCCGCTCCTGGGCCGCATTCTGCAAGAGAAACTGTAATACCGGGGAGCACCTATGGCCCTCAAGGTGGGCATTTCGGGATTGCGTGGCACTGTCGAGGAGGACGCCCCCGGCCTGACGCCCGACGTGGTGGTGCGCTACACGGCGGCCTTTGGCGCGTGGCTGCGCGATCAGGCTGGCGGGGGGACGCCGCTGGTGGCCTTGGGGTGGGACGGACGCCGCTCTTCGCCCATGATTGCCGACTTGGTGCGCGGCACCCTGCTGGCCGTGGGGTGTCGCGTGGCCGACCTGGGCCAAACCCTCACCCCCACAGTGCAGTTCTACGTCTCCCACACGCCCAACGTGGACGGAGGCGTGATGATTACGGCCAGCCACAACCCGCTGGCGTGGAACGGCCTCAAGTTCTTGGACGGCAACGGGCGGTTCCTGCCCCTCGAGGTGTGGGAGCACCTGACGAGTTTGGCCGCTGGCGGACACGTCCCCTGGGCGTCCCTGAGCCGCGTGGCCGCCGTGGAGAAAGCGGACGACGAGGCCTTCGCCGCCCACCAGCACGCCGTGCTGGCGGCCGTGCCCGCCGATGCCATTCGAGGGGCCCGCTTGCGGGTGGCGCTGGACGCCTGCAACAGCAGCGCCGTTCGCTGGATTCAGGTGTTTGAGCACCTGGGATGTGAGGTGGTGGCCTGTCACACGGAACAGCACGGCTTCTTCGCGCGCCCACCGGAACCCTTGCCGCCCCACCTGGGCACCCTTTGTCGCCTGGTGCAGGAGGCCCATTGTCACGTGGGCTTTGCGGCTGACCCCGACGGCGACCGCCTCGTGCTGGTGGACGAGCGGGGCACACCCGTCAGCGAGGAGCACACCGTGGTGCTGTGCGCGCGGGAGCGGCTCCTGCGCCGGGAAGGGCCTGTCGTGGTCAACGTGGTCACGACCCACGCCTTGGAGGAGATGTTCCCCCACGTGCCCGTCCTCCGCACGCCCGTGGGCGAGATGAACGTGGTCAACGGCGTGGTGGAGGCGGGCGCCGTGCTGGGCGGCGAAGGGAGCGGGGGCATCATCGTGCCCGACGTTCACCTGGCGCGGGACGGCCTGGCCGCGGCCGCCCTTGTCCTGAGCCTGATGGCTCAAGAGCGCCTCCCGCTGTCGGCCCTGGTGGCCGGGATTCCTCCCTGGCGCCCCGTGAAGGTGCGCCTCGTGCCCCAGGGGAGCAGCGCGGACGACCTGCGTGCCCTCTTCGCCGACTGGCAAGCGGCGTCTCCCGACATCCACGTAACGCCCGGCGACGTGCGAGTGGAAGGAGAGCGCGCCAGCCTGCGCTTGCGCGTGGACGGCGCTGTCGTGCGCCTGGAAGGACGCCTGCCCGACGGCCGCGCTGTCCAGGGCGAAGCGCCAGCACAGGAGGCGGCGCCCCTGGTGGCCCGCTTGGCCGAAGGCGTGACCGGCGTTGACCTTCGCGACGGCCTCAAATTGAGCGGACAAGGCGTTTGGCTGAGCCTGCGCCCTTCCAACACCGAACCGATTCTGCGCCTGATGGGCGAAATTCGGGAGGAGAGAAGTTCATGAACGTGGAACTGGCCCTGTTCGAGGACCGCTGTACCACCCGTTTCCTGCCGCTGGTGTGGACACGGCCCGTGTACGACCTGCGATGCGGCATTCGCACGCTGCGCGAGAAGGTCGAGGCGGTGTACGGGCAACCAGCGGCGCGCCTGTACGCGCGGCCCCACTTGACGACCGTGTTGCACCAGCGGACCGGCTTGCCCGTCAACCAGATGGGCCATGAGGGGATGGTTCTGTTGCTCAGCGGGCGCGTCGTGGCCGACCCCGAACTGCCCGCCCGTGTGCCCCTCGAAGGCCCCGAAATGCTCTACCTGGACGACGAGGGCGTCGTCGTGGCGGCCCGCCTGACCGTCCCGCGCCTCAAGGCCCTTTCCGCTCACTCGCTGGGGGAAGTGCTTCAGGTTGGCACGCCGGACTTGCACGGCATCCCTCACAGCCGTTTCGTTGGCCAGCTCGTCTGCTGGCCGTGGGACTTGATCAAGCTGAACGCTGCCCAGATCGTCGCCGACGCGGCCTCCTGGCCGCTGGGAAGCCTTGAGGGGCAGGTCTCCCCCGGTGCCCACCTCGTGGCGCCCGAAAACATTTTCGTCGCCCCCGACGCCCGCGTGGATCCCGGTGCGGTGCTGGACGCCTCCGAAGGCCCCGTTGTCGTCGAGCGGGGTGCGCGCCTCATGGCTGGCAGTGTGGTGGTCGGCCCTGTCTTCGTGGGGGCTCGTTCTCTCGTAAAGGCTGGCGCGCGCGTGTACGAAGGGACTTCTATCGGCCCGGTGTGCAAGGTGGGGGGCGAGGTGGAAGAGAGTATCTTCCAAGCCTACAGCAACAAGCAGCACGATGGCTTTCTGGGGCACGCCATGGTGGGGGAGTGGTGCAACTTGGGCGCCGGCACTACCAACAGCGACCTGAAGAACAACTACAGCACTGTGCGCGTGTGGGCAGAGGGACTCTACCGCGATACGGGCGAGCAGTTCGTGGGCTGCTTCATCGGCGACCACACCAAGACCGGCATAGGCGTGCTCCTGAACACCGGCACCGTCCTCGGCGTCTCCTGTAACTTGTACGGCGCCGCCATGCCGCCCAAATTCGTGCCCAGCTTCAGTTGGGGGCAGGGCCACAAGCTGGTGGAGTACCGGCTGGAGCAAGCCCTCCAAGCCGCCCGCCGCATGATGGCCCGCCGCAACGTGGAGCTCACTCCAACCGAAGCCGACCTGCTCACCTACATCTTCGCCGTTACGGCCCAGGAACGGCGCGTTCACGGCGTGGCGGAGCTGGAGGAATGAGGCGTTTGTTGGCCTGGGGGCCGGTGCTGGGGTGGATGGGCTTCATCTTCTGGCTCTCCAGCCAGCCGGACGTGCCCTCGCTGTCAACGAGGTGGCTAGACGCGCTCGTGAAGAATGGCGGCCACGTCTTCCTCTATGCCGTGCTGGCGGCGCTCCTGGACCGGGCGTGGCGACTGGATGGGCTCTCGCCACGCGAGCGGGCTCCCCGCGTGCTCCTGGTCACCTTTCTCTACGCCTTGAGTGACGAGTGGCACCAGTCCTTCGTGCCGGGCCGTGACCCCTCGCTGCTCGACCTCCTGTTCGACCTCTCTGGCGCTCTTCTGGTCTTGTGGGCGTACTCGCGCCTTCGCAGGCCAAATTCGGGGGGCATGTTTTCAGTTTTGTGAATTCCGGGATGGCTTTTATACTTGAATCACCCTTGATAGCCGCCTTGGGAAGAGCGAGAACACCCGCTGGACCGTTCGGAGCGCGCTATGAAACAATTTTGGCGTCGAAAGTTGCCACCTGATGATCCACCGACGGACGTGGCCGTCCCGTGGACGTGGAGAGTCGCTGGCGAGACGAGCGCTGTGTGGGCGCGGCGGGCCGTCAAAGTGGCCACGTTCTTAGCCAGCCTGTTCCTCTTCGTGCTGGGAATCGTGCTCATGAAGGATGGCGCCCGCGTGCTCTCACCCCTGGTGGAGCGCCTGATTGACCTCTCCCATCCCCTGCGCGGGCTGAGCGCGGGCTGGCTCGCCTCCATGCTGATAATGAGTGGTTCGCCGGTTGCCGCCGCCGCGCTGGCCTTCCTGGATTCCGGGCTGTTGACGCCGGTTTCGGCGTTCATGATGATCATGGGATCCCGCTTTGGGGCCAGCTTCATTGTGCTTTGTATCGGCTTCATCTACGCGCTCCGCGGGCGTGACCTTATGACCAGCATGGGCATGGGGCTGCTCTCCTTCGGCGTGACCATTTCGCTGCACGTTTTGGGCCTGATACCGGGTCTGTGGATGCTCTCCTCCAGGAGCTTGCAGGGGTGGACGCCTTCCGGCCACCTGGGCGTGAGTTCGGTCGTGGAAAACATTTTCGGCCCTATTAGCGCGACCATGATGGGCATTCTGCCCACGTGGTCGCTTTTCGGGGTGGGGTTCCTGGTTATCATGATCAGCTTCGCGCTCTTTGACCGTTGTCTGCCCACCGAATCCCTCAAGCAGAGCCGCGTGGGGAAAATGTCCCGCTACGTGTACCGGCCCTGGGTCATGTTCCTGCTGGGCGCCGTGCTCACCTTGATTTCCATGTCGGTGAGCCTCTCCATCAGCATCCTGGTTCCCCTGAACGACCGGGGTTTGGTGCGCCGCGAGAACGTGATTCCCTACATCATGGGGGCCAACATCACCACGTTTGTGGACACACTGCTGGCCGCTATGCTGCTCTCCCCGCTGGCGTTCGAGGTGGTGCTGGTTGAGATGGTCAGCGTGGCCCTGCCGGCCCTTTTCGTGCTCTTCTTCGCCTTCCGGCACTACGAGTACTTGATGGAGTATTTCGTCGAGTGGGTTTCTCGCCACCCGCGACACCTGTTCCTGTTCCTCTTCTTGTTGTTCGCCGTGCCGCTCGTTGGATTGCTCGTGTAATACCAATTGCGTTTGATAACGTCGCCTGCTCACAGAAGGAGGCGGCGCCGCCGTATAGAGGAAGAGAGAAATTGTGGAGAACCGGGGCGGCGAAGCCGCCCCAGTTCTCCACAATTTTTCCCTTCTTTCAAAACCTGTCAGGTCTTTTGAAAACAGGCCCCATTTCGGTTATACTTTCTGGGACGCCGGAGAATCGTAACGGAAGAAAGCTGGCAAACGGAAAGGACAACCTTCATGCGCATTCTCGTGGCAACTGGTGGGGCGCCCCACTCGACGATGGCCGTAATCTTTGGTGGCCTTTTGGCAAACGACCTTGGCGCTTCCCTCTCGCTCCTGACGGTCATCAAGGCGCCCACCGCTCGCGAAAAGGCCGAAACGATTCTGCGCGACGCCAGCGTGCTCGTGAACAAATACGTCCCGGAACCAGAGAAGCGCATTCGAGTCGGACATCCCGCTGAGGAGATCGTCAAGGAGGCCGAAGAAGGGAGCTATGACGTGCTGGTGGTGGGCGAGCGCCAACACCACACGTTGCGCACGCGCTTCCTGTTGGGGGCCACGGCCGAGCGGGTAGTGGAGCACGCGCCCTGTCCGGTCGTGGTAGCCAAGGGACGGGTCACGCCGGTGCGCCGACTGTTGCTCTGCGAGGGCGTGCGGACTCGTGGAACCCTGGTCGAGCGCCTGGTGGAGCAGTTGCCCGAGCTGCTGGAGCGCTTGCACCCTGAACTGACTGTGCTCCACGTGATGTCCCAGATCAGTGTGGCCCCCCAGAAGAGCGGCGACGTGCTCGTGGCCCCTGTCGAGGAACTCATCGCCCGGGGGACGAGTGAGGGGCAACGCCTCCAGCGGGACAAACTGCTTCTGGAGCAGGTGGGCGTTCGCCCCAGGCTCAAGGTGCGACATGGCTTAGTCGTGGAGGAAATCATCAACGAGGCGCGAGAAGGTCAG
Source organism: Ardenticatenaceae bacterium (assembly GCA_015491235.1). Lineage (GTDB taxonomy): Bacteria > Chloroflexota > Anaerolineae > Ardenticatenales > Ardenticatenaceae > WFWG01. The sequence continues at coordinate 10,087 of WFWG01000121.1, forward strand.
TATGACCTCATTGTGGTGGGCGCCCACCGGGGCGAGCGCTGGCGGCGCATCCTGCTCGACGACCTGACCCACGAAATTCTGGTCGAGGCCGACCGTCCTGTTCTGGTCGTGCGATGACGAGGTGAAGCGAATGGACAAGGTCACGCCCCTCCGCCGTCAGTACCTGGAGCTCAAACGCCAGTATCCGGACGCCATCCTCTTCTTTCGCCTGGGCGACTTCTACGAGACCTTCGACGAAGACGCCGAAACCGTCGCCCGCGAGCTCGACATCGTGCTCACTGGCCGCAACGTGGGCAAGGACCAGCGGGTGCCCATGGCCGGTGTGCCCTACCACGCGGCCGAACAGTACATCGCCCGGCTCGTCGAGAAGGGCTACAAGGTGGCTATCGCCGAGCAAATCGGCGACCCGCGCGAGTCCAAGGGGCTCATGCGCCGCGAGGTGGTGCGCGTGGTCACCGCCGGCACGGTGGTCGAGCCGGACATGCTCAGCGAAAAGCGCAACAACTACCTGGTGGCCCTGGTCCGCGACGAGCGGGGGAAGGGTGTCGGCCTGGCCTACGTGGACGTGACCACGGGCGAGTTCGCTTGCACCGAGTTGACAGGCCCGGAGGCGGAGCGCCGCGTCCAGGAGGAGTTGGACCGGTTGCAGCCCGCCGAGGTCATCGTGCCGGGCCAGGCGGACCGTGTGACCAAGCCCCGCCCCGCCGAATTCCGCGAAGGAGGCTTCCGCACCACCATCTTCGACGCCTGGCACTGGGAGTTGGACACAGCCCGGCGCACCCTGTGCGAACACTTCGGCGTTCAGGCGCTGGATGGGTTCGGCTGTCACGATAAACCCCTGGTCGTTCGCGCAGCCGGTGCCATTCTGGCCTACTTGCAGGAAACACAGCGGGCCGTGCTGCCCGGCCTGCGCGCCCTTCACACCTACAGCACGTCCGGCTTCATGACCCTCGACGCGGCCACGCGCCGCAACCTGGAGCTAACCGAAAGCCTGGGGGAGGGAGGAGGGCGCACGACCCTCATTTCCATTCTCGACTTGACCCGCACCCCGATGGGCGGGCGCTTCCTGCGCCGCTGTGTGAACCAACCCCTGCTGGGCCTGGAGGCCATCGAGCGCCGCCTGGACGCGGTGGAAGCTTTCTACCGGGACACCGAGGGGCGCATGACCGTGCGGGACCTGCTCAAGCGCATGGTTGACCTGGAGCGCTTGACCAACCGGGCCGTGGCCGGGCTGATTACGCCCCGCGAGTTGGCTGGCGTCCGTGAGACCCTGCGCCTGCTGCCCGAACTGCGCCAGGCCGTGGCTGACGTGGCCTGCCGCCAGGCAGACGTGCTGGGCGAGCCCCCCCGTGTCAAGTGGCTCGACCCGGCCCGCTACGACGAGTGCGCCGACGTGCTGGCCCTGCTCGACGCCGCCCTGGTGGACGAGCCGCCCGTCAAGCGGGACAAGCCGGGCTTCATTCGCCCCTCCTTCTCCGACGAATTACAGGACATCATCGAGAAATCCCGCCACGCCCGCGAGTGGATTGCCGGGCTGGAGCAGGTGGAGCGGGAGCGCACGGGCATCAAGTCCCTGAAAGTGGGGTACAACAAGGTCTTCGGGTACTACATTGAAGTTACCAAGGCGAACACCCACCTGGTGCCCGACGACTACATTCGCAAGCAAACCCTGGTCAACGCCGAGCGCTACATCACGCCGGAGCTCAAGGAGTACGAGGCGCTGGTGCTGAACGCGGAGGAGCGCCAGCTCGACCTGGAGAATCGCCTCTACCAGCAAGTGGTCGAGCAGGTGGCCGCCGCGGCCGAGCGGCTGTTGCGCGTGGCCCGGCTCGTTGCGCGGCTGGACGTTTCGGCCGCCCTGGCCGAAGTGGCCGTGCGCAACCGCTACGTGCGCCCCAAGCTCCACCGGGGGGACACCATCCGCATCGTGGCGGGCCGCCACCCGGTGGTGGAAAAGACGTTGCAGGATAAGCCGTTCATCCCGAACGACACGTACCTGTCGGCGGAGGAGGCCGTGCACATCATCACCGGCCCGAACATGTCAGGGAAGTCAACCTACTTGCGCCAGGTCGCCCTTATTGTCCTCATGGCCCAAATTGGCTCCTTCGTGCCCGCCGACGAGGCCGAAATCGGGCTGGTGGACCGCATTTTCACCCGTGTGGGCGCCCACGACGAAATCGCGCGCGGGCAGTCCACCTTCATGGTGGAGATGGTGGAGACGGCCAACATCCTCAACCACGCCACCAACCGCTCGCTGCTCATCCTGGACGAAATCGGGCGGGGCACCAGCACCTACGACGGCATCAGCATTGCGTGGGCCGTAGTGGAGTACATTCACAACCACCCACGCCTGCGCAGCCGCACCCTCTTCGCCACGCACTACCACGAACTGACAGAGTTGGCCAACCGCCTGCCCCGCGTGCGCAATTACAACGTGGCCGTGGCCGAGGAAGGTGGGCAGGTGATCTTTCTGCACAAGATCGTGCCGGGGGCGGCCGACCGCAGTTACGGCATTCACGTGGCCGCGCTGGCCGGGCTTCCGCGGTCGGTCGTCAAGCGGGCCGAGGAAATCCTGGCCGAACTGGAGGCCGAGGCGCGCGCGCCCGGCGGACGCCGGGAACGAGTGCGCCAGCTTGTGGCGGGCGTGCAACAGTTGCCGCTCTTCGAGGCCCCGAGACCGCATCCCGTGTTGGAAGCGCTGCACGCGCTGAACGTGGACGAGCTTTCGCCCCTCGAAGCCATCAACAAGCTGTACGAGTTGCGCCAGCTTTTGCTGGAGAGCGAGAACGGTCAGGAATAGGAAAACCAATTGGATTGAACCGGAAGCAGGAAACCGCTTTCCGGCGGAGGGAGAAGCGTGATGGAAGCACCCCGCATGCGTGTCCTGTTCGACCGCCCTTACATCTTCGTTGACCGGCGGGAGGCGGGCCAGTTGCTGGCCGACATGTTGCAGGAGTACACCTTCCGTCGGCCCGTGGTGGTGGGCATTCCGCGCGGTGGGCTGGTGGTGGCTGCCGAGATTGCCCGCCGGTTGAACGCCGAGTTGGACTTCATCATGCCCAAGAAATTGGGAGCCCCCGGCAACCCGGAACTGGCCATCGGCGCCATCACCGAGCGCGGCCACATGGTGCTCAACGAGGAGGCCATCCTCTACCTGGGCGTCCCCGAATCGTACATTCAGGAAGAAGCCCGCCGGAAGCTGGAAGAGATTGTGGCCCGCACGCACCACTACCGCCAAGTGTTGCCCCACGTGCCCTTCGAGGGGCGCTCCGTCATCCTGGTGGACGACGGCGTGGCCACCGGGAGCACCATGCGGGCCGCCGTCCAGGCTGCCCGTGCCGAGAACCCGGCCGAGGTGGTGCTGGCCCTGCCCGTGGCCCCGCGTGACACCTTCGAGTCCTTGGCTCACCTGGCCGACCTGACCGTGGCGGTCACAGCGCCGGAGGATTTCTGGGGCGGCGTGGGGGCCTACTACCAAGACTTTCGCCAGGTCAGCGACGCCGAAGTGCTGGCCATTCTGGAGGCCTTTCAGCAGGGTCAAAAGGGGGAGGAAGAGGCCGAGTAGCAGTTAGCGAATGCCGGCCCGCCACTCCGTCAGAGCCCGTCGCGCCAGGAGGGGAAGCTCGTCCGCCGGATCGCGCCGGACGCGGGCGGCCAACTGGCGCAGCCACGCTTTTTCTGCCTCGCTCGGCGCTTCGACCTTGTTGAGCACGTGGTATATCCCGTGCCGGAACCAGGCCCCAACGCGACGAGTGCAGAGCGCCTCCAACACCATTTCCACGACAGCCACCCCAATGGCCACCAGCCCTTCGGCCGCCAGCCAGCGGACGCCGTAGTTCGGGTCGTTCAGGGCATCAATGAGCGCCTCTGCGGCCCGAACATCTCCCAGCCGGCTGAGGGCTTTGGCCGCGTGCCAGCGCACCTGGGCCTCTCGGTCGCGCAGGGCTTCGATTAACGCGGGCACCGCTGGAGCGCCAATTTCGACCAGCGCCTCCACGGCTGCTCCAGCGACCAGCCGATCGCCCCGGAAGGTCTCCACCAGAGGCTTAACCGTGTGGGGGTCGCGCCACTCGGCCAGGGCACGGGCGGCTTCCAGGCGGGCCTGGCGGGTGGGGCCGTGCAGGAGCGCGTCCACCACGTCGGGCGGCGCTCTGGGTGGTGCGGGCTCCGCTTCCGCTTCGGCCAGGGGCGCCACGGCGGGCAGGTCGTCGTCGGCCAGGGTGAGCATGATGGCCTCCCACATCTGCTCGGCGTCCTGGATGGCCAGCGCCTCGAGGAAGAGGACGCGGGTGCCCGCGCTGCGCGTTTCCAGGAAGGCCAGCAGCGTTTCGAGGGCCTCTTCGTCCCCAACGGCAATGCGATCCAGCAGTGCTTCCAGTTCAGCCCGCTTCATTGTTGCGTTTGGGGTTCTTGTTCCGGCTGGGCTCCCCGCAACTCCACAAAGATGTGTTTGCCCACGCGCAGCACCTGGGTGCCCTTGGGCTCGACCACGAAGTCGAAACTGGTGATGCGCTCGCCGTCCAGCCGCACACCCCCCTGCTGAATGAGCCGCCGGGCCTCACTGCGACTCTTCACCAGGTTGAGTTCCGTCATCAGGTCAATGATGTTTTGGGGCTCGCGCAGCTCATGCGTTGGCATTTCTTCGGGGCGCTCCCGCTGTTGAAAGACGCGCACGAAGTAGGCTTCGGCTTCGGCAGCGGCCTCCTCGCCGAAGAAGATACTGGTGACCTCACGAGCCAGGAGCATCTTCACGTCCCTGGGATGTCGGACACCCGCTTCCAGTTCCTGGAAGATGCGCTCGATTTCGTTGGGGTGGAAGCGCGTCAACAGGTCGAAGTAGGTGCGCATGGCAAAGTCGGGGATGCTCATGAGTTTGCCGTACATGTCTTCGGGCGTGGTGTCAATGGGAATAGCGTTGCCCAAGCTCTTGGACATCTTCAGGCGACCGTCCGTGCCCGGCAGAATGCCCAGCGTGATCATAATTTGGGGCTTCTGTCCGAAGAATTGTTGAATGCGCCGGCCAGCCAGGATATTGAACGTCTGGTCAGTGCCGCCGATTTGCACGTCCGTTTCCAGGGCCACCGCATCGTAGCCTTGCATGAGCGCGTAGAAGAACTCGTGGAGGTAGATGGGCTCACCGCGCGCGTAGCGCTGGGCGAAGTTTTCCCGCTCCAGGAACTGAGCTACGGTGAAGTGACTGGCGAGGCGCACCGTGTCGGCCAGAGTAAGCTTGCTCAGCCACTCGCTGTTGTAGCGAATCTTCGTCTTCTTGGGGTCGAGAATCTTGAACGCCTGGCGCGTGTACGTTTCCACGTTAGCCAATACCTGTTCACGGGTGAGCTGGGGCCGGGTCTTGTCCTTGTCGCTGGGGTCGCCGATCATGGCGGTGAAATCCCCAATGAGGAACGTGCACTCGTGGCCGAACTCCTGGAATTGTGCCAGTTTGCGCATGGGGACGGAGTGGCCCAAGTGCAGGTCGGGCGCTGTGGGGTCTACCCCCAGGTAGACACGAAGGGGACGCCCCTCGGCCAGCCGCTCGCGCAACTCCTGTTCCATCACGCGCCGCGTCTCCTCGTCTCCGTACCGGGTGCCGCGCATCAGCACGGCGATTTGGTCGTCAATCGAGTGCTTCATAGTCTGTCTCCTCTGTGCCCCTGGGGTTTTGTTTCACTCGAGCCGAACAAAATTTCGGCACGCTCTTCCGGCTGTCGGAAGGGACGTTGGCTGCATCCTCCTTCCGAGCTTTTACGTTTTTAATCGGCAAGCGCTTCAACCAGGCGCTCGAAGGCTTCCACGGAGTCCACGTCCCGCAGGGCGCGGTGCAGGGCCTCCAGGACCTTCACATCCTCAATGTGGCGCACGGCCTTGAAGGCTCGCAGTCCTTCGGCCCCAAACTTCAACTCCAGCCCCAGCAAGATGCCCTCCAACAGGCCCTCGCGCAGACCCTCAGCACGGCCCTCAGCGCGCCCCTCTTCCTTGATGAGTTCGTAGGCCGCCGACTCGATCATGACACCCCAGCCCTCACGACTCGGCGAGTTGTCGAACCAAGTGCTCGAATTCCTCCACGGAGTCCACATCTCGCAGGGCGTGGTGCAACACTTCGAGAACGCCCACGTCTTCGATGCCGCGCACCCTTGTGAAGACCCGCAGCCCTTCTGCTCCGAACTTCAACTCCAACCCTAGCAGGATGCCTTCCAGCAAGCCCTCACGTCGTCCCTTTTCCAGGCCTTCGCGCAAGCCTTTCTCCAAGCCCTCACGCAGGCCTTCGGCGCGCCCCTTCTC
>WFWG01000122.1 GCA_015491235.1 Ardenticatenaceae bacterium
CGATGAAGAACGCTTCCATGGAAATGGGCATCTCCTCACCGTCCACGACCACCGTCTCGGTGATGGGAGCCACCATCGGCTGGCGTACCTTGCTGGTCTTGACCAAAATATCAGGCGAGACGTGGGGGGTTCCCCAGCGCTCCAGATACGTCAAGTCGGGAATGATGTAGTCAGCGTACATGCTGGTTTCACCGATGACCACGTCGCAGGCGATGAAAAGCGGGATCTTCTTGGTGTCCATCAACATTTCGATCTGTTTGTCGCCGGCCGGGGTCGCCAGTGCCGGCGTCCCCTTGTGGAGGAAGAGAATCTTGATGGGATAGGGATACTCCATGTACGCCGACGGAATGACCTCCTGGTAGACCTCGTTGGAGAAGGGGTACCAGAGGCGCTTGGCCGGATATCCGTGCTCCTTGAAGAGTGTGCTCTTCTCGTAGGCCGTGCGCTCGCGCGAGAGATAAATGCCGAAGTGGGCCAACCCGCCCGGCGCTTTGATGACCACATCTTTGGGGAAGGGCCCACCCTTCGAGCCGTCCTCGTGCCAGTGGCCGCCGCCGGCGCTTAGACCACCCTTCCAGTCCAAGTTGCCGACAAGCATGTTCAGTGTAATAATCGCCTGGGCATTGTAGTACCCGTTCGTGTGCTGCACGGGACCACGGTACAGTTCAGCCGCGGCCCGCTTGCCGTGGCTGGTGAACTCGCGGGCCAGTTCGGCGATGAGCCGCGCGTCAATGCCACAGATGTCCGCGTACTCCTCGAGCGACTTCTCGAACGCCCGCTCTTTGAGGAGTTGGAAGACGGGCTTCACGGAAATGCCGTTAACGGTGAACTCGCCCTCCAGCAGGCCGGCTTCCGCCTCGTCGGCCAGGGCCGGGCCCTCTTGAGTCATCACCACGTGAGGACTGGCCCCTTCCGGCACCTCCAATCCGGCATCCTCGGCCCGCAGGAAGACCATCTCGTCAGTGCGCACCAACCAGGTGGCGTCGGTCCAGGTACTCTCGTTGTCCGCTTCGGCCGCCTTCTTGTTGGGATTCTCCAGGTAGGCGCGGTCGTAGCGCTCGTTTTCGATGATCCAGCGAATCATGCCGAGCGCCAGCGCCCCGTCAGTGCCCGGCTTGATGGGCACCCACCAGTCGGCGTGGGCGGCCGTTTTGCTCAGGCGCGGGTCCACCACGGCCATCTTGAAGCCCTTCCGGTTGGCGTGCGACTCCGTCACCTTCTCGGCCATCCCCGGCGGGCCAAAGTTGGCCTCGTAGGCGCCCGTGCCAAAGAAGATAACGAACTCGGCGTTCATGATGTCGGGCTTCATGTGGCTTTTGCCCGTCATCATCTTGTAGGCGATGTGGTGCGATTGCTCGCAGATGGTGGTGTGCAGGTAGTAGTTCGTCGAACCAAAGCACTCATACGTCCAGCGCTTGGTGAACTCCTTGCGCCCGTGCTCCACGCGCCCGCCGAGGAAGACGAACTGGTTGTTAATCGGGCCGAAGTCCGGGTGATCGGGGTCAATGAGCACGTCGAGGTGGTCCTTGTGTTTGGCTTTGAACTCCTCGACGGTCATTTCCCCGTTCATGACCTTCTTCGTGTCTTCGGCCAGGGCTTTGGCCACTTCGGGGTCGCGCAGCTTCCAAATGTCCTTGAACCCCGGCACCGGCCCTTCGCCGAAGAGGTCACCACCGTTGACCACTTCATCAATGAACTGGTCCCACTCGATGGTCACCCACTTGTTCTCGCCGCGCTTGCCAGCCCGCTTGAGCACTTTGCGCAGGCGATACGGATCGTAGAGGACCTGCACGCTCGCCTGTCCTTTGGGACAAACTTTGCCCTCGATCAGAGCGGCGTCGGCCGGACTGGTCTCCATTTTCAGGTTAGGGATGCGGTTGGTGGCCGAATAGGGATTGCCATCAACTTTGACCAGCACCCCGTCCACCACCTTGCCCTTGATAGTACAAGCCGTGTGGCAGTTGAGGCAGACGGAGTAGATGATATTTTCGGGCTGGTTGTTGAGATAGGCAAAATCGCCGACCACACGGTTTAGGCCGTCCGGCGTGTGGCGCAGGCGGTCGAAGACGTTGTCAATGCTCGTCGCCAGCGCTGTCGTTCCGGCCAGGAACGCACTGGTTTTCACGAAATCACGTCGCGTAATGTTGGACATGGTTCCCCTCCTCAGAAGGTCTCGAGCAAACGGCTTAACACCCTTCGCCCGAAGTTCCGTTCCACGTTGCCAAGGTTCTAGTGCCCCTCGTGTGTCTCCAGGGGCAACACCTGATATCCGACCACGAAGAGGAAAATTGACAAGCCAATTAAGCCCATGCTGCTCAGCCACTCGTTCAGGCTGGGCGTGTAGTAGGAGCGCACCTCTGTGCGGCCAAACACGCCGCCAATGGGCGTGCGGGTGAGATCAGCGACCGAGACACCCAGTGCTGCCGACGTGCCAGCCACGCGCAACACGAGCAGTAAGACGAAGAAGAAGAGCGAGACCATGGCGGCCACACCAAGTGCCTGGCGATAAGCTGGCCGACCGGTACGCTCCGCCCAGGCAATTGCCGCGACGATGCCCAGCGTCACAATAGCCGCTAGCACGACCAGCCAGGTCACCGTCCGAATCTGGGTTTCGGTGAGCGCGGGCACCACCTGGGTGGGAGCTGGGAGCATAGTGTATGCCTCGTGGAAGCCCGGCAACACGGGCAGGTTCAGCGCGGGGATGACGATGTTCAGGCGCACCCCCACAATGCCAATCACCACCATCAGGCCGGCCAGCCCCACCACACGGGGATCACGCCCTGTTGGGGGCCACAGGACCAGGAAGATAGGAATGATGGCCCCGAACAGAAGCTGCACCAGCCAGAAGACCCACCAGAAGGGGCCGAACATGATGAGCCGCAACACTTCCACGTGCTCGGGAATACCTCCGTAGATGCCCACCGAGAACTCCGACCAGATGAGCAGCAGGTCGAAGAGCAGGAAACCAACTGTGAGCCGGCCCAACGTGATGACTAGATCTCGACGCTGTTCCGGGTCCAGCCCCCGGCCTGCGAAGAAGGCCAGCAAGAAGGTCAACAGGGCCGCGCCGGAGGCCAGCGCCGAGACGATGAAGATGATCGGGAAGAGCGGTCCGTACCAGAGTGGACGTGCCTTGACCACGGCAAAAATGGCGCCGGTGCCACCGTGAACGCCGATGGCAATGGGAATTCCGAGCAAACCCAGAATGCGCACGATGCGCCAGTCGCGGGCAGCCGACGCCTCGGAAAGGTCTCGGCTTCCCAGTGTCAGGATGCCACACAGGCGGGCCCGCCAGTCGGTTCCTTGTTGGGCGCAGCGAATCAAGTCCTGGCGCATGAGCAGCCAGAGCTCAGCCAGCAATACGATAATGTAGAGCACGTAGAAGTGGATTTCGATTTCCAGCACAGACCACCAGTTGCGATTCTTGAAGACCGTCCAGAAGCGTTCCATGTGGCCCAGGTCAATCAGCACGAAGAAGAGGCCGGCGAGCAAGGCGATCAGGGCCGAAAAGAGCGCCAACCGGCCTATTGGTTCAAGCTTCTTGTAGCCGAAGACGTAAATCAACGTGCTGAGCAGGAAGGAGCCAGCGGAAAGGCCGATAAAGTAGATGTAAAAGGCCACCCACAGGCCCCACGGCACAATGTAGTTGAGGTTAGTGACGCCCAGGCCGCGCACAGCGCGGATCACCACAGCGCCCAAACCGACAGCCGTGACAACCAGCAACACCGTCCATCCCAGCGAAACGAGAAGACGATTCTGGCGCTCCATTTTGACTCCTCCTTTACGCTACGCGCGTTGCGTGCGCTTTGCCTCATAGCAAGTAATAGACGCTTGGATCTGTGCCCAACTCTTCCTTCAGGCGAATGTGTGGCCGCTTGGCAATCAACTCTGAGACCAGGCTCTCAGGGTCGTCCAAGTCGCCGAAGTGAATGGCCCGGCCGATGCACGTTTCGACACAGGCGGGCAACATCCCCTGATAGATGCGGTGCAGGCAGAAATGGCACTTGCGCGCGTTGCCCACTGGCGACTGGCCTGTGGCTCGCACGCGGTTTTCGCCGTACTCTGGCGAAGCTATCTGCTCGTAGGGTTGAAGCGGGTCTGTGTAGCTTTTGCCCAGGTCAATGAAGCGAGAGCCATAAGGGCAGGCCGTCAGGCAGTAGCGGCAACCGATGCACTTGTCGTAGTCAATGACCACGATGCCGTCCTCTTCACGCTTCCAGGTAGCCCCAACGGGGCAAACGGGAGTACACGGGGGATTCCCACATTGGAGACACGGCTTGTACATGAACACGCGCCGCACGTTGGGGTACGTGCCCACCTCCTGTTCGAGGACCACGTTGTAGGAGACTTCCGGCGGCGTCACGTTTTCGGCCTTGCACGCTACAGTGCAGGCCCGGCAGCCAGTGCACTTCTGGAGGTCAACGGCCATGCCAAAGCGCACCTTTTCCCCCCGCTGGCGCTTTTCCAGCGCTCGCCGTAGGTCGGCCAACATGCGGTCAATGACGCTGGACTCCTCGTCCAACTCGATGGCTGGGGGCAACCGCACCGGCACGTCGGGAAAGCGCCGGCTCGGGGAGGCTTCGGCTGCCTCGACAGGCGGGGTAAATTCTTTGCTCAATACGGCTGGTGCCATCAGGCCAGCAAAAACAGCACTGCCGAACTTGGCCAAAAAGCGACGGCGACTTTCCAAATCCTCCGGCACGGAATCAATCGTTTCGACTTCAACAACTTGGGTCGGTTCCACAGTTTGCTGGTTGCTCATTGTGCCACTCCTTTCATCGCCCCACTCTTTCTGGCGTCCAACGAGCACGAAGCTCCGTGTCGTGTGGTCACTTCCACAATCCAGTGTACACGTGGAACTGGGAGCTGTGAAGCGTAGAAAACGCGGATTTTTTGGGACGGGAGACCTGAGGAAATCTACGGAGGAGGGTGAGCACATTTCTCCGTAGTTTCTACGGAGAAGGGGTGAAGGAAAAGGGGGTTGCCGTCGTGGAGTTACGTTTCCAGTAACCCGTGCTCGCGGGCGATGCGCACCAACTGCACTCGGCTGCGCACGCCCAACTTGCCCGTGAGGTTGGCGCGGTGAGTCTCGACGGTGCGCACGCTAATACACAGCTTATCGGCAATCTGGCGGTTGGTGTAGCCCAGGGCAATCAGTCGTAAGACATCCCGCTCCCTCGGCGTCAACTGGGCCAATTGGTCTTCTCCTGGAGAAGTGGAAGCCCCCCGTTGCCCCTCAGCCACATCCTGGAGCAGGACCCGTGTCATGGCCGGATGGACGTAGAGGTCACCGCGCCAGACAGCCAGGATGGCGGCAATCAACTCCTCTTCCACAGCCCGCTTCACAATGTACCCGGCTGCGCCAGCGCGGAGCGCTTCTCGCAACAGCGTTTCGTCCTCGTGAACCGTGAGGATAAGCACGCGCATGTCCGGAAAACGCGCTTTCAGCTCGCGGGTGACTTCGATGCCGCTGGGGCCGGGCATACTGATGTCAAGCAGCACCACGTCGGGGTGCAGCATTTCGGCCTTGCGCAGGACCTCGTCACCAGTCTCGGCCTCGCCGACAACCTCGAACTCGGGCTCGGCGCTGAGCAGGGCGCGCAGGCCCGCCCGCAGGACGCCGTGGTCATCAGCGATAAGCAGGCGAATGGGCATAAGGCACCTCCACCACGACCGTAGTCCCCTTTCCAGGGGCACTTTCAATGACGAGCGAACCGCCGAGCATTTCCGCCCGCTCGCGCATACTGAACAGCCCCAAGTGTTCGTCACGCTGTGGAACCTGGTCGAGGTCGAAGCCAACGCCATCGTCCTCGACGAGGGCAACCACGCTTCCGTCCCGCCGCTCCAACACTACGCTGATGTGGGTCGCCCGGGCGTGGCGCACGGCGTTGGTCACCGCTTCCTGTACAATGCGGTAGAGGGCAATCTCCACGGCCGGCGGCAACCGTTCGCCCTCTTCCAGGCCAATGGCCTCGAACTCAACCTGCAGGGGATACTGGTGTGTACAGGTCTCCACATACTGGCGCAGCGCGGCCACCAGCCCCAAGTGTTCGAGCGCGGCCGGGCGCAGGTCCACGGCCAAGCGGTGGAGATCCTCTTGCAAACAACTCACGATTCTCCGCCACTCGGCCAAGTGCGCGGCGAGTGTGTTCGGATCGTCCAAGTGGCGTTCGGCCAGGCGAAATCCGAGGGAGAGTGAGGTGAGCGCCTGGCCGGCCTCATCGTGGAGCTCGCGCGCAATGCGGCGCCGCTCCTCTTCCTGAGCAGCCAGCACGCGCTCCAACAACTGCCCACGCAGCGCCTCACGGCGCGCCAGTTCCCGCAACACCCGCTGCCGTTGCAACTCGGCTTCCACGGCCACCCCAACCTGCCGTCCGATGGCACCAGCCAGTTCGACCTGAGCAGGGGAGAGGCGTTGCCCGGGCCTGAGGGCCAGATTGAGCGTTCCCAGCGGACGCCCGTGGGCAATCAACGGCACGCTGAGGTGGCGGTCAAAGCGGGCTTCCCGGTCGCCGCGCCAAGAGGCCCGCTGCAGGCGGGGACATTCGGCCTGTAAAACCGGTCGTCTCCACTCGTCACCGGCTTGCATCAGGGAGAAGCAGCGACACGGCGCTTGGCCCTCGTCATGTTCGTGGCCCAAAAACTGCTCAGTGAGGCCATGGGTTGCCACGAAGGGCGAAACCTGCTCCTCTCCTTCAAACAGAACGATCCAGGCCGCCTCACAGCCGAGCACCGACGTTCCAGCTTCCAGGACACGACACAACATCTCGTCCAGCGACGTGGCGCCGGAAATGGCGCGTGCCACTTCGTTCAGCGCGGCTACCTGTCGGTACTGCCGCATGAGAGCTTCGCGGGAGGCGGCCAAATCGGAGACCATCGCGTTGAAAGCGGCGGTCAGTTCGCCGACCTCATCTGGCATACGCACGGGCAGGCGGCGACTCAGGTCGCCACGCGCGACGGTCCGCGTGGCTTCCACAAGTGCGTAGATAGGTTGTACCAGCACGTGAGTAAGGGTGAACATTCCCAGCCCGCCGACAATCAGGCCAAGTAGCGTGATACCGATCAGCCGGCGAGTAGCGGCTGCCGCCGCTGCTTCCACGCGCGTGTGGGTCATACCCAAGCGCACCATTCCCAGGCGACCGCCCAGAATGGGCACAGCTACGTCGGTAATCAGCCCTTCCTCGCTCCTGAGAATCTGAGTCTGCCACGGAACGGGATGAACAGGTCGGTTGACTCGCAGCAAATCAACCGGCACACGACTGGGGAAGGTGTGCGCCACCACGCGCCCTTGGGAGTCTAGCACAAAGATGTACCGCACGTCTGGGTTCGTTTCCAGCGTCGTGCGCAGTTGCCGATAGAGCTTGAAAATATCGTCAGTTAAGAGCAGGTCAACCGCGTTTTCCGCCAAATTCCGAGCCAGAGCAACGCCCCGCTCTTCCAGGCTGCGCTGCAACTCGGCCCTCAACTGAGCCCGGACCGCACCTGTCATGATCACGCCCAAGGCGAGCACGGTGGCCAGGACCATGCCCAGCACCTTGCCGCGCACCGAGACGGCCAGCACGCGGTGCCAGAGCCGTCGTCGCCACCGGTGCAGTTTGGTACTCACTCCCGTTAGGGCGCTCGGCTCCCGGTTGTGGCTGTTTGTGTTTCCCGCCATCCCCGCACCTTGGCAGCCATTTCTCGCACGCTAGCGTACAGCTCCGGTTGGGGGAGCACAAAGCGATCAATGCCCAGCACGGCCAACGCTTCGCGCCCCTCGGGCGTCTCGTGCATGGTCAGTAACGCCGTCTCCAGCGCCTGGCGCAATTCGGGTTCCAGTTCTGGATGAACAACGACAGGCGGAATGCCGAACGGGGGCGATTGTTCAACAACGCGCACACGAGTGGCAAGCTCTGGCTCTTCACGCATCAACGCCTCAAACACCAGCGAGTCAACAGTAGCGCCGTCCACAAGGGTATCGGCCACAGCACGAATGGAATTGTCGTGGCCGTAGGTGAAAATCGTCTCGGAGAAGAAGCGTTCCTCCGTCTCTCCCATCTGGCGAAGCCGATACTGCACGTAAAGGTGCCCGGAGTTGGACAAAGGATCAGTAAAGGCAAAGCGCCGACCGCGCAAATCCTCGAAGGCGCGCACAGGGCTATCGGTGGGCACCAGAATCAGGGCATAATAAACCCGTTCGCCGTTCATTTCGGGAATCACGAGCAATTCCATGTAGCCGTCACGCTCTCCCTCCACGAAGCTCCCACTGCACACGAAGGCCACATCGGCTCGTCCAGTGCGCACCAAGTCATTGATCTCCGCGTAAGTGGGACGCTGGATGAGCTCCACAGGGCGGCCCAGAGCATGGGCTAGATAGGTCAGAAGAGGACCGTAGACGTCAAAGGTGGCTCTTGGAGAAATCACCGCCGCGACGGCTACCCGCAACGGCGCGCGGGGTTGCTCTGGCGTCACTTCGACCACGTCGCTGGCTTCTTCAATGTGCAGGCGGACAACAGGGTATTCGGGTTGCTGAACACAGGCCCCGAGCCCCACGACAGCCAGGAGGAACGCCGCGAACAGCGACGACCTCAACTCGCGCCCATGCGTTTGGCCTCTCTGCCTGATTCTCCACATTTCTCTTCGGAGAAGTCGCTAACTGCTTTTGGATTCTGTGCGTATTTTACTCGTTTTGCTTTGTCGGGCGAATGGTGCCTGATTTACAACGCGCTCGCGCTTCTGGAGACCTTAGCAGAGGCGGATTTCCAGCCCACATTGGGCTGTCGTGTCAGACTTCAAACAGTGCTTTTTTCAGAAGCACCAAGAAGTTCCGAGGTGTGGACGTGTACTAAAGGGGGATAGACTTTGCTCCCCTTTACGCGGTATACTCTCTAAAAACGGCATGGTTGTCTGTGTGGGAACCCCTCTTTCCGAGAGGGTCCCTGTTTTACGGCTGCTGGCAAGCGAGAAACTGGAATACGCCTATCACGGGCGTGCTTCACGTGCGGGTTAACCTTTCCAAGTATGCCGCCGGAGGGGAACACATGAGCAATGACTCTCAAGTGGAGGTCTCCGTCGTTATTCCGTGTCTGAACGAAGCCCAGAGCATCGGCATTGTGATCGAAAAGGCCCAAAAGGCCCTCGCCCAAATGGGGGTGCGTGGCGAAATTGTCGTGGCTGACAACGGCTCGACTGATGGATCGGTCGAAATCGCCCAATCCATGGGGGTAAGGGTGATTTCGGTCACCCAAAAGGGATACGGCAGTGCACTGCGAGGAGGCATTGAGGCCGCCGCCGGGCGCTACATTGTCATTGGGGATGCCGACGACAGTTACGACTTCACCGAAATTCCTCGCTTGATCGAGTTGCTGGACGCTGGTTATGAACTGGTCGTGGGGTCTCGCTTCAAGGGGACGATCCTGCCAGGCGCTATGCGGTGGTCAAGCCGAATCGGCAACCCGATAATCACTTGCCTCTTCAATGCACTTTTTGGGACACAGGTAACAGACTCCCAAAGTGGGATGCGGGCCTTCACGCGAGAGGCGTACCGACGGATGGGTTTGCAGGCCACTGGCATGGAATTCGCCTCAGAAATGCTCATCAAGGCCGAAAAGCTCGGCCTGCGGATTGCCGAAGTGCCAATTACGTTCCACCCTGACAGACGAGGACGTCCACCGCATCTTCATCCACTGCGAGACGGCTGGCGTCACCTGAAACTCATGTTGACATACAGCCCCACTGTGCTCTTCTTCCTCCCAGGAGGAATAATTGTGCTCGTCGGACTGGCGCTCATGGGCAGCCAACTCCTCGCGCCGATCGAGCAACCGCTTTGGATTGGTCCGGTCCGCATGGACTTTCACTGGGCCATTCTGGGCAGTCTGTTCACCCTGTGTGGGGCTCAAGTCATTCAAGCCCATTTCCTTGCAAAGGCGTACTCGATAGCACACCGACTCTACGAAAACGACCCCTTTCTCGACTGGCTGTCACGGGTGCTCAGCGTGGAGCGCGTTCTCGTTGTAAGCCTTCTTCTCATCGGAATTGGTTTTGTTCTGGATGCCAGCGTTCTCTGGACGTGGATTCGCACGGGATACGGGGCTTTGGTATCAGGACACACGCGACTTGTTATCTTTGGTTCCACCCTTATTGCTCTCGGCACACAAATGTTTTTCAACGCCTTCCTTTTCAGTATAATTGGCGACGCCTTTGTCCAGAACCACACCGTGTCTCGCGAACAAGCCGATCACTTTCATGCGGATTCTCCAAGTTTCCCACTACACACTGCCCCATTACGGGGGAATCGAGACGGTAGTCGAACACCTGTCCAGGGAACTCGTCCGTCAAGGACAGAAGGTTAAAGTGCTCTCCTGTCGCACAGACGAACCGCCTCACGAACATCGGCATGGAGTCGAGTTCGTTCGCGTTCCTGCGTGGAATATCCTGGAACGCTATGCCGTGCCCTACCCTCTCTTTGGCCCCTCGCTGCTCCCAACAGCGTCACGGCTGGTCTTGTGGTCTGACATCGTTCACGGTCACGGCTTCCTGTATCAGAGCACACTGGTCGCACTCTGGTTTGCCCGCCTTTTCAGACGGCCCACCGTGCTTACGGAGTACGCAGGATTTGTATACTACCGCCAACGCGCGTGGAACGCTATTCAGGCCGTTGCCCATCACACCCTCGGTCGGCTAGCATTGGCTATGGCCGACACCGTTGTGGTCTCGGGGCAGCGAGCCGCAATGCTTGTGCGTCGTCTGGCAGGTTCAGACAAGCAAGTGCACCTTCTGCCAGTCAGCGTGGATACCGAAAAGTTTCACCCGGTAACCGCCGAAGAAAAGGCGCGGTTGCGCCGCACGTTGGGGTGGGATCAGCGGCCTAAAATTTTGTTCGTGGGGCGGTTAGTACCTCGCAAAGGGATCGAGTTGCTCTTGCAGGCAGCTCACCCCGAATACGATATCGTGCTATGTGGGCGCGGAAATATGAGTGTTCCTGAGCAGAACGGGGTTTACCTCTACCGCTCCCCTGACGATGAAACGTTGTTGAAAATCTACCAAGCAGCCGACGTGTACGTGCTTCCCTCTCATTCGGAAGGAGCCTTTCCCCTCGCTGCCCAAGAGGCCATGGCGTGCGGTCTGCCGGTGGTCGCTATCAGGGACCCCATTTATGGGGCCTACGTCAACGAGGAGGTTGTCCAGTTTGTTCCTGCCAGGTCAGACGCCCTGCAACAAGCGCTTTTGCGCTTGGCGACTTCCCCACGAGCGCGCCACACCAAAGGCGAACTGGCCGCCACATGGGCTCGCACTCACTTTAGCCTGGAAGCGTACACGGCACGCCACCTCGCTATCTACCGCCATTTGCTCGAGGAGAAACAAAATGGATGACCACAACAGTCTCTGTCTTTTCTGCGGCAGCCCGCTGGACAAGCCGCTCTATCAAGGAGTTCGCGACAGCCTCGGCATGAGCCGTCGAACGTGGACATTTCGCCAGTGTAGTGCCTGTGGCAGCGCCACCATTGTTCCCCTGCCCGGGCCAGATGAGCTTTTAGCGGCATATCCACCGTTCTACGCTCCAGACCAAGTCCCTCGGAACACGCCCATCCGTCGTCTGCTTTACCGGGTTGAAACAGCCCTCTTCTATCATCCTCTCTACCGTTACTCCGTGAGAACAGTCTGCCGCGTGACCGGCCTGCACGGAGGACAACTGCTGGACGTAGGAGGCGGCACAGGGCATCATACATTTTTCTTTCAACAGGCTGGGTTTGAGTGTACGGTGCTGGACTTTGACAAGCGGGCCTTGGAGGTTGCCTCGCACCGCTTTGGCCTCCGCACCATATGTGGCCAACTGGATGAGGTGGAACTTCCGCCGGAATCCTTCGACCTCATTACGTTTCATACAGTCATCGAACACTTGCCCAACCCTCGAAGGACACTCTGTCAGGCATACCGGCTTCTGCGGCCTGGCGGGTGGGTTGTGGCAAAGGTGCCCATACTCACGCGAGGGCAAGCACGCTGGCTAGGACGTCGCTGGTCTCAGGTCACCGAGGCACCCCGACACGTGGGGCTCCCCACACCACAAGGAATGGAACGCTTGTTCGCAGCCTGCGGGTTCGAGTTCCAAGCGTGGACGGGCCCACACATCCTGGACGAGGCCAGCGCTTTAGCCCTTTCGCTCATCCCATCAAGCCGAACTCATACAAGTTGTTCAGGCCAAGGGGACATTCGCCCACTTGTTCTGCGCGTAGCAGGAGCGGCACTCACCCTCATAGTCTCGCCGATAGCCCTTCTGCTCATTCGCTTGAATGAGCCGGGCTTCGGTATTTTCTTTGCACAGAAGCCGAAGGATCACTTCGCGGGAGAATGAGGAATTACCAGTTATTGCGCGATCACACAGCTTTTGCAAGAACTGGTGATCGCTGGCGGGAACATGTTCTCCGATCACGTGATTTATGAGCCTTGCCCTTTATCTTTCGGCACAACGAAGAATTGCTCTTCACTGTGCTCTTCTCCCAAAATTGGCTGTGGCCGAAGGCCATCACGGCGTGTGGTATACTTGCTGTTCCTCTCTGTCCATTTCGATCCACACTACAGTGTAATCAGCCAACACAGCCTTTAACCTCCACGTGCGTTTGATCCGATAAGGCGGGAGGAAACCCGTGTCCACCATCTTGTTCTGCCAGCTTTCAACAAACACCATTGCCTCAACGCGCTCGTAGAAGTCAAAACGAGGAACGAAATACCCGGTGCCCACGTAGATGTTCAGGTCAGGCCGCTCGCGCTGAAGGGAGAAGGAAGCATCCGGAACGGTGAGAAGCCACACATGTGCACCGAAAGGCAGGTCTTGTTTTAGGTCCTCCAGGAAGGCAGCCTGACTCCGCTCAATCGCGGGCACTGCTTGCCAGCATCGCCAGATAGCCACTGATTGGTACCCCGCCCATAACAACGCCACAGCCAAGCTAGCTGTGGCCACGTGTGGGCTGGCGAGCCTGCTCGAAATGTGGTCGCCGAACCAGGCAACAGCCAGATAGCCGAAGGGAGTGAACCACCCGACGTACCAGGGGAATAAATTCCCATGGCCGACGAAGTATACTACCCAAAAAAGCCCAACGTGCCACCACTTGACGAATTTTTGTCCTCGCATTCGTGCCCACGTGATTGCTATGAGCGGTGCCAGCCAAATAGGAGCATTGGTCGGATAAACGTTCAGAAAGGGCCGCAAGTCGTTTAAGCCGAGCAAGGCGAATATTGTGGTCGAAAGGGGAACATTCGTTTTGTCATGCACCACCAGTTGCGCTATGGCCCGAAAATGGGCCCAATTCATGGCAGCGTACGCTGCCCATCCTGCACCGGCTGCGGCAAGAGGTGTAGCGAAGCTTACGAGTGAACGCAACGCTCGCCGGGACAGAACCACGATTGTCAACCACACAATCACGTACATGGCGAGCCAAAAGTGAGCAAAGAGCGCCAGAGCAAAACAGAAGCCACTGAACGCCCACCAGCGTTGCCCTTGTCCTTCTTCCGCCCGAGTGAACCCCCAAAGTCCAACCAGTAACCAAAAGAGGTTGAACGAATCGGGGCGCAAAACGTTGTTCGTCATTTGGAAAAAGATGTCAAGCGCTGTCCAGAAAGAAGCAAAAAGGGCGAAACGCCTCGAAATTCCCCACCGCCGAGCCAGGACGAAGAGCATGACGAGATTCAAACCACCCAGCAACCGGTTGAACCAGCGTAACACAGTCGGGTCGAAGGCCCACATGGTTCCCCAGTTGCTGAGGGCAATAGCATACGTAATTACCGGCATGTAAAACGGTTGAGGGCGACCGGGAAAGGGGAAGAATTCACTGGCTACCGTGGTCACAAGACCCTGGCCAGCAGCCACATTTTGGGCCAGATTGGTCAGGTTGACTTCTTCGGGAGGTATAAGAGGTGGAAGAACCCCATCATATCGCCAAAGTACCGCTGCATAGAGCACAACGATGAAGCCAAGTGTCAACCACGTGACAAGGCGTTTCACTCGCTGATTCCTCCCTTCCGCTCAACGCTATTCGCGCTATTATGACTTCTCTTCAGGCCTTTGCCAAACTTTTCCTCCTTCGATTTGAGTGTGCACAATTTCACCACAGAAGCCACAGTGGGCGGCGGGACCACGCACGCAAGCTTCTATACGCCGTTGGTGTTTACAAACTGCGCATTCGCCAGTATACTAAGGCGGGCAGTGGTTCTGTCCTTCCCTCAAAATTCCCTGCACATGGGACACCAGACATGATGAACCGCACGCTGGTTGGGTTAACTATCCTGGCAATCTTTCTGTTCACA
>WFWG01000123.1 GCA_015491235.1 Ardenticatenaceae bacterium
CTCGAAGGGCACGCTGGGGCTGTGGGGGGTGAGGGTGGCCGGCTCGTAGAGCGCCACCTCCAGCCGGTAGAGTCCGGGCGGCAAGTCCGACGGCAACCAGAACACCTTGAAGTCGGGAAGCGGTAGCCGGGGACGCTCACTTGTACCCACCAACCCGTTGGCTGGCGGACCATCAGCTTGGAAGAGGTTTTCACCCGCGCTGTTGACCAGCTTTACGGACGTGAACAAGTTCAGCGGAAACCTTTTGGGAAACGACCAGTGAAGTACGAGAGCCAACTGGCGCTGGTCACCCCACGCCAGAAATGAGGTGCGTTCCAGGCGCTCGAGGGTAAACGGCCCCACCGGCAGCGCCAGGGGACGCTCCACCGTGTAGGGCGGCGGCTCTTGCCACCCCTCGGCCAGGGCCACGCGCACGCCACCGGTGTACTCGGCCGCCAGGTGAAATTGCTCCAGCAGAAGGCGCCGGAACGGCCCACGGTACCGCACGCCGAAGCGGTGGCCGTCGGCCACGGCCCAGACGCGCGGAGCCGACTTGATGAGGGCTTCCAGTTCCGCGCGCGTGCGCAGAAGGGGCGCCCCTGTCCAGCGGTCTACCAACTGGCCCTCCCGCGCAATGACATACGGCTCATACCCATCTTCCCGCATGTAGAAGTCACACTTGTCACCGGCCACGAAGGCACAGACGTGGATCAGGGGCGTCACCACCACGTCGCCGGGCTGCCAGTGAGCCGCCACGTACTGAAAGGCGCCCGCGTAGTCCCGGTTCCGCGTTGACGCCGCCCCCTCCGCTTTGGGCCACAACAGCGCTCCGGCCAGCCCAACCCACAGGAGAAAGGCGACCTCGCCCAGACGGCGGGGAAGCGCACGCGCAAGGCACCAGGCTCCTGCTGCCGCCGCCAGCGCAACCAGGGGCTCGGCGAAGAGCATGTAGCGCACCTCGCGCCACGTGCTGCCCGCGAGGACGACCAGGAAGAGCAACACCGAGAAGGGCGGCAAGAGGAGGAAGGAGATGGCCTGGGCAAACGGCCGAGGCGTCCGGCAGGGCGTTCGCCGCCTCCACCACGCAACAGCCAGGAGGGCCGCGGCCACGCCCGCCAGGGTGATCGGCCACCTGGCGGCCGAGAAGTAGAGTGGTCGGTAGACGCTCCACTTCTCGGCCATGTCCACGAAGGGCTCCAGGTACGGCTTGGCTCTGCCCCCCACGCCGGGCAAAGTCGGCGCCTGCACGTTGGCCACAATTTCCAGGAACACGCGAAGGGCCACGAACAGGCCGGCAATGACGTGCGCCTGCCAGGCAACCCGTTGGCGCCAGTACTGGCGTCTGCCCCACAGTGTCATGAGCAGCACCAGGGCAGGGTAAAGCAGCAGAGCCTCCTCGTGGGACATCACGGCCAAGCCGAAGGCCACGGCGAAAGCCCGGTGGGCCGAAGCGCGGGCCGGGTGGCGGACAGCTTGCAGCGCAAACCAGACCGACAGAAAGGTGAAGAGCACAAAGGGGGCGTAGAAGCGCACCCGCGGGCTGTTTGCGATGAGGGTGGGCAAGAGGGCCACGACGGTGGCCGCGCCCAGTCCGGCCAGCCGGTGCCACTCGCGCCGCCCGAAGCAGGCCACCAGCCCGATGAGGATGGCCTCAAAGACCAAGTTGGGCAAGCGCATGGCGAGCGGCGTTGGGCCGACGAGAAACACGAAGGGCACGGCACTGTAGAGGTAGATCCACCCCCGCTGGCGCAGGATGCCGCTTTCAAAAAAGGGCAGCCCGTGGCGCGCGATGTCTCGCAGGACCAGCCCCTCGAAGTATTCGTCCTCGACCATGTGGCTGAAGGCCGCGTACCGGTAGCGCAGCCAAACGCCCAGGACGATGAGGAGCAACTCCGGCCACCAGCGGAGCAGCCACCGTGTCCCTCTTCCGAGTTTGCGCCGGGAATGAGCAACGCCGTTCATGTTCGCCTGGACTTTTGCCGCTTGCCTGCTGAGCAGGGCCAAGTATACCACATCCCGCGCGCCCGCACAGCTCGTCGGATGTATTTCTGAGCCTGTCAGTCAGATTTTCCCGATGGCCTCGGTCTCATATAATTAGGCGTGGAAATGGCATGAGGTCACGTACTTCTTCGGAGACCTCGGGGACGAGCGCATGAACATGTGCGGCGCCACAC
>WFWG01000124.1 GCA_015491235.1 Ardenticatenaceae bacterium
AATCGTGGAGAACTGGGGGGCGGCGAAGCCGTCCCTGGTATTAGAAGAGCGGAAAGCCCTGGCGTTGACTCCAGGCGGCTTGCGGCAGAGCAATTTTTTGACAAACTCAACAATGTGGCTACCTTAACAGTAAGGAGGAGAAGCAGACGTGGCCAAGCTGTTGTCCCCCGGAACTGTTCTGCGTGAACGATATCGCATTACCGGTCTGATCGGCCAGGGCGGCATGGGGGCCGTCTACGTGGCCGATGACTTGCGGCTGGAGGGTCGCAAGACAGCCATCAAGGAGGTCAGGGCTGAACTGGTAGGCCCTGTTGATGAGCCCTTGCGTGAGCAGGCCCGCGCCCAGTTTCACCGAGAGGCGAGCATTCTTGCTCGCCTCGACCACCCCAATTTGCCCAAAGTCTCCGATTACTTTTGCCAGAACGGGCGCGATTACTTGGTGATGGACTTCGTGCCTGGCCCTGACCTGCTCCAACTCGTCGAGGAAGCGCGTGTGGCGGGCCGCTTTCTTGACGAAGCTCAAGTGCTCCAATGGGCCAGCCAGATTGTTGAGGCGCTGCGGTATTTGCACAACCAGCGTCCTCCCATTTTGCACCGTGACATCAAGCCCAGCAACATCAAGCTGACACCCGAAGGGCGCATCAAACTGGTGGACTTCGGCTTGGTGAAGGTGCTGATCTCCGACGACTCCCGCACCCTCACGGTGTTGCAGGGGCGGGGAACAGTGGCCTACACGCCCATCGAGCAGTACGGCGGGGACACGGGCCACACCGACGTGCGCTCGGACATTTACGCGCTGGGGGCCACGCTCTACCACTTGCTCACGGGCCATCCGCCAGCCGATGCCAAACAGCGTTTTCTGGACCCCAAGGCGCTGGTGCCGCCCCGCCAGTTGAACCCCGCTATTTCTCCTCATGTAGAGCGAGCCGTCCTCTGGGCCATGGAAATGCACCCGGAAAATCGCCCGGCCACCGTGGACGAGTTGTGGGATGCCCTTCAGGGACGCCAGGCCGGGCTCCAACTTTACGGTGAGGGCGCCCAGGCTGTCTCTCCTCTGAACGCTTGGGGCGAGGCTGTGCGGGCCAACTGGCCGCTGTTGTGGCTGTCGCTCAGTGTGCTCAGCGCGGCCGTGTGGCTCACGTGGCGGGTCGCAGCCGGATAACCGTTCACCGGCGGAGAGCAGCGTGGACGTGTCCCGTGGCACCCAGTAACCCACCCGCCAGGCTCGCCAGGATGACGCCCACTGTTGACTCCAGCCGTTCGGGCAGGATGCCTATGTCCCACAACACGAAATAGACCACGTAGGCGCTCAGCCCGAAGGTCAAAATGAGCAGAAACTGCCGCACCCGCTCTTCGGCCGAGCGTTGGAGGCGGGCCGCTGCCACCGTTGCCACGAGGACCAGTCCGGCCAGCGTGCTCACCAGCGTGTGCCAGCCGACGGCTTTGGACGGAATACGGTGGATGAACTGGGGTACTGGCGTCGGCGAAGGCGTTGGCGTCGGCGGAGGCGGTGTTCTCGTCGGGACGGCTGTCAGCGTTGGGAGCGGCGTAATCGTCGGGCTGGGCGTTGCCGTGGGCGGGGGGACCACAGTGGCGATTTGAGCCGGCTCTTCGCCCTGGATAGTGAGCAGCAACGTGGTACTCTGGGTGGCCGGTTCGGCCTCGACGCGCACGCTGAGTTGTCCCTCGCGCTCCAGCGTCACCGTCGTCTGGGCGACGCCATTTTGAGTGGTCACCTGCTGCCGGGGCAACTCGATGCCCTCGTTGGGATACCCGAGGATAAAGGTCACCGGCGTGCCGTCAGGCACCGGGTTGCCGTTTCGGTCCAGGATGACACTGGTGCGAAGGGTAATCGTGTCTCCGATTTGCACGTCCACAGTTCGTGGCACATCCTCGGCGGTGGGGGTTCCCCGTTCTGGCTCGAAGGATTCGGCCAGCCCCACCTGAATGATCTGGCGAGGGTCGGGTTCCAACTGCGTGATCAGATCGTAGCTGACGCCCGGCACACTAACGGGCGAGGCCCCGGTGGGGGTAAACTCCTGGAAGAGCAGGCGGGCGGCTGTGTCCACGAACGTGGGCGTGGGCGCATAAAGGGCAAAGTAGGCCGTCAGCTTGCTGATTTCGGTGGCGTCCAGGTAGTAGGGGGCACCCATTGCAAACACAATCAGGCGCTGGGTACGGAAGCGCTCCCCGCTCAGGCGCAGAAAGCGCTTAAGGGCTCCGCTGTTGGGAACTTCATCCGGCGCCACCCGGCCAAGAACGAAGATGATCCAGTCGGCCTCGCGGATGGTCTCTTCCAGGTCGGGTTCGGGCGGGCGATTCTGTTCGAGCGCGTTCAGGTAGATGTTCAATTGGGTAAAGGTAAGGCTGGTAATGCGCTCTGGTGCGAGCTGGTCGCTGGCTTCGGGCCCGTACCGTTGCAAAAGGGCCTGGGCCAGCGCGTCCGGTGCAATGAAGGGGCGCGGCGGACACGTGGGGCATTCCACGACAGGGTGGGCGTCGGTAAAGATGAGGATGTTCTCGTCCGGCAGTGGTGGGCCAGGCAAGCGGTCGGCCAACTCCTCAGCACCCGGATAAATGAGGGTGACGGCTTCTTGGGCAATACGGGCAATTTCGGCCTGTGATTCGGCCGTCCGGAAGGGGAGCTGGTCGAACTGTTCTGGTGGTGTGGGGAGCACGGCCTCCAAGTCGAACCGACCGGCGACGCGCAGCTTGGCGGCGAGAATGCGGCGCAGGGCACGGTTCACCTGCTCGGCAAAGACGGGGTCGTTGCGGTAGGTGTCCGCGAAGAACTGAACGGCACTTTGGATGTTGGCCAATTGCTCCTCCCAGTCGCCTTCCTCTCCGAAGTTGGCCACGAAGAGCACATCGTGGCCAGCAGCGAAAGCTTCCTGGGCCACGCGGCGGGGGGGAAAGGTGCCCAACTGGTCCTGATAAAAGCGCCGCAGGGAGGGCACACCCAATGCCTCGCTGATCAGAAGACCCTGCTGTCGCCACGGCTCAAACTGGGGAAGGGCCAGGATAGTTGGCAGGTTCTGGGCGTCCAAGCTGATTGGACGAGTGAGCTGGCGAATGTTCCCCTGGAGGCCACGGTAGCGGATGTGAGTCGTCTGTAAGCCGTCCACTGTCCCGCTCATGTCGTCTTCGCGGACAGCAGTGGCCTCGAAGTAAGGTGGTAAGTCAATGCGTTGAAGTTCCTCAAGGAGCTTCTGAACGGTGGCGATTTCCTCCTCCGGGCGGCGGTCGCTGCCGCCCAGGCCGGGAAAGTGCTGAGCTACCACGGCAACGTGATTTTCGCTGCCAGCGTGGACACCTCGAATGAAGGCCCGGCCCATCTTGCTGACCCAGAACGGATCGCCGCCAAAAACATCGGTGCCCAGGTCGCCGGGAAGGCCTGGCTGAGGCATCGTGACCACGTCCAGCGGGGGACCCAAGAGCAGGTTGACGCCCACTGCTCGCAATTCTCGTCCCACGATTGTGCCCACGCGCTCGGCGTTGGCCGGTTCCCAGGTAGCCCCCAAGGCCATCAAGGTGGGAAGTTCAGTGAACCCCTGTGAGGGAAACCCATCGCCGGGCCGGTCTGGTGCTCCCGTCAGTTCCAGCCCCACGAACAGCGGCACGAACGGCCCCTCGCCGCTCCCAGCAGCGCTTCCCTCGTAGGCCAGCGTTTGCAGTTCTGTCACCAGGCGGGCAATTTGCTGAGGAGCCGTGCTGTCGTTGCGGTAATTTCCGTTGGAAGCGCGCAGAACAATGCCGCCGACGTGCAACTCCTGCACCAGTTGGGCAGCCGGTGATCCTGGGCCGGTGTCTTCGCCGGGGAAAGTGGCCAGGAAGAGTTGCGCCACGCGCTGTTCCACCGGCATGGCCTGGATGAGTGCATCCACAGGGTCTTCCTGCGCGTAGCTTACGTTCGGCGTCGAACCCACTGCGATGAGTGTGAGACTCCAGACCAGTAGGGCAAGGGTTAGGCGCACACGTGTCATGGATATGAGAAAACCTTTTGGTGTTGGCGACTGTGTTCGGTATATCGTCGAGACGGGACAGTGGAGTACAGATTAGGCGTCACTCCTGCGTATATTTTAGTCAAAACGCTTGTTCTGACCATATTATGCTTGGAAAGCTTTTCAACTCGACCAACGAGGGCCGGCGCAGGGAAAGCGTAGGGAAAACGTAGGGTGAGCGTCAAGCAAGGTGGAGACAATTAAGGTATAGTAAAGTCAGACTAACACTCTTTCTCCTCCTTTTGTAGAGCGCTGTGGGGATGGGGGCTACCCACAGCGCTTGAAGATTTTAAGAGAGGTGACAGGCAGCTTGGCAGGGGCGCCGGAGCAGCAGGGTTTCTCCTCCTTTTGCGAAGAGCACCGCGATTCGAATCGCGGTGCTCTTTGTTTTGGCACAGGAGTCGGCCTCCTGGATGGTTTGGAATCCTCGGGAAAGCCGGAGAGACCTATCAGGCCGGCTGGCGCAGAACCCCCACGATGGCCGGCAGCACCTCGGCCACGTCCCCCTCAATTTTCAGCGTGGCCCGGTGGTCGAGCTGGGTGGGGCCCTTGTTGACGATGATCAGGCGCCCTCCGCCGGCAAGCGTGAGCAGGGGCAGGTCGGCAGCGGGCACCACTTCTAAGGAGCTTCCGGCCACCAACATCAGGTCGGCGCGGGCAGCCGCCCGCTGGGCGCGCTCCATCACGTCGTGGGGCAGCAGTTCGCCGAAGAGGACCACGTCGGGCTTGAGCACGCCCCCGCAGGCGCAATGGGGCACCTCGCCCCGCTCCACCGCCTCCCACACGGGCTCGGCCGACATCTTCTGGCCACACTGCACACACGTGGCCGTGCGGGTGTGGCCGTGAACGGCCAGCACGTCCCGGCTGCCGGCCGCTTCGTGAAGGCCGTCAATGTTCTGGGTGATGATTTCGTTCAAGAGACCCATTTCCTGGAGGTGTGTGAGGGCGACGTGGGCCGGATTGGGCTGCGCCGCGCGCGTGACGCTGAGCAGGGGGCGGATCCAGTCGTAGAAGCGCTCCGGGTGAGCGAGAAACGAGCCCAGTGATGCCACTTCCATGGGATCGTACTTCTCCCACAGGCCAGAACCTGGCGAGCGGAAATCGGGAATGCCGCTGGGCACGCTGATGCCGGCGCCCGTTAGCGCGACGGCGTAGCGGGCCTCCCGAAAGAGGCGCGCGGCTTCCTGGATTCGGCTTTGGTTATCGAGTTCACGAAATGCACACATTTGGCGAACACCTCTCTATTTTCTTACCCCACTGGCGAGCTTTCGCCGCCACTGGCGGGCCAGCTTGTCGGCCAGGCGCGTGGGTTCGGGCAGCTTGTAGCCCCGCACGGTGGCCAGCGTGTACTCGATGGCCGTGGGCAGCGAGATGCGGTGACCGGGCGAGACATACACCGGCTTGACGCCCACTTTAGTGCGCACGGCCGCCCCCACCACCTTTCCACGGTAGACGAGTGGGCGCCACGCGCCTTGTTCGTCTGGCACTGGCTCGTGGTGGCCCACCAGAATGCGCTTAGCCACCCCAATGCTGGGCCGGTCGAGCAACACGCCCATGTGGCTGGCAATGCCCATGCCCCTGGGGTGGGCAATGCCCTGTCCGTCAAAGAAGAGCAGGTCGGGCCGCCGTTCGGGCGGAATATTGCCCCAGGCCGCCTCGATGGCCGGCCCCTCGCGGATGGCGAGCAGGCCAGGAATGTACGGAAAGTGCACGGGCACCTGCCCAATGGCGTGGTGAATGAGCTCCAGTTCCGGGTACACGAATACTGTGATGACGGCGATGGCCTGAGTGTCGGTGTACCCGGAGTCCACACCTCCCACGAGCCGCACAGAAGGAGGAAGGTCATCCTCCAGCACGAGGTGCTGGCGCAGCGACTCCTGCCAGCGGACGGCTTCCTCTGGCGTCAGGTCCCACTTGGGACAATTTTCCCGGCGTGGCAAAAGGAAACTCCCCTCTTTTGGTGTTGGGGCGGACGTGCAAGATAATTGTAGGCCACTTTCGGCCAAAGTTCAAGTGAGCAATTGGCGAATCGGCGAAGAGTGGGGCTCAATCGGCTTCCTTCGCACGCGGCTCGGGCTTGGTCCCCACGGCCACGAAGATGGTCACCGCTGCCTGACCCCTCCCCGCTTCGGAGTTCGCACAACAGGACTCGCCAGTGTCCTCCACCCGCACGTTGACCAGTCCCGCCGTTTCGAACCACGCCCGTACCTGCTCCCGGTCGAAGCCCAGCCACACATCGTGGTGTTCTTCCCGCAGCCAGGTGTAGGTGTGTTGCTCCATATCGGTGATCACCAGTCGGCCGCCGGGTTTGAGCACGCGGGCCATCTCGTGGATCGCGGCCAGGGGATCCGAAACGTGGTGCAGGTACATGTTGGCCAGTATCGCGTCCAGACTGGCGTCCGGCAAAGGCAAGCGCATCCCGTCGGCGAGGCGATACTCCACGTTCTCGAAGGCGGCCAGGTTCTTGCGGGCGACGGCCAACATCTCCGGCGAATTGTCTATGACGTATACCTTCGCGACTCGCGGAGCGAGCCCTTGGGCGATGAAACCCGTTCCCGCACCAACATCGGCAACCGTAGCCTCAGGCCCCAGCGCGGCGCGGGCTAAAGTGGCATCGCGCACTGCATCGGAGTACATGCGAGCGCGCAAAGCATCCCATTGCTCCGCAACCTGCGCGAAGTACGATTGACCCTCGGGTGTTCCCAGTTCAACGCCGCTGAGGTACTGGGCGATTGTGCTTCGGAACCAGGCAATTCCCTCTGGATCGAGGCAATAGCATGTGGCAGGTCCCTCGATCTCGCCTTGGATCAGACCTGCCTCCTTGAGAACTTTTAAATGTTGAGACACGGTGGACTGGGCCAGGGGCAGAACGGCGACGATGTCCCCGCAAATGCAACGACCACATTCCGCCAAGTACTTGACAATGGCCCAACGGGCCGGGTGACCCAACGCCTTGCACATGCGGATAAGGCGTTCTTCCTCCGGTGTCAGCTCGATGGGTCGTCTCTCAGCCGCATCGTCGAGATTAGGCGATGAAACACCCGCATCCTTCGCGTTAGAGACACGGAGTTCTGGCATGGTTGGAACCTCCCTTTCTGAATTTTGCCGCTCATTTTTATCGCAGAATTACGATAATCATAACTCTATGATAAATGAATGGGTTTGTCAAACCTTAACGCTGAGGTTCAGACCTGAGTTAGGGCATGTGGGTCCACAATAGCCAGGAATTGGTGTTCACTTGACACCCCCCCAAGCTGTGATAGGATGAATCGGCTGTGCTGATGAACGGCGTAGCCTGTCTGTTCGGCCAGAGCAGAGAGGTGGCACGGTGCGGGGGAGAACCCGCACCATGTCGTGTTGAGCAACCAAAACAAAGCTGGTCAACAAAACCCATCCAGGAGGGAACGAGGTGGACGAGAAAAAGGTGCGCGTGGCCATCATCGGCGTCGGCAACTGTGCCAACTCACTGGTGCAGGGCGTTTACTACTACAAGGACGCCTCACCCGATGACTTCGTGCCCGGCCTGATGCACGTAGAACTGGGTGGCTACCACATTCACGACATCGAGTTCACCGCCGCCTTCGACGTTGACGCCGACAAGGTGGGCAAGGACCTTTCCGAGGCCATTTGGGCCGGGCAGAACAACACCATCAAGTTTGCCGAAGTCCCCTACATGGGCGTAAAGGTCTACCGGGGCATGACCCACGACGGCCTGGGCGACTACCTGCGCCAGAAAATCCAGAAGGCCGAAGGACCCACCGACAACATCGTGGAAATCCTGCGGGACACGAAGACGGACGTGGTGGTCAGCTACCTGCCCGTGGGGAGCGAAATGGCCACCAAGTGGTACGTGGAGCAGGTGCTCGACGCTGGCTGCGCCTTCGTGAACTGCGTGCCGGTCTTCATTGCCCGCGAGGCCTACTGGCAGCGGCGCTTCGCGGAGCGCGGCCTGCCCATCATCGGCGACGACATCAAGAGCCAGGTGGGCGCCACTATCGTCCACCGCGTGCTCACCAAGCTCTTCCGCGACCGGGGGGTACGGCTGGAGCGCACCAGCCAGCTCAACGTGGGCGGCAACATGGACTTCTACAACATGCTGGAGCGCAACCGCCTGGAGAGCAAGAAGATTTCCAAGACCAACGCGGTGACTTCTCAGCTCGACTATGACATCGGCGACGAGAACGTCTACATCGGGCCGTCCGACTACGTGCCCTGGCTGCAGGACCGCAAGTGGGCCTACATTCGCATGGAGGGACGCGCCTTTGGCGACGTTCCCCTCAACGTCGAACTCAAGCTGGAAGTGTGGGACAGCCCGAACTCCGCCGGCGTGGTCATTGACGCCATCCGTTGCGCCAAGCTGGCCCTGGAACGCGGGCTGAGGGGTACCCTGGTGGCCCCCTCTGCCTACTTCATGAAGTCGCCGCCCGTCCAAATGTCGGACGAGGAGGCCCGAGCGCGCACGGAAGCCTTCATCGCCGGCGTGGACAACGCCACGCTGCCGCCTGCTGAGGGATAAACCGCCCGTCAGCCCCCGATGGTTCTCGGGCGTTCTGAACGTCCGGGAGGTTGCTGACGACAAGAGGTTAGGTTTGGCGAAGTGGGCCAAGTTTCCTAAGATTGAAGCGGGTTGCCGGTGGGAGAGAAGTCGCTTTTCCTGAACGTCCAAAAGTGAAAGGAGGATGGCAATGGTGCTATCTGCCAGGGGCTTCAAGGAGGAAGTGCATCCGGTGGAACGGTACGACTGGGAACAGGTTGCCCGCCTGGCGCTCACTTCCCGCACGCTGGACGTGGTGGAGGAAACCCAGCTCGTGCCAGCCAAGGAGGTGCTCTACCAGTTCTCGGCCGCCGGACACGAGTTGGCCCAGGTGTTGCTGGGGCTGGCGCTCGACCACCCCCACGACGCCGCCACCGTCTATTACCGCTCGCGGCCTTTCATGCTGGCTGTGGGGATGACCGTTGAGGAGAACCTGGCCACCGCCATGGCCCGCGAGGGCAGTATCACCGGCGGGCGGGACAGCGGCGTGGTCTACAACAAGCCGGGACGCGGCGGTGTGACCGTGCTGCCCATGTCGGGCGACGTGGGTGCCCAGTATTCCCCGGCGGCCGGCTGGGCTCAGAGCATCCGCTACCACGTCGAAGAATTGGGCCACGCCGAGTGGGACGGCGCCATCAGCGTGGCCCTCGGCGGGGACGGTTCGGTGGCGGCCAACGGGTTCTGGGCTGCCCTCAACATCGTGACGACTCTGCGCCTGCCCATGCTCTTCTTCATCGAGGACAACCGGTACGCCATCTCAGTGACCAGCGACTTGCAGACGCCAGGGGGCAACATCGCCGAGAACCTCAAGTCCTTTAAAAATCTGGCCATCTTCCAGGCCGACGGCACCCTTCCCGAGGAAGCTGCTCGCGCCATCCAGGAGGCCGTGGCTCACGTGCGCTCCGGCGAGGGGCCGGCCCTGCTGCGCGTCACCGTGCCGCGCCTGCGGGGCCACTCCTTCACCGACAACCAGGCCTACAAGCCCGAGGAGGTCCGCCGGGAGGAGGAAGCGCGGGACCCGCTGCGCCGCCTGTACGAGTTCCTGGTGCCGGACCGAATGAGCCAGGAGGCGTGGGAGGCCCTGAAGCGGGAAGTGGAAGAAGAGGTGGCCGCCACAGTGGAAGCCGTGCGGGCCCGCCCCGAGCCGGACCCCACCTCGGTGAGGCGGTACGTCTTCTTCGAGGGCAAACCGCAGGAGCAGGGCGGTCTGCTGCCCGAGGGCCTCTTGCCCCTGCCGGGCACAGAGGAAGTGCGCGTCGAAACGCCTGTGCGCATGAACTTGATTGACGCCGTGCGCCGCACGCTGGAAGTCGAGATGCGCCTGAACCCGCGCATTTTGGTCTTCGGCGAGGACGTGGCGGTCAAAGGAGGGGTTCACGGGGCCACCCGCGGCCTGCTGCGGGCCTTCGGCCCGGCGCGCGTCTTCGACACCTCGCTGAACGAGGACGGCATCGTCGGACGAGCGGTGGGCATGGCGGCGGCTGGGCTGCTCCCCGTGCCCGAAATTCAGTTCCGCAAGTACCTGGACCCAGGCACAGAGCAGTTCAACGACGCCGGCACCGTGCGCTGGCGCACCAACAACCGCTTTGCCGTGCCAATGGTGCTGCGCATACCCGTCGGCTTCGGCAAAGTGGTGAGCGATCCCTGGCACTGTGTCTCCGACGAGGCCATCCTCGCCCACAGGCCGGGATGGCGCATCGCCATTCCCTCCAACGCCCAGGACGCGGTGGGACTGCTGCGGGCCGCGCTGCGCGGCAACGACCCCACCGTGTTCCTGGAACACCGTGCCCTGCTGGACGCCCCCGAGGCGCGCCGTCCCTACCCGGGGGACGACTACACGCTGCCCTTCGGCAAGGCGGCTGTGTTGCTGGAAGGGGACGAGGTGACAGTAGTCACGTGGGGCGCGATGGTTTACCGGTGCCTGGAGGCGGCCCAGGCGTTCCCCGGTGCCGTGGAGGTGATTGACCTGCGCACCATTGTACCGTGGGACAAGGAAAGGGTGTTGCGCTCGGTGCGCAAAACTTCCCGCTGCCTAATCGTTCACGAGGACTGTGGCACGGCTGGGTTCGGCGCCGAGATTGCTGCCACCATTGCCCGGGAAGCTTTCCTCGACCTGGACGCGCCCGTGACGCGCGTTACCGGCGCCGATAACCCGTTGCCGTACAACCGCCGCATGGAAGCCCACGTCGTCCCCACGGCGGACACTATCCGCGCGGCTCTTGAGGATGTGCTGACCTTTTAGCTGGGGCCGGTTCACTGCCGGGAGGCGTGGGGGGCCCTGGGGCGCAGCCAACGCTGCGCCCCTACACCCTTTTGCCGTTCGCACAACATCCAACGGCGTAAGTCCTGTCACTGCTCACTGATTACCGGCAACCGATCACTGACTACTGGCAACTGACCACCGCAACCTGCGTGGAGGCCCGAAGACCATGTGGCTCTACTACCTGTACCGCTTCATCAC
>WFWG01000125.1 GCA_015491235.1 Ardenticatenaceae bacterium
ATCGTGTGGAGCGCCCCCCCGGGGAACTGGACGGGCGAAAAATTTTTCGCCCTCTACTGCGAGCACGCCTTGGGCGCGCGGGACAGCAAGCAGCGGGGGCGGCCGGCCTCATCGGACGCTTTGCCCGCCGGTTGGCGGCGTGGGGTCTGCTGGCCCTGGCCCTGCTGTTGCGCGTCCTGGAGATGGCCTTGGAGACCTACGAGCGCTCCCTCGTGCCCCTCTGGCGGCGCCTGATGCCCTGGCTGGACGCCGTGGCTATCGAGGGGGCCATGCTGGCGCGGGCCGTAGGACGCCGGGGCGTGGCCATTGCGCGCCACCTCTTGCCTGGCACCCAGCCGACAGAGCAAACTCCACGCCGGGGGGAGGAGCGCCCTTCCCCCTCCCCTGAGGGGCGCACCTTTTACCCCTTCATGGCGCTGGTGCTACCGCTGCTGCTGGTGGTGTTGGCCGCTTTCACCTACTGGCGCGTGACGCGCGTGGACCTGGCGCGCTTCAACGAACTCATCGCGGGCGCCCAGGCTGAAATTGCCCAGGCCGAGCAGGCTGATCGGGAGTCGGCCGGCGTGTTGCTGCTCTCCGTTCAGGAAAAGCTGGAACAGGCCGAGGCCATCAACCCCGGTGCGCCCGAGGTGGCAGCGTTGCGGCAGCGGTTCCAGCGGCTGGAGGAGCAAGTGGCCCGTGTCCAACGGGTGGAGGCCACTCGCGTGGCGCCCCTCTCCTCGGAGGCAGACCCCGCCGATCTCGTCTACGCGGACGGCACGCTCTACGTGCTCGACTTGAAGCGAGGTGCCGTTTTCCAGGTTGCGGCAGACGCCCAGGAAGATCAGCCCCTGGACGAGCGCACGCCCCTGGCGGCTCCTGGCTTGCCGGTGTCCGGCCGCATCCTCTTTATCACGTGGATGCCGCCGGGCGGCACGCGGGCCCACGAAGCCCTGGTGGGGCTGGCCGAAGGGGGCGCCTTTGAATTCGTGCCCGGAGCCCCCCAACCTTTGCGCCGCCTGAACTTCGCCCCGGTGGCCGGGGAAATCATGGACGTGGGCCACTACAACGGCAACCTCTACCTGCTGGACCGCACCGAAAAGCAAATCTGGAAGTACATTCCCGACATGACGGGCGGATACGGCGACCCACCGGTGCCCTGGATGAAGTCCGACGCGCAGGCGACGCTCCGAGTGCCCATCCGCATGGCCATTGACGGGGACATTTACGTGCTGGAGGCCGACGGGCGGGTTGTCAAAATGACAGTGGGACAACTGCGCCCCTTCCAGTTGGAGGCCGTGGTGCCGCCCTTGGAGGCCCCCGTCGCCATCTTTACCGACGAGAAGGCGCCTGACGTCCCCCTGCGCTACCTCTACGTGGCCGAGGCCGGCCGGGTGCTGGTCTTCGACAAGGAGGGCAAGCTGGTGGTGCAATTCTGGCCCCCCTCGGGGGCGGCGTGGGGTGAAATTCGCGACGTGGCCGCCGACGATGCCGAGAGCGCCATTTACTTGCTAACCACCACGGGCGTCTGGCGGCTGCCCTTGACAGCTCAGCCTCCAGGAGATTTATCCCCAGGAGGTGGTCCGTGAAACTCTGGGGTGGTCGCTACGACGTGGAAACGGACGAGTTGATGGAACGCCTCAACGCCTCGCTGCCCTTCGACCACCGCCTCTGGGAGGTGGACATCGAGGGGAGCAAGGCGTGGGCCGAGGGGTTGCACCGCGCCGGCCTGCTCACGGCCGAAGAACTGAACGCGCTGCTGCGCGGCCTCGATCAAGTGGCCGAAGAGTGGCGCACCGGCCGCTTCGAGGTCAAGCCCAGCGACGAGGATATCCACACCGCCGTGGAGCGGCGCCTGCACGAACTGGTGGGCCAGGTGGCCGGCAAGCTGCACACCGGCCGCAGCCGCAACGACCAGGT
Organism: Ardenticatenaceae bacterium; assembly: GCA_015491235.1. Classification (GTDB taxonomy): domain Bacteria; phylum Chloroflexota; class Anaerolineae; order Ardenticatenales; family Ardenticatenaceae; genus WFWG01. The sequence goes on from WFWG01000125.1 coordinate 1,900, forward strand.
GGCCACGGACGAACGCCTCTACCTGCGGCGGGAAATTGACCGGCTGGACGGGGAGATCCGCGCCCTCCAGGCCGCCCTGGTGGAACAGGCCGAGCGCCACCTGGACGTGCTTATGCCCGGCTACACCCACTTGCAGCGGGCGCAGCCCATCCGGTACAGCCACTGGATTTTGAGCTACTTCTGGATGTTCCAGCGGGACCGCGAGCGCCTGGCCGACGCGCGCAAGCGGGTGAACGTGCTCCCGCTGGGGGCCGGCGCGCTGGCCGGGCACGGCCTGGGCGTGGACCGCCGCTTCCTGGCCGAGCGACTGGGCTTTGACGACGTGGCTCCCAACAGTCTGGACGCGGTGGGCGACCGCGACGCGCTGCTCGAAGTGCTGGCCTGGGCGGCCATTTTCGGCGTCCACGCCAGCCGCCTGGCCGAGGACCTCATCCTCTACGCCTCGCAGGAGTTCGGCTTCGTGCGGCTGGACCCCCGCTACACCACCGGCTCCAGCCTCATGCCCCAGAAGGCCAACCCCGACGCGCTGGAACTGGCCCGGGGCAAGAGCGGCCGGCTGGTTGGCAACCTGGTGGCGCTGCTGACGGTGCTCAAGGGGCTGCCCTCGGCCTACAACAAGGACCTCCAGGAGGACAAGGAGCCTCTCTTCGACACGCTGGACACCCTGCACCTGCTGGTGCCGGTGCTGGCGGGCGTGGTGCGCACGATGGAGCCTCAACCTGAGCGCATGAGGGCCACCCTGGACGCCGCTATGCTGGCCACCGACCTGGCCGACTACCTGGTGCGCAAGGGCGTGCCCTTCCGCCAGGCCCACCACCTGGTGGGCCGCGCCGTGGCCGAGGCCGAGCGGCGCGGCGTCCCCCTCAACGAGTTGCCCCTGGAGGCTTTCCGGCGCATCAGCCCCCACTTCGAGGCCGACCTCTACGCCACCTTCGACCCGGAGCGGGCCGTGGAGGCCAAAGCGGCCGAAGGGGGCACGGCCCGGCAGGCCGTGCTGGAGCAGATTGCCGCCGCCAAGGCGCGGCTGCGGGCATAGGGGTTATCCGGCAGCAGGGCGAATTTCTTCCCCGGCCAGCCTCATGCGCACCACGGGAATTGGCTCCGCCTCACCCGGGATGGCGGCCTGGTCGTCCTCCACGGCAAGGCCCTCCAGCAGGGTGGCCAGGCGGTCGGCCAAGGCGCGAGGCATCACGATCTCGTTGCCCCGGCTCTGGCGCTCCAGCAGTGTAAACATAACGTTTCTCCACTACCCACCGCTGGATCAGGGGAACCCGAAAACGATACACGCCGTCCACGCATTCCAGCACCTCTTTCGTCACGAACCGTTCGGCCACGGCGTGCATTTCTTCTCGCGGCCCCTCGCCCCGCGCAATATCCGCCAAGACCTGTTGCTGTTCTGGTGTCAAACTCCCCCAGAATTCCCCGAAGTACATATGGCCCTTCTGGAAGACCTCTGGGATAACCGTGTCCACATCTGCCCTGCGAACACGCCGCCGCCTCTCCTGATTCAGCCGTTGTACCAGTTCGTAGCAGATGAGTTGGACCAAGTAGGGTTG